>JBGATE010000062.1:0-14285 GCA_044229375.1 Chitinophagaceae bacterium
CCCGGTTCTTTTTCCAGAAACGATAGATGCTGTAGCTCATGCCCGCGTCCCAAAGACTCTGGCTGTAATACACTTTGGGGTTCTCACCGCCGGGGCTGCCTTTCATGATGTCCATGAATTTCTCGCGGTAGCGGCCGCTGAGCGTATCATAGGGCAGCGGGGGTAAAAAGTATTTAGCATCGGCCGATAAACTATCGAGGGCTTTCATCCCGCGGCGGCCTACCAGCGTTACATACCTTCGCGGCGGGTTGGCGGCGATGACGGGTATATTTTTTTCTTTGGCATATTCAACCATCGGCCGGTAATCGCGGTAATTGCTCCAGAGGCGTACATCCTTTGCAAAACGGGCCGCATCTATCTTCCCCGCGAGGTATTCGTCGAGCGCCAGCTGGTTGTCGGTCTCAAACATTTCCATGCTCAAGGCAAGGTTCTCGCCATATTGCGCATGCAGGGCCCGGAAGATCCTGTTCTCGAGGTAATGCCCGGCGCTGTCGTTATGTTCTTCACCGAAAAAAAGCACATCGGCTTCGGCCATATCCGCCACGATCTTGTCAACCGAAACGATTTGTTTAGTGCGGGTATCGTAGATCTTATAGTGCAGGCTCATGCTGTCCTGGGCGGTAACGGCGAAGTTTGTAAAAAAACCGGTTAGGGCGAGGATCCATTTCATGCAATTATTCTTTTTGTGAATGTAGGACTTGTTTTGCAAACCAACCCCGGCCATCAGCGTAAGGGTAAAAGTTAACCAGTTCAACTGGCGGCAATTCGACAGTAACGTTTTGATTTCAGGCGACAGAGATTATTTTCCGGCAATGAACCGGTAGCCTACACCCGATTCAGTAACAATATATTCGGGATAATTCGGATCGGATTCAATTTTCTTTCTTAGCTGAGCGATAAACACCCTGAGATATTGAGACTGGTTAATATAACCCGGCCCCCATACTTCCCGCAACAGGTACTGGTGGGTGAGTACCTTTCCGTCATGCTGGGCCATCAGGCTGATGAGCCTGTACTCTGTGGCTGTCAGCCTGACCAGTTCATTATTTTTCTTTACCGTTCTGGCTGCCAGGTCGATCTGCAGCTCACCGGCATCCACCACCGGATCATTTTCTTCAGTTGCCCTGGTCCGCAATGCAGAACGGATGCGCGCCAGGAGTTCCCCCGTGCGGAAGGGTTTTACCAGGTAGTCATTGGCGCCATTGTCCAGTGCAGTTACAATATCCTCTTCACTGCTTTGCACGGAAAGTATAATGACTGGTTTGGTATACCATTCCCGCAGGGTTTTTAGAACATGGTGGCCGCTGTCATCCGGGAGACCCAGGTCCAGAATGACAAGGTCAGGCGGGTGATTGGCAGCAATACGTAAACCTTCCCTGGCCGACTCAGCGGATTCCACCTTAAAGCCGTTACTTTCCAGCGTGATCTCCAGCAGCCGGCGAATCTGCATTTCATCATCTATTACCAGTATTGAAGCGTTATTCATTTTTAAGGGTATTGATATAGGAAGCCTCGGCAGGTATCGTGATCGTAAACCGTGCCCCATGCGGAACATTTTCGAGCACAACTGTTCCGTTATGGGCTTCCACAAATCCTTTTACGATAGAAAGACCAAGCCCGGTGCCGCCTGTTTTCGAGTTATTAAGGCGATAAAATTTATCAAACACTTTGCTGATCTCATCGGGGGGGAAACCGGGCCCGCGGTCTTCCACTTCCAGTATCAGCAAGTTGACCTCTTTTTTAACACTGCTTCTCAACTGATCCATGGTATCCAGTTCATACAATTTATCGGCTTTGTTCTTTACCCGGATAAAAATTTCCGCATATTCGGGGGTATACACAGATGCATTGTACAACAGGTTATAGAGCACCTGTTCGATAAGATTATCATCCAGTTTGTATAATGGCAGGTTCTCTTCGATACTGATATGTATTTTGCGGTTTTTCAGTTGTTGTTCCAGGCGACCGGTGACATTATATACCAGTTCATTCATATCGGTCCAGTCTTTTTTGGGCTGAATAAAACCCGATTCAAGTCTTGACATACTCAACAGGTTTTCTACCTGCTGATTCAGGCGGAGGGAGGCAACAGAGATACCCTCAACGAGTTCTTTCCTGTTCTCAACTGAAAGCAGGGAGGGTTCAGCCAGGAGGTTATCCGTCGCCCCAAGGATGGCAGAAATAGGTGTTTTCAGCTCATGCGATAAGGAGTTAAGCAGGGTGTTGTACAGTTTTACCATTTTCTCTTTTTCTTCTTTTTCCATGACCTGCTTCTCGATCTTTTTTACCCGGTTTGTAAAGACGGCATTGATCAGGGCAATGACGAAGTACATCAGGAATAAAAAGCCATCTTCAGCCGATCCGATATGCAGCGTGAATTTGGGCCGGATAAAAAAGAAATTCCAGACCAGGGCGCTGAGAGAGGCGGCAACCAGCACAGGAATGATATCAAATACAATGGCGATCAGCGAAACGGTGAGCAGCAGGATAAAGGCCACTACCTTATAATCGATATAAACAGAAAGCAAATAGCAGGTAGCAGACACCAGCACCACCATTGAGATAGTGATAAGGAATTGTAATGGTTTACTGACGATCGTTAAACGGTTAAACATTGCCTGAATATTGACCAAAGGTAAACTGGCCGGTATTAGCATGGTGTAAAAAGGAGGGTACGGGGTATAATGATTTTATAAAGAAATATAAAGAGATAGCAACAGCCGGTTCTTCACCGGGTGTTGGCGGGGTGCGGCTGGTTGTCATCGGCTGACGCAATGAACCGGTCAATGATTCTGTGCAAAAGAACAACCTTAACCAAGGACAAAGCTAAACCTGCTTCCCTTCCCGGGCGCTGATTCAACAGCGACCCGGCCCCCCTGGGCTTCAATGAATTCTTTACAAATGGCCAGGCCCAGCCCCGTACCTTCCCGGGTGCCCGGTATTTTGAAGTAACGGTCAAAGATCCTGTCTTTATATTTCGGGTCAATACCTTTGCCGAAATCCTGCACACTAAATTCCACGCTGTTGTCTTTTTGCCGCGCAGCAACAACAATCTCTGTGTTTTCTGCAGAATAACGAATGGCATTGGTGAGAAAATTAATGAGCACCCAGGTGGTTTTATCAGCATCAGCATGGATTGGCGGAAGTGATCCGGTGATTTCATTTTTGATACTGATGTTTTTTTCCTTTGCGACATTCTGTATGGAGGCAATCGCCTTATTTACCAGGTCAGCAGGGGCCACCGGCTGAAGGTCCAGTTGTATTTTCCCGCTTTCTACCTGCGACATATCCAGCAGTTCGCTGAGTATACGGAGAAGTCTTTTATTATCCTCCTTCAGGCTTTGCACCAGTTCTTTTTGCTCGGAAGTCAGTGTACCGACCCGTTCATCTTCCAGCAATTTTAAACTGAAATCAGATGAGGCCAGCGGTGTTTTCAGTTCATGGGATACGGTTGCAATAAAATTTGTTTTGGCCACATCCATTTCTTTAAAGGGCGTAATATTTTTCAATACGATCACAATCCCGGTCTTCCGGTTGTCATGAGTAAGCTCCATGATCTCCTTGGTGAAATAATTTTCCTTTCCCTCCACCACGATCTTAAAAGGGATATTGTTCTGTTCGTTTACCAGGAAACGGAACAGGTCATTGCTTTTTTTTACATCCTCCTGGGAATGACCGATGATATCCTGTTCTTTCAGGCTCAGCAGGAACAAGGCCTGCTGGTTGGCAAAGAGGATTATTCCTTTAGTATCAATACCGATACTGGCATCTTTCAGGGAATTAATGACCGCTTCGGCTCTTTGTTTTTCAAAAACGATCTTTGCGAGGTTACTGTGTTCGTATTCATCCAGCCGTTCTGCCATGGTGTTGAATGCGTCGGCCAGTTCCCCAAACTCGTCCTTACGGTTCAGGTGTATTCGTTGCCTGTAATTCTTATTAGCAATGGCTTTGATGCCTTCTGTCAGGGAGGCGATAGGAGAAGCAACCAGGAACGGGAAATTGAACAGAAAGGTAAAACCCAGCAGCAGGCAGACGGTTAAGCAAACCGTTATAATTGTTTTTGCCCGTTGGGCGGAAGCCTGTACCGCCTGGTTCTTTTTATCAATGGCAAGGAGGTTTACCTTCATAATGGCACTGATGTCCTTTCGGATCAAAGAGGGGAAAGAATCAATCCCTCCCTGTTGTTTTAAGGCGTTGAAATGTTTCCGCAGTGAAACGGTCATTTCTTTTTCTCCCGGTTCAGTAATGTTTTTTTCCTGTGCCTGCAGATTTAATTCGAAATTTTTAAGGACAATACTACTGTCCCTGCCGCTTAATGTTTCCAGGTCCAGCATCATTTCCCGTGAATAATTCAGTGTTTCGTAATTATCTTTTACTATTTCTTTGGAGTCCTCGGTAAGCCTGTTAAAGTAAAAGAAGCTGACAGCACCCACCAGGATGAGCAGGGTAAAAAGAAAAATACCCCCCAGGGCGATTTTGTTTTTGAGCTTAACGGCCATCAGGAAAGTATAATAAGGTCCACATCATTTTTGGAAAGTGTTTTTAACAACTGGTTAAAGACATTGGTGCGGAGAATCACCTGGAACAGATTCAGGTGAGGTTTGCCGATGCATACCGTTGTTATTTGTTTTTCTTTCACCAGCTCCATAATGGCTTTGGCAATATTATTTTGTTTAACCTGCAGTACTTCGGCCCCCAGTTCGGTCGCGGTCTTGAAATTATTGATCAGGTGCCGTTGCGCTGCCAGCGGGATCCTGTCCATTGCCTCCCTGGGTGTTTGTACGTAAAGCACATACCACTGGCTGTTATAATAAGAAGCGAGACGGCCCGTCTTCCGGATGATGCGCTGTGCAATCTCGTGGTTGGTGGAAATGCAGGCGAGGAAATGCTCGTGTTTAAATGGTCTTTCCCTGGCGGTCACCTCGTAATCCACTTTTCTTTCCACCTGCCCCGCCACTTCCTTCAATGCCAGTTCACGCAGTTGAAGGATTTTTTCCGGTTTGAAGAAGTTCTGCAGGGCCTGCTGTACCTTACTGTGATCATAGATCTTCCCTTCCTTCAACCGGGTGATCAGTTCATCGGCCGTAAGATCAATGTTCACCACTTCATCCGCCATTTGAAGGAGCTTGTCCGGCACCCGTTCCGCCACTTCCACCCCGGTGATATCCTTCACATCTTCATTGATACTTTCAATATGCTGAATGTTCACCGCGGTGATCACATCGATACCGGCCTCCAGGATATCGATCACATCCTGCCATCTTTTTTCATTTTTGCTCCCGGGAATATTGGTATGTGCCAGTTCATCGATGATGACGATTTCAGGCTGTAATAAAAAAATGGCCTGTACATCCAGCTCGTCGAGTTGTTTGCCCTTATAAAAAACCTGCCGCCTGGGAATAACGGGTAATCCTTCTACCAGTTCCTGGGTTTCTTTCCTGTTGTGCGTTTCAATATACCCGATTTTTACATTCACCCCGTTGCGCAGTAATGTATGCGCTTCCTGGAGCATGCGATAGGTCTTCCCCACACCGGCACTCATGCCGATATAGATCTTCAGCTTTCCTTTTTGGGATTGCTGGATCTTCTCCAGCCATATATTTGCTTCACTGTCCGGCATATCAGAAAGAAACGGCGATTGACGATGTAACAAATGTATTATTATTCGTTGCACCGGCAGGTTTAATAAAAATATCATCCTTGCTGCTCAGGTTCCGGGCTTCCAGCCGGACCAGCACATTTTTAAATGGGCTGTGATCAATATTCACAGAATAACCGGTGGTCTGAAATCCATTGGGGGAACCGGTAGCGATCATCACTCCATTCTTATCAACATAGTGTTCAATCCTTCCGGCTACGGCCCATTTATCATTCACCGCATATTTTACAATCAGTGCCGGTGAGTACCAGGTGTTCTTATTGTCACTGCCCGGGAATTTTTCTTCTGTGCCAATATCAAAACCTGCGATTAGCCCCCATTTTTCAGTGATGTTAAAAATGCCATAGAAGTTATGGAAAAACCTCGACAACCGGGCACTATCCGGCTTATCCGTCCCGATAAACGTGCTGTAGTTAAGCAATACTTTTCCGGATGGTTTGAATTGAATTTGCGTACCCCAGCTCATCCGTGAATTGCCGCTTACACGGGTAATACGCTGCCAGCCGTTCAGCGCCATGCCACTCAGCATCCATTTGCCATCATCGGTTGTATAAGTGATCTTGGCCGCTCCTTCAAAATAGGGTGAATTATCGGCAAGGATGTTTCTGGTCAGGTTCCAGCAATCCTTGGCAATGGCGCTTTCAAAACCAATATGGGAAGCAAAAATACCCGCATCCAGCCACAGACTTTTCTTCTTGCTGATCCTGATTCCGGCGTTTGCTTCAAAAATATTCTTTAAAACGCCGGGCTCAGCGGCATAGTTGGCATTCATATAGGTACCGGCTGCCAATGCCAGGTTCGCCCGGACTCTATCAGCGGTATAATTTGCCTTAATAAAACCGAGGTTCAGGTTAAATTCGTTGTGCCGGTTATGGCTGTAGATAAACCCGGGACGGTTATTGTCGGCCGGTTTATTAAAATCATACTGGTAATAAGCTTCTGCATAGCCGCTGATGGTCAGCGTACCGGTTGAATCCTGTGCCATCAGTTGGGCACTCATCAACACAACAGTTCCAATTAAAAACTTTTTCATCTTCATTAATTTTTTGTCTTCTATTTTAAATTATCCAAAGCAATGTTCAGTTTAAGTACGTTTACCACGGAAGGACCCAGGATTGTTTTTTCGATGTGCTGTTCCACCAGTGTTCGCACTTTATCTTCCGGCAGGTTCCTCACGGCGGCAACCCTTTTTACCTGCACATAAGCCGAAGCGGGCGAGATGTGCGGGTCCAGTCCGCTGCCGCTGGCAGTCACCAGGTCGGCCGGGATATCTTCTTTCTTAACGCCGGGGTTATGCACCAGGAAACTGTCGATCCTGTCTTTCACTATTTGCAAATAATCAGGATTGGATGGTCCTTTATTACTCCCGGCGGATCCGGCTGCATTGTAATCCACCGCAGAGGGGCGACCCCAGAAGTATTTGTCCTCCGTAAATTTTTGGCCCACATTCTCATATCCCACCACTTTCCCGTTCACGGAAACTGTTTTTCCTTTTCCGCCACCCGGAGTGGCTTTACCTATACCTGCTATCAGCAGGGGATACAACACGGCGCAAAGTATGATCAGCAGCAGTGTCAGCTTAACAGATATCAATAAGTTCTTTTTCATTTTTTCCTTCATTTAATAATTACATGAAAAGGCCGAGCAGCATATCGATCAGTTTGATCCCGATAAAGGGAACGATGATACCGCCTATCCCATAGAGCAGTAAGTTCCTTCTCAGCAATGCACTGGCACCGACCGGCCTGTACTGAACCCCCTTCAGTGCCAGCGGTATCAAGGCGGGTATGATCAGGGCATTGAATATGATCGCGGACAGGATAGCCGACTCCGGGCTTTTCAATCCCATGATGTTCAGGGACTGTAATGCCGGAATGGAAGCAATGAACAGCGCCGGTACGATGGCAAAATACTTGGCCACGTCATTGGCAATGGAGAAAGTGGTCAGCGTTCCCCTGGTGATCAGTAATTGCTTGCCGATCTCCACCACTTCAATGAGCTTGGTAGGGTCATTGTCCAGGTCCACCATGTTGCCGGCTTCTTTGGCAGCCTGGGTACCGCTGTTCATGGATACACCCACATCCGCCTGTGCCAGTGCCGGGGCATCGTTTGTGCCGTCGCCCATCATGGCCACCAGTTTTCCTCCCTGCTGTTCCTTGCGGATATAATTCATTTTGTCTTCGGGTTTGGCTTCGGCAATAAAATCATCCACCCCGGCCTTTTCCGCAATGTATTTTGCGGTCAACGGGTTATCTCCTGTCACCATCACCGTCTTTACGCCCATTTTACGCAGCCGTTCAAATCGTTCCTGTATACCAGGTTTGATGATATCCTGCAATTCAATGACTCCCTGTACCCGGTTATTTACAGCAACCACCAGTGGGGTACCGCCATTTGATGCGATCTGCGCGACCCTGCTCTCTGTTTCTTCAGGGAAGGGATTGCCACTGCCCGCGGTGATCTTTTTAACAGTGTCAAAAGCACCCTTTCTGATTATCATTCCGTCGGGGAGGTCCACTCCACTGCTTCTTGTTTCTGCTGTGAAGTCGATCATTTTTGTGTTCGCAGGCAATTGCTTTGCATGGATATTCTTTTCTGCCGCCAGTTCCACTATAGATTTTCCCTCCGGCGTTTTATCGGCCAGGGAGGCAAATACACAATTACTGATAAAATCAGTCATGTCTACATTATTGGCGGGCCAGAAATTAGTGGCCTTCCTGTTGCCGATGGTGATGGTACCTGTTTTATCCAGCAGCAGTACATCTATATCCCCGGCCGTTTCAACGGCCTTACCACTTTTGGCAATCACATTTGCTCGTAACGCCCTGTCCATTCCGGCAATACCGATGGCAGACAACAAACCACCGATTGTGGTGGGGATCAGGCATACAAACAGGGAGATGAATGCCGCAATGGTGATCGGCGTGTTGGCATAATCAGCAAAAGGTTTCAGTGTAACACATACTATGATAAATATGAGTGTGAACGCGGCCAGCAGGATCGTTAACGCGATCTCATTGGGCGTTTTTTGCCTGGAGGCGCCTTCCACCAGGGCGATCATTTTATCCAAAAATGATTCGCCGGGCTCAGTGGTCACTCTCACTTTGATTTTGTCGCTCAGCACTTTTGTGCCCCCTGTCACGGATGATTTATCGCCGCCGGATTCCCGGATCACGGGTGCCGATTCGCCGGTAATGGCTGATTCGTCAATCGTGGCGATACCCTCTACGATCTCCCCGTCCAGCGGGATCACATCTCCGGCTTCGCAGATAAAGAGATCCCCTTTACGAAGCTGTGAGGACGATACCACTTTCACTTCATTTGCATACTTTTCACCTTCCGTGAATACTTTCTTGGCAGGAGTATCTTCCCTTGTACGGCGCAGGCTCTCCGCCTGTGCCTTTCCCCTTGCCTCAGCAAGGGCTTCCGCAAAGTTGGCAAAGAGCACCGTAATCAACAGGATCGCAAAGATGGTTGTGTTGTACCATATTGCACCTTGTGAGGCATCCCCGGTGAACAGCTGGTACAGGGTAACCGCCAGCATTACAGCGGTACCGATCTCCACCGTGAACATCACCGGGTTCTTTACCATCAGCCGGGGGTTGAGTTTTACAAAGGACTGCCTGACAGCTGTGCCTACCAGGGCCGGTTCAAATAATCGTATCGTACGCTTATGTTTTGCCATTTTATTATGTCTTAATACAGTGAAAAATATTCAGCTATCGGTCCCAGCGCCAGTGCGGGCAGATAGGATAATGCGGTAATAATGATGATAACCGCCAGCGTCATAGCACCGAAAGTGTATGAGTCGGTACGCAGGGTGCCGGGTGATTCCGGAATGAATTTTTTATTGGCCAGCAGGCCAATGATAGCTACAGGCGCAATAATCGGAAGGTATCTTCCTATTATCAGCACAATTCCTGTTGTTACATTCCAAAACACGTTATTATCTCCCAAACCCTCAAAGCCGCTGCCGTTATTGGCATTGGCCGATGTATATTCATACAGCATTTCAGAAAAACCGTGATAGGACGGGTTGTTCAACCAGGCGCCTGGTTTTACGGCCCATCCTATTTCCGGGTGATGGGCCACCAGGTAAGCTGCCAGTGCGGTGAAACCTTTTATTAAAAATGCGGATAACAGGGTGACCAGGGCCGCGATCTTCACCTCCCTTGCTTCCACTTTATGCCCCATAAATTCGGGGGTTCGCCCTACCATCAGCCCGGAGATGAAAACGGCAATGATGATAAAGATGAAGTAGTTGAGCAGCCCTACACCCACACCCCCATAGAGGGCGTTGATCATCATATCCAGCAGTAACACCCCGCCGGATGCCGGTGTTAAACTATCATGCATCCCGTTCACCGAACCGTTGGAAGTGGAGGTCGTGGCCACACTCCACAGGGCAGTTGCCGCTGCACCCAATCTCACTTCCTTGCCTTCCATACTGCCGGCCATTTGCGCAATACCCAGTTTATCGATAGCCGGGTTGCCCTTTGTTTCATAATAAATATTGATAGCGCAGAAGAGGACGAATAAAGTGGTCATCACTGCGAAGATCACGTTGGCCAGTTTCTTCCTTTTAAGGTAAAAACCCAGGGCGAAAACCAGCGCTATCGGGATAATAATTATTGAAACGGTTTCAACGGCATTGGTGATATAGTTGGGATTCTCCAGCGGGTGGGCTGAATTCACGCCAAACCATCCGCCGCCGTTGGTGCCTAATTGCTTGATGGCGATCATACCCGCCGCCGGTCCTCTTGACACCTGCACACTGTCGCCCTGGAGGGTGACAATACTGTCCTTGCCATCATAGCTGGTGGGTGTGCCGTTGAAGGCCAGGATCACCGCCACAATGATGGACAATGGCAACAGGATCCGGGTGATGCTTTTTACAAAGTAGTTCCAGAAGTTGCCGAGGTTTTGGGTTGTTTTCTCTTTGATCCCGTTGAACAGGGCCACCAGCATGGCAATCCCGGTTGCGGCACTGACAAACTGCAAAAAAGTAATGACGAACAACTGGGTGAAGTAGGTCAGCCCGGATTCACCGGAATAGTGCTGCAGGTTACAGTTCACCAGGAAGCTGATGGCGGTATTGAATGCCAGGTCAGGGGTCTGACCGGGATTGCCATCGGGATTCATGGGCAGCTTATCCTGGAAGATCAGTAAAAGCATGGCATAGACCAACCACAGCATGTTAATGGTCAGCATGGCTTTCAGGAACTGTTTCCAGTTCATGTTTTCGTCCGGGTTAATACCGCTGACCCGGAAGAAGAATCTTTCCACCGGGTTCATGAAATTGGTAAAGGTCCTTTCCCCGTTAAACACTTTTGCGATACACTTACCCAGGGGGTAGGCCAGCAACAGTGTGACAAGAAAGATGAGGATGGTGCCTGTGATTTCGCTGTTCATCAGTTAGAATTTTTCAGGGTTGATCAACACGTAAACGAGGTACCCGAATACGAAAATTGACAGGATAAATAATACGGTCATCATAACAGTTAAATTTTTTCGAACCAGTCTGTTGCTTTAAAAAAGATCCAGAAACAGATCAATCCTGTGAGTAAAAGAATAATGGTAAGCATTGTATTTACTATTTAGCGGGATATGAATTTGAATTTTATCATTACAGTGTTAGCAAGGGCGAGTATGGTTAACCAACCCACGATAAACAGGGTGATTGCATTAGAGTATTTCTTTCGCCCCGTTTTCGTCCTTTAAAGGTCATTCCGGGGGATATTGATTTAATATGACATCCTTACGGCACTACACTGACAGTCGTCATCAAAATCAACCAGGGTTGACAGTTAAACCAGCCGCCTTTATAACAATTTGATCAGCAATGCCACCAGGGAACCGCCGAAATACAGTACGGGGATGATGATATGCAGCCCGATCCTGTAACCGATCCCTTTTTTACTCTTGTCCATTGAAACACTTTTATCTGAAGATGCCAAATGAAATGCCTGTTTGGAATAAGCGATTACTGGTGAGAAATAACCAGTTGGTTTATAGGGATTAGATGCTGTTTAGCGATTTTCCGAAAAGAGGAAGACGGTGCAAAACCCTTCCATTTTGGCAGGGTGCGTTTTCAAAATGAAAAGCAAGAAGTGGAATACGGGCAGCCAGGACAGCGTTACCGGCCATCCGTGGTTCAGGTAATTTTATATTCTTCTATCTTCCTGTAGAGAGTTGTCAAACCGATATTGAGCAGCCTTGCGGCTTCGGTCTTGTTCCCGTTAGTATGCCGCAGCACCTTTTGGATATGGTTTTTTTCGATTCCGGCCAGGTCAAAAGCAGGGTAAACGGAGCCGGTTACCTGTAATTCCATGGGAAGGCACCCCTCATTCAGCTCATTTCCTTCATTCAGAATCACGGACCGTTCAATGATATTTTTTAACTCCCGGATATTACCCGGCCAGTTATAGCGCTGTAATGCTTCCAGGTATTCCTTTTTTAAAACCGGAACGGGTTTGTTTGTCCGGTCCGCAAACAAGACTGCGAAATGATGGGCCAGAGCCGGAACATCTTTTATTCTTTCCCTTAACGAGGGTAAGGAGATCCGGAAAACAGACAATCGGTAAAATAAGTCGGTACGGAAATTACCTGTTTCTGTTTCCTGCTGCAGATCTCGGTTGGTGGCGGCGATGATGCGAACATTGACCCGGGTGGTTTTGGTGTCCCCGACTTTGATAAATTCTCCCGATTCCAGTACCCGGAGCAGTTTGGCCTGCAATTCAACCGGCATTTCACCTATCTCGTCAAGGAAAATGCTGCCGCCATCGGCCTCCTCAAACAATCCCTTTTTATCTTTCAGGGCACCGGTGAAAGCCCCGGCCTTATGGCCGAACAATTCACTTTCCAGCAGTTCCTTGCTGAATGCGCTGCAATTGACAGCAATAAACGTTTTGGAACCCCGGTTACTGTACTGATGAATGGCCTGGGCGAACACTTCCTTGCCGGTACCTGTTTCCCCCAGCAGCAAAACAGTGGCATCCGTCACGGCAACTTTTTTGGCAAGGGATATGGCTTCCCTGATCTCAAAGGAGTCGCCGATAATACTATCAAACGAATAGTGCTGTCCAACCTGTTTCTGAAGCCGTTCCAGTTTTTTGGCGAGCTGTCCCTTTTCAAGTGCCCGGTGCAAAAGGGGAATTATTTTATCATTATCGTCACCTTTTGTGATGTAGTCAAACGCGCCATTGCGCATAGCCATTACCCCATCGGTTATATTACCGTAGGCGGTGAGGAGGATAATTTCAACCGCCGGATATTTTGTTCTGATCTCTTTTACAAAATCAACACCATTGCCATCGGGCAGTTTTACATCGCAGAGTATCACCTCGACAGCGGTTTTTTCCAGGAGTCTTCTTCCTTCCTTTAATGTGCCGGCTTCCGCTACATTAAACCCTTCGAGGTGAATGATGCGTTTCAGCAATTGCCGGAGCTTTTCTTCGTCGTCTATGATCAGTATATTATTCAGAAGTAATATGAATTTTTGCGCACAAAGCTATGCTTTCTTAATGCCACTGAAATATTCCATGCATTTTTTTTCCGCCTGAGTTTGCAATTGAACGGATTCCGGGTAGATCTTTCTCCGGAGCGACCTGTAAATACTAACAACGTTGTCAAGCGCTTTAATTACGGAAGCCTTGTTATACTGGGCAACCGTGATCTTTAAATTCTCCATATCGGAGGGATTTAACTGGGTCTCCACTTTTCGCAGCCCCCTTATCTTTTTCTTGTTCTTCAATTGCATTAAGGGAGATAAAACGGTTTGACGGAGAAAAGAAAGAAAATCAAACGCCTCCATCAGTTCCCCGCGACCGATCTTCAGGCAGGCATAATGCACCCAGGTCCAGAAGCGGTCTTCGATCCATTGAAGATCGGGTTCCGGCCATTTGGCTTTTGTTCGACTGATCACTTCGGATAATTGCTGGTCCCGTTCAAATAATACGACAGGATCTTCCACCCGGTCCTGCAATTCGGGCAAGGTCAGGAATTTGATATCCACATGCAGCAGCGGGTTATCATAGAGGCAGATCAGTAAACGGGGCTCGCCAACATGTTCGCCGGTAAAACCGGAAATGAGATTGCCCAAGCTCCGGGCATAGGCCAGCATCTTTTCTTTATCGCCGCCTGTTTTTTCTTTGGTGACCAGTACGAGGTCAAGATCCGAGAATTCATCCATTTCATTATCGATCCAGGAACCGGCGACGGCCAGGCCCAATACCTCCGGGTCTTTTTGAACGATGGCCGTCACTTTTTCAGCAAATTCTTTTTGGATCATATGGCTAAAGATAAATATTCAACGAAGTGTGGCAATAAAATCCTGGCGCGGGGCCGCGAAAACAGTTCAGATATTTTTAGCCACGAAATCACACGAAAAAACACGAAAATTTCTTTGCTACGATTGAACACTAAATCTCTCAAAAACGTTTTGGCCACGAAATCACACAAAAAAACACGAAAATTTCTTTGCTACGATTGAACACTAAATCTCTCAAAAACGTTTTGGCCACGAAATCACACGAAAAAACACGAAAAATGTCGAGAGACGCTACAATCACAATTCGTATAATTGGTATATTTCATGGCTGATTATTAGTGCTACAAATGGCACTAC
>JBGATE010000063.1:0-14221 GCA_044229375.1 Chitinophagaceae bacterium
TACGTCCTTTTTGATCACCTCATGTTGGGTTTCACGGGATATATTTTCAGGTGCGGTTATTTTTTTATTTGTAACGGCCAGGGTGCTGTTTTCCCTGTTATGCTTCACCGGAACTCCCCGTGCATCCTTTTCTTCGGCAAGCGGGTTCACGACCGGTGCTTCCTGCTGACCGGCAGCTATGTCGCCGGACGTATTCTTTCCGGGCTGAACGGTTTCAGTATTTTCAGCAGGCATAACTTTGGAACCAGGAATTGTTTTCACCACCTCGTTTTTGCCGGCCGGTTTTTTATTCAGGATAAATACGGCAGAAAGTCCGGCGGAGAGCAGTAACACTGCCGCCGCGGCCCTCCACCAGCGTACCGGGATCGATCTTACCTTTTCCTCCCGGCGGTACAGGGATGCTTTATGATCGAATACGATGATCTCGGGTTGCAATTTTGCACGCTGCAGCAGTGCCAGCTCTTTTTGAACGGACGGGTGTCCGGCAATAAAATGTTCAAGCCTTGCCTTTTGTTCAGGGTTCAGCTCATCATCGATATAAAGGGAAAGCCATTCTTCGTAGCCGGAAAGGGTGATGAGGGAGTTGCCATTCTCTTTCAGCAATTCCTCCTTACCCTCGAATTCTACGCTTGTATCCGGAATCATTTTGTATTGCTGCAGCAGTTCCAGCTCTTCTTTCAGGTCGGGATGTAACTGTATAAACGCCTCCACCATCCGGCGATCCTCGGGGCACAGTTCATTATCCATGTACAGGATAAAGAACTCTTCGTAATTATGGCGGTTGATATTCATGATGTTTGATGTCGGCAGTCTGATGTCGGATGTCGGAGGCCGGAATTAAAAACGACCTTCTGAATTCAGACCTCAGACCACAGTCCTCATATTACGTTTTCCATTTTAACCAGGTACTCTTTCAACTGAACCCTTGCCCGATGCAGGTAAACCTTCACCTGGCTTTCGTTAAGATTCATGATATTCCCGATCTCTGCGTAACTGTAACCTTCATAATCTTTCAATAAAACAAGTGACCGCTGTGTCTCGCTCAGCCTGCCAAGGGCCTCATCCAGGATCTTTTTGAGGTTATTCACCGGGCGGCTCTCCACTTTTATTTCATCACTGAACTCTTCCCTCAGTTGTATCCTTTTTACTTTCCGGATATGGTCGATCATCTGGTGATACGCAACAGTGAAAAGATAGGACTTGCTTTTTTGCGCATCCACATCCTCCCGGTTGCGCCACATTTTTTCAAAAGCGGTCTGCACCACATCCCTGGCGTCCTCCTCATGGCGGAGGTTCTTCAGGATGAAGCGGTAAACATTGTCTGCATAAGCAGTTACGCATTCATTGTAATCCCTTTCAGTCATAGTCAGCCGGTGTGACAGTCAAAAATAATTGTTTATCCATGCCTGTCCCTTTAGTGAAACGAAGGACAAAACGGATTAGTTACAGGAAAATGGAAAAAAATATGGCTTATACTGTATTGAAAATCAACAGTTAAAATGCAGAGATGCTGATGAATTGGCGGGACATGTTCTCCATGATCAGGTCTCCGTTGCCCGTTTTTTTGATCCCCGGGCTGCATTCAGCAGCTTTTTTCTTGCAGCATGTAGGTGATTCTTTTGCCTTAACGTCTGATGCTGAGGAAGTTAAAACAATGAAACTGGTTGCCACAATGATGGCGACCAGGGCTAAGTAGATCCAGTTATTCTTCCTCATGTTGTTGGTTTAGCGATTTGACGAAACTATTGTTGTAAATGTTACCGTAAACTTAAAAATTCCCGGATCAGCAGGCAAGCGGTTAAAGATAAACTGCATAAGGGAGGCCATGGAGTGTCCAAATGGGCCGATCAACTGTTGGTCTCTCCGCCCGGTCATAGCGCCAAGTATCTATATTTGCCGCAAAGAAACTGATATGAACGAAAAACTGGTTCAGCGCATAGCAACGGAGGTAGAAGAGATCAGGACCTCGGGTCTTTTCAAAACCGAAAGAGTGATCACAAGCCCGCAGGGAGCAGAGATCACCGTTAATGGCAAAACCGTGCTGAATTTTTGCGCCAATAATTACCTGGGTTTATCCAGTCATCCCAAAGTGATCAAAGCGGCCCACGAAGCCATTGATAAAAGAGGTTATGGGATGAGCAGTGTGCGGTTCATCTGCGGAACCCTGGATATTCATAAGGAACTCGAAGCAAAGATCTCGGAGTTCCTCGGAACGGAGGATACCATATTATATGCAGCCGCGTTTGATGCCAATGGCGGCGTGTTTGAACCCCTGTTCAATGAACAGGATGCCATCATTTCCGACGCGCTCAACCATGCCAGCATCATTGACGGGGTGCGTTTGTGCAAGGCCCAGCGTTTCCGGTATGAACATAATAATATGGAGGACCTGGAAGGGAAACTGAAAGAAACAGCCTCCTGCCGCAGCCGGATCATCGTGACCGATGGTTCATTCAGCATGGATGGCACGATCGCGCAACTGGACAAGATCGTGGAACTGGCTGAAAAATACGATGCCTGTGTCATGATCGATGAATGTCATTCTTCCGGGTTCCTGGGCAAGACCGGACGCGGTACCCACGAATACCGCGGGGTAATGGGAAAGATCGATATCATTACCGGTACGTTAGGCAAAGCTCTCGGTGGCGCTTCGGGCGGTTGCCGTACTGGATATGCTTACGGAAACCACCGAGCTAAGGGACAAACTCGAATACAACACCCGATACTTCCGCGATAAAATGACCGTCGCCGGTTTCGACATCAAACCCGGTGATCATCCCATTGTACCTATCATGCTTTATGATGCAGTGCTGGCGCAAACCATGGCGGCCAAATTACTGGAGGAAGGGATCTATGTGATTGGTTTTTTCTTTCCCGTGGTGGCCAAAGGCCAGGCCCGTATACGGGTTCAATTAAGTGCTGCGCATCAACAGCATCACCTGGATAAAGCAATTGCAGCGTTTACAAAAGTTGGGAAGGATTTGGGGGTGCTGAAGTAACTTTTTATCGGGTCGATCCTTATTTAATATCCAGTTTCCCCGCGGCCTCCTTCAGCGGTTCGATACCCACATGGCTTCCCTCCATTAAAATATAAAACCGGTTACCGGTAAAAAAGGAGAATGTACAATCACCGGGCCTGCTCTTCATACAGCTTTCGGATGCTTTATACCCGTTGAAATCAATGACCTTATAGGTGATCTCGCTGTCGTTTTCTTCCGGTTCCATCATACTGGTGTACTGCATACTGAAAAATCCTACCCCTCCCGCCCCGGCGCAATCGATGATCTCCAGCCTGATGGCCGTACTGTCATTGATCTGATAATCTGTGCCCGCAGCCAGCGTTCCCAGTCCATCTGAAACATCAATATCAGAACGGGTTGCTCCCATCAGTTTCTCGGGGATCCGTTTTTTTAATTCATCCGGGGACAACGGAGACATATTCTCCAATTCCTCTTTCATTTTCAGCATGACTTCTGTAGCATTTCCTTTCCCGCTGGTATCCGGAAAGGCTGTTTCTTTTCCATTCTCCTTTTCCTTGCCCACATCATTACCGGTTTTTTTGGGATTGCAGGCAAAGAACAGGGCGGTTGACAGGGCCAGGATGCGGAGCACAAACTTCATGATAAGGCTGTTTTTTGTTAAAACAAATGTAACAGAATCCGGGTTTTTACGATAAATAAGGCTTTGGCCTTAGTTTTCCGGGAAAGCGTCAAAAAAAGTACGGCAAAAGTTATGAGAAGCAATTTCCGGGTATTATTTTCGTTTTCTCCTACGATGGTATAAATCTACTCCAACAGATCCTCTGAAATTTCCTTAATTAATTTGTTGACCCCGTACGCCATTGCTGTTGCGAAGGTTGTACCCAACTTTTAGAACCGTATGAAAAAATTATTGTTAAGCCTGGCACTGATTGTCACCATCATGTTTGTATTGAGCTCATGCGCTGCAACCAAAAGGGATTGCAACGGCGTTAAACACACCAAACAAAAAGGCGGTTTTTATCTGTAAGTAAACAAATCAAAAAATTATATACATCCCGGTCAAGGCCGGGATTTTTTATTTTTGAAAAAAACCCGGATGAAAAAGCTCACTGTTGCTACCCTGTTCCTGTTGTTCCTGGCCGGTTCAGCGGCTTCCCAATCCACTGATTTTCCGGCGGGCTGGGTGGGTAACTGGAAAGGTGAACTAAAATGGTTCCGGGCCGGGAAACCCGAGCCCCAAAAAGTAAGCATGGAATTACGGATACATCCGGGTGACAGTTCGGGTCATTACACCTGGGGCATTATTTATGGTTCAGCTTCCGAAGACAACCGCCCTTACATTTTAATGCCCAAAGACAGCGCCGCGGGGCATTGGGTCATTGATGAACGTAACGGGATCCTGCTGGACCAGTTCCGGGTGGGCAATACATTCAGCGGAGCTTTTACCGTGCAAAACAATACTATTGTCAATAGCTACCGGCTGGACAATGACCAACTGGTGGTTGAATTTTACAGTATCAGCGCCAAACCGCTTTCTGTTACGGGTAACGGCACGCAAGACAGTCCACGGGTAGACAGCTACCGGGTCGGCAGCTACCAAAAAGCGGTTTTATCCCGGGTAAAATAAGGCTGCAGTACCTTTGCGTAAAAATCACCGGATGACAAAGACTATTTCAGTCACTTTATTCGTATTGGCGCTGCTGTTCCAGGCCTGTTCACCCAACAATGTAAAGCAAGACAAATCCCTCAAAAAGTATTTTGACGAAAATAAGGTGGAAGGGTGTTTTGCGCTCATGAACAATGCTACCGGCAAGTTTACCGTATATAATCTCAGCCGCTACCGCGACAGCAGTTACCTGCCGGCTTCCACTTTCAAGATCGTGAACTCATTGATCGGTTTGCAGACCGGCAAGATCGTTAACGACAGTATGGTCATTAAATGGGATGGGGTAAAGCGTTGGAAGGATGACTGGAACAAGGACCTGACGATGTACGAAGCTTTCAGGGTTTCTTCGTTACCCTATTACCAGGAAGTAGCCAGGAGGATCGGTAAGGATACGATGCAGCGCTGGCTCGACAGCCTGAAGTACGGCGCCAAACTGGCCACGGATAAAGTGGTGATCCAAACCGCCGTAGACAGTTTCTGGATCGATAACTCCATCAAGGTCACACCGGATCAGCAACTGGGCCTTATTAAAAGACTGTACTTTGACCAGCTTCCTTTTTTTAAGACTTACCAGGAAATGGTGAAGCGGGCCATGCTTTTTGAGAACAACGCCAATTACCGCCTGGGGTACAAGACCGGCTGGGGTACCACCGAAAACAGCCATGCCCTTGGCTGGATCGTTGGATGGATCGAGGAAAACAACCACCCTTACTTTTTCGTTCTGAATATTGAATCGCCAGACCGGAACATTGATATGGTGCCGGTACGGATGAAGATCCTGAAAGATATATTGAAACAACTGGGCTTTTTTGAAGGGAAAATGTGATCAGGGGCCTGAAGGGCCGGTTTTGGTTCAGAAATTGCAAGTAAATGGCGTTAACCCGCATCCTGTTAAAACGTAACATCAAATCCATTTATTGAATTTTCGATTTCAATACGCTGATCTTTCCTGGCTTTGGTTCTGCCTGGCTGGATTGGTAGTATTATTCGCCGGATACCTGTACTGGAAAAGGAAAGTCATGCAACGGGCCGGCGATGAAAAACTGTTACGTATCCTTACCCGAAATCATTCTGCCCGTCTCTCTGTTCTGAAATTCATCCTGGCGGGCCTTGCATTCGCCGCTGGCATTATCGCGGCCCTGAATCCCGTTCAACCGGGATCCGGTGATAGTGTTCAGCGAAAAGGGATCGATATCGCCATCGCGCTGGATGTTAGCAAAAGCATGCTGGCGACCGACCTGGCACCCAACCGGCTGGAAAGGGCCAAGCAATTTGTGAATAAACTCATGGATGAACTGCCGGACGACCGGCTGGCCCTGGTGCTGTTTGCCGGGAAAGCCTATATGCAAATGCCGCTAACGACCGATCACGGCGCCGCGAGATTATTTGTCTCTTCCGCCGGACCGGATGCGGTACCGCAACAGGGAACGGTCATCAGCGATGCGCTGCAGATCAGTTCCCGTGTCTTCAACAGCGCGGAAAAAAGATTTAAGACCATCATCCTGATCTCGGACGGGGAGGACCACGATGAGAATGCGCTTCGAACAGCAGGTGAACTCTCCGACCAGGGGGTTATGATCAATGTGGTGGGAGTGGGCTCGGCTGAAGGCTCCGTTATACCCGATCCGGTAACCGGCGTGAACAAGGTAGATGCATCAGGGAATACCGTTATTTCAAAACTGAATGAAGGAACGCTTCGTTCGGTAGCAGAAAAAACGAACGGGGTATATATCAGCCTGCAGGGAAGTAATGAAGCTGTGTCGCTTGTAAAAAATCAGTTGTCGCAAATTGAACGAAAGTCATTCGGCGATATGTCGCTGATGAATTTTAAAACATTCTACATGTGGCTGGCCGCCGCCATGTTTGTTTTGTTAGGGGCGGAGATTTTTATCCCGGAAAGAAAAAAGCGGGTCGCATGAGGAGATGCATGACGATAGGATCCCTGCTGCTTGCCGGTGCCGTTTTTGCCCAGGCAGAAAGAGCGATACGGTCCGGTAATGAGCATTACCGCAAACAGGAATACAAAAAGGCCATTGAAGAATACAGTAAGGTACCGGCCAATGACCCCGGAAATAATACCGCAACGTTCAATACGGCCAATGCCCTCTATAAACAGGACCAGAAAGTGGAGGCTGTTCAGTTGTTCAACGCGTTGGGCCGGGAGGCTGAAGCAAAAGATCTGAAGGCAAAATCATTCTATAACAAGGGGGTTATACTAAGCCAGCAAAAAAACCTGGAAGAAAGCATCGAGGCATATAAAAATACTTTACGGATCGATCCCGGGGACAAAGAAGCCAGGGAGAATCTGCAAAAAGCACTGCTTGAACTGAAGAAAAAGCCCCCGCCTCCCAAAAAGGAAGAAAAGAAAGATCAAAAAAAGCAGGACCCCAAACAACAGCAGCAAAAGAAACCGCAGCCCAAAATGAGTCCCAAAGAAGCGGAACAGCGGCTCAAACTGCTCCAGCAAAAAGAAAAGGAAGTGCAGCAGCGGATGCAGCAGGCAAAGAGCAGGACGGGGGGCGGACAACCGAAAGACTGGTGAACACAGGCACCCTGCATTTTTGCAGTGTTCGCCGCGGGAAATTCCTATAGTAGCGCTGCTGAAATAATTAAAACGAATAACCTCCCCGGCTGCTTCATCTTTGTTAGATTTGCAGCTATGCAATTCTATTGCGAATCCCTCACGGAATACAAGCGCCTCCTTACCAAAGAGGTCAGGGTCGGGGATCTTTTACTGGGAAACCTTCATCCTCTCCGCATCCAGACAATGACCACCACGGATACCATGGACACCATCGCCACTGTGGAGCAAAGCATTCGTTGTATTGAAGCCGGCTCGGAACTGGTGCGGATCACGGCCCCTTCCAAAAAAGAAGCGGAGAATTTAGGGAACATAAAGAATGAATTGCGCCGAAGGGGTTATCTCACACCCCTGGTCGCCGATATTCATTTCACCCCCAATGCCGCGGAGATCGCCGCCAGGATCGTGGAAAAAGTAAGGGTGAATCCCGGCAATTACGTGGACAAGAAAAAATTTGAACAGATCGAATACACCGATGCGGAATATGCCGAAGAGATCGACCGCATCCGCGAGCGTTTCACCCCGCTGGTGAAGATCTGCAAAGAATACGGCACCGCTATGCGCATCGGAACGAACCACGGTTCGCTGAGCGACCGCATTATGAGCCGTTATGGCGATACCCCGATGGGCATGGTGGAAAGCGCTATGGAATTTCTTCGGATCGCCCGCGGGGAAAACTTTCATAATATCGTACTGAGCATGAAGAGCAGCAACCCACAGGTGATGGTGCAGGCCTACCGTATGCTGGCGAAGACCATGTTCGATGAGTTTGCGGAGATCTACCCGCTGCACCTGGGCGTTACCGAAGCCGGCGACGGGGAAGACGGAAGGATCAAATCCGCTGTTGGGATCGGCACCCTGCTGGAAGACGGTATCGGTGATACGATCCGTGTATCGCTCACAGAGGATCCCGAATTTGAGATACCGGTGTGCAGGGACCTGGTGAAGCGCCTTCACAATCCCCCGAATGGCGGAGCCCTGGTATCCCCGGTTATAAAGTTGCCCTACGACCCGTTTAGTTATCTGCGACGGGAAACATTTGCCGTAGATAATATCGGGGGCAAACAGGTGCCGGTGGTGATCGCGGATCTTAGTAAGATCGAAAAGATCACACCCGTTCATTTGCAAAGCATCGGGTACAATTATGACACGGCAACGGATAAATGGACGATCGGTGATGCGGCGGCCGATTATGTTTTTACCGGGAACCAGTTGCTTGATTTTGCCCTGCCGGGAACAGTAAAGGTGATCGTTTACCCCGCAACCTGGGAACAGGCGGAGGATAAAGGGACTTATTTTCCCATTTTCAGCGACAAGGGTTTTACGGAAGCAGAAACGAAAAGTGATACGCTGAATTTCGTAATGATCGATTGTTACAGTGATGATACACCTGTGAATGATACCACTTTCCTGGACCTGCTCGCCGGCGATCCTACGGTAGTTATTTGCCTGAGTTCAACCAACAGCAATGCCATGCAATCGGTGAGGCGGATGTTCATCGAACTGATGATAAGAGACATCAAAAACCCGGCGGTACTGATTACCGACAGCAGTTGGCAAACCCCCGATGAACACCTGATCCATTTCGCAACAGAAACGGGCGCCTTGTTCCTGGAAGGGATGGGAGACGGAATTTGCCTCGGGTACAGCAACAAAGCGAAAATGGAGAACATAAAGGCCACCGGGAGAACCTACCTGCCGGTGAAAGATGTTTACCAGTTCACCAATAACACGGCTTTCAGTATTTTACAGGCTACGCGAACAAGGATCTCCAAAACCGAGTATATCAGTTGTCCCAGTTGCGGGCGAACCTTATTTGACCTGCAGGAAACCACCGCAAAGATCAGGGCCGTGACCAACCATCTGAAAGGATTGAAGATCGCCATCATGGGCTGTATCGTGAATGGTCCCGGAGAAATGGCCGACGCGGATTTTGGTTATGTAGGAAGCGGACCCGGAAAAATAACGTTGTACAGGGGCAGGGAGATCATGAAACGGAATGTAAACAGCGAGGTGGCTGTAGAGGAACTGGTCACCCTGCTGAAAGAGAACGGCGCCTGGGTCAACCCGTAAAATCAACTCATGAGAAAACATGGTTTAATCATCCTGTTCTTCCTGCTGCTGATCGCTGATATCATAGGGATTGAACTGGACAACCTGTTGCTTCAGTATATCACAAAGCCATTGCTGATGCCGGTACTGGTCTTATATTTTCTCTCCAAAACCGTTCGCACGGTGAATCGCCTGGAGGTATGGATCTTTGGTGCGCTCTTTTTCTCCTGGGCAGGAGATGTGTTGCTGATGTTCCAGGATACGATACCCGACTTTTTCCTTTTCGGCCTTGGCGCCTTCCTGGTGGCCCATATCTTTTATATTGGTTTCTTTCACAAGGTCAGGGTGCAGGAGGGTATCAGGGGCAGGTTTATTTTATTATTACCGGTTGCATTGTATTATGCCGGTCTTGTTATCTGGCTTTCTCCTTACCTGGGGGATATGGCCCTCCCGGTTAAGATATATGGTCTCATTATCAGTTTCATGCTGATGCTGGCGCTGCACATGCGGCACTCCAGGAATAAAAAAGCCGGTTCATTACTGGTGACAGGGGCCCTGTTATTTGTGATTTCCGATTCGGTGCTGGCCATCAATAAATTTTATCAGCCATTTGGCCAGGCCGGTCTTGTCATTATGCTTACCTACGGACTGGCCCAGCTACTGATCGTGAAAGGCGCTGTTGAATATTTACGAACCGGCAATTCAAAATAAAAATCATTACATGCAGAAAACAGATTTTTTAGTGATCGGTTCCGGCATCGCCGGTCTCACCTATGCACTAAAAGTGGCCAACCGGTTCCCGGATAAGAAAGTGCTGATCATGACCAAGGCCGCGGCCGATGAGACCAATACGAAATACGCCCAGGGCGGGATCGCGGTGGTGAATGACCTGGAGAATGACAGTTACGAAAAACACATTGATGATACGCTGATTGCGGGCGACGGTCTTTGCAATGAGAAAGTGGTGGAGATCGTAGTGAAGGAAGGACCTGAAAGAGTACAGGAGCTAATCGACTGGGGCGCACGTTTTGATAAGGAAGCGGATGGGGATTATAAGCGGGGCAGGGAAGGGGGTCATTCCGAGTTCCGGATACTGCATCACAAGGATGTTACAGGCAGGGAAATGGAAAGAGCCCTGCTGGACGCTGCGACGCAACAAAAAAACATCGAGTTCATCAAACATTGTTTCGTGGTGGATATCATCACACAGCACCACCTGGGATTCCTGGTCACCAAGGCCACTCCGGATGTAGAGTGTTACGGTGTGTATGTGCTGAACCAGGAAAAGAACCGGATCGAAAAGATATTATCCCGGATCACCATCCTGGCAACGGGCGGTAACGGACAGGTGTACCGCACTACCACGAATCCGTCCATCGCGACCGGTGATGGGGTGGCCATGGTGTACCGGGCCAAGGGAAGGATCGAGAATATGGAGTTCATCCAGTTTCATCCCACGGCTTTGTATGAACCGGGCGTAAGGGGCCAGGCTTTCCTGATCACGGAAGCCGTGCGCGGCGACGGGGGTATTTTGCGGAACAAGAACGGCGAGGCTTTTATGGAACGGTATGATGAACGAAAGGACCTGGCGCCGCGTGATATTGTGGCAAGGGCCATCGACAGCGAGATGAAGAAAACAGGTACCGAACATGTATGGCTGGACTGCCGTCATTTCAGCAAGGAAAAATTCACGGAGCATTTCCCCAATATCTACGAAAAATGCCTTTCTATCGGGATCGATATTTCCAGGCAAATGATACCCGTATCCCCCGCGGCGCATTACAGCTGCGGAGGGATCAAAACGGATGAATGGGGAAGAAGTTCCGTGCGTCATCTCTATGCCTGCGGGGAATGCGCCTCCACCGGTTTGCACGGCGCCAACCGGCTGGCAAGCAATTCATTGCTGGAGGCTATGGTTTTTGCACACCGCTGTTATCTCGACAGCACGGAAAAACTGGATACCACTTCCTTCCGGGACGATATACCGGACTGGAACGCGGAAGGCACCACCGAACCGAAGGAAATGATCCTGATCACGCAAAGCCTGAAAGAATTGCAGCAGGTGATGAGTGATTATGTAGGGATCGTGCGTAACAATGTCCGTTTGCAACGGGCCATGCGCCGGCTGGATCTTTTATGGGAAGAGACCGAACAGTTATATGAAAGCAGTTTTCTCTCACCACAGTTGCTGGAACTGCGCAATATGATCACTGTCGGTTACCTGATCGTAAAAGCTGCCGGTTTCCGGAAAGAAAGCCGCGGGCTGCACTTTAATACGGACTACCCGCAGAAGAGTCATTTGGTACAGAACATCGTGCTTTAAGTTTTTATCTTTACCGGTTATGTATTATGTTGTTTATGGATTTTTGTGGCTGATCTCCTTACTCCCTTTACGGATACTGTACTTTTTTTCGGAATGTCTCTACGGGCTGGTCTTCTATATCGCAAAATACCGGAAACGGATAGTGCTGGATAACCTGCTCCATGCGTTTCCGGAAAAAACAGCAGCGGAAAGACTCCGGATCGCAAAACAGTTCTACCGGAATTTTATCGATTCATTCATGGAAGCCGTTAAGCTGATCACCATGAGCGAAAAACAGATCCGGAAGAGAAGTACCTGCGAGGTGGAGCACATCAACGAACTGATTGCAAAAGGGAAGAATATACATTTAATGGCGGGTCACCAGTTCAACTGGGAGTTCGGTAACCTTATTTATGCGCTCAATCTCACGATACCCTTCGTTGGAATTTATATGCCGATCAGCAACAAGTCGCTGGACAGGATCTTTTTTAACCTCCGGAAGCGTTACGGCACCATCCTGATCTCGGCGCCTGACTTTAAGAACAAGATGCACGAAGTGTTTTCCGGTCAGTACCTGCTGGGACTGGCTGCCGACCAGAACCCGGGTCACCCCGCCAATGCCTATTGGATGAATTTTTTCGGAAGACCCGCACCTTTTGTAACGGGTCCCGCAAAAGGAGCGGTGAAGTACAATACGGCCATAATGATGGTGGCCTTTGAAAAGATAAAAAGAGGGTATTACCATTTTTCCCTGAAAGAGATCACAGATGACGGATCGCGCTACACCCCCGAACAGCTCACCCTTCTGTATAAAAATGAACTGGAAAAGGTCATACGCAAAGATCCGGCGAATTATCTGTGGAGCCACCGGCGATGGAAATATGAATGGAAACCGGAATACGGTAGGATCATTGAGTAAACTTTGCACTCATAACATGAATTGATTTTGGCCACAGATTACACAGATTAACACGGATTATTTTTTTGGCCGCGAAATCACACAAAAGAACACAAATGAAATTTCAAAACTCTCAACAATATTCGTGTTTTTTCGTGTGATTTCGTGGCTATTAAGATTTCAATCTGTGGAAATCTGTGGCCCAAAAAAAATAGATGCGCAAGCATCTATTCTTAGTTAACTATTTATGTGGCATCATTTATCCTGGCAGGCTCAGGATTTCTTATCCCTCTTCTTCCATTTTTTTATCTGCAGGTAATCCAGGAAATAGATCACTTTCAGGGACAGGTTATTGTTGTCATCGGCTTCCATGGTCTTGTTGAAGTTCTTGAAATAACCATTATCCACGAACCGGTTGAAATCATAGGCCGCATTCTTCCATACCAGGTTGATGAAACTGCCGGGGGCATACTGCCAGGTGAATACCGCATCCACGTTGAATGCATTGTAATTCTGGTTCACATTATCATTAAAGACGTTGTTTTTCTGTAAACCGCCGTCCTGCTGCAGCGTGAAGAACTCTTTATAATGCACCTTGCTCCAGTAGTGACGGACCCGGGTATTGATGTTCATTTTATCGTTGAAGCTATACTTGAGGTTCAGGATATTCTCAACGCTCTTCACATCCCGGCGGCCGAATATCACATCATTACCGCTGATAGCGGCAAAACCGACGTTGTCCTTCTGGGGACCCAGGTTTACACGGTGGCTGACAGTGATCTTATTGCTGAAGCGGTAACGGTTGCTCAGGTTGAAACTGTACCGTGTACTGCCAAAGAGGCTGCGTTTAACATACATGAGCTCGCCATAAAGACCGTACTTTTTAGAGCCATTCGTTTCAAACCAGGCGTCCAAAAAGTAATTGGACCAGCCCCTGAATACACGGCCGGCCATCCGCGGCTCATAAAAGTTGTTGTTTTTGGGTTCATAACCGGCCATGGCGCCTACGAACCAGAGATTCTTCATCTGGCCGTTGATATTGGCATTGAAATTCGCACTTTGGTAAGTGCCGGGGTCCAGCCGTCTTGAATAATAAGCATTGAAATTCATATAGAGATTATTGTAAAAGCTCCTGGGTTTGATCCATCGGTAGCCGACCCAGGCAAAATGATCCAGGAAATTCGTCATGGTGAAATAACCAAGGTCGTTGCTGTTGAATTTCTTATTGGTCAGTTCCTGTCCAACATTAAAATTGAAACGCCCGCTCGTTTTGCCTATGGAAAAATTATGACTGTACCCGCTTTGTGTCTTCCCTTCGGGCAGGTAACCGATCAGCCGGCTGTTGGCCACCTTGCCGCTGATATTCCACATATTCTTCTTGTCGTTCAGGCTGAATAAGGCGGCGGTGACATTCGCGTCGTAATCACCCCCGCTGCGCCATACATTGGTATTGACGAGCGACACGCTGGAATTATTTTTCATGGTCTGGTCCAGCACGATCACGCTGTAGTTGGTCAGCGGATCTATCAGCACTTCCCGCTGTCCCTTCGTGGTGGAATCTTCAAGGATCGCGTAGCGGTTGTTGGTGATGGCGTTCAGTACGCCGATACCCAATCCTTTCTGTGTTCTGCCGGATATCTTGGTGGCATTGATCAGTTTTGACTCCGCCGGTGTTTTCACGGAAATTTCATTGGAGCCGGCATAATCGCCGGTGGAGTGAAGCAGCACCGGGTCGATCCCG
>JBGATE010000064.1:0-14157 GCA_044229375.1 Chitinophagaceae bacterium
TGAACGAAACATTTCTCAATGAACTGATCTGGCGGGATTTTTACCACATGATCCTCTGGCATTTCCCGAAAGTAGTGGGACATTCCTTTAAACCGGAATACGATAAAATTAAATGGCGAAACAACCCCATAGAATTTGGGGCATGGTGTAAGGGAATGACGGGCTACCCCATTGTGGATGCCGGGATGAGGGAACTGAATGCAACCGGTTTCATGCACAACCGTGTGCGGATGATCGTAGCCTCCTTTCTAACCAAACATTTGCTGATCGACTGGAGATGGGGGGAGGCATATTTCGCAAAAAAACTTCTCGATTATGACCTGGCGGCCAATAATGGCGGCTGGCAATGGGCGGCCGGCAGCGGTTGTGACGCGGCGCCGTATTTCAGGGTATTCAATCCCTATTTGCAGACAAAGAAATTTGATCCTGAACTGAAATACATCCGGCAGTGGGTGCCGGAATGGGAGGAGCTGAGCTACCCGAAACCAATAGTGGTACATGAAGAAGCCAGGAAGAGATGCCTGGAGACCTATGCGATGGCACTAAAGAAATAACAGGTCCTCGTCATCCGCTTCCCGGTTATCCAATTCAAGAAATACCTCGTATAATGTTTCGATGGCCAGTTTTCCTTCCTCACCCAGGTACAGGCTGTATTTATTCACATACAGGTCAATATGCTGCCGCATCACTTCTTCACTCATTTCCTGTGAATGCATTTTTACATATTCCGGGATACCCGGGTAATTGGCAAAAGCAAACGAAAGGCTTTTTCGGATCAGTTCATTTACTTTCTGTGCCACGGATCGTTTGATGGATTGATTGATCGCAATACCGCCTAACGGCACGGGCAGTTCCATTTTCTCTTCCCAGTATTCACCCAGGTCCTTTACTTTGTGCAATCCCCTTTGGCGGTACGTAAAACGGTTCTCATGAATGATGACCCCGAGATCGGTTTCTTTATGGATCAGCGCGTCTTCGATGGCGGAGAAAAGCATGAATTTTTTATCGGTTGCTTCCGGGTAGGCAAAACTAAAAAGAAGGTTGGCCGTGGTGTGAATGCCCGGCAATGCAATGCTTGCCTGTTTTATATCGTCGTTGGTGATCTCCTGTGCGGAATCTGAAATTAACAGGGGTCCAACCCCTTTCCCGAGTGCGGCGCCTGAATGAAGCAGCACGTAGTTATCAAGGGAGCGGAAAAAAGCCGGAAAACTGAGCTTGGTGATATCCAGTTCACCCTGCAAGGCCCGCCTGTTGAGGGAATCCACATCTTCCACTACGGGTTCAAATTCCAGTCCCTCCGTGTCAATTTTTTTATTGACCAGGGCATCAAAGATGAAAGTGTCATTGGGACAGGGGGAGAACCCCAGGGTCAGTTTCATAGTTTGTCTAACAGTTTGATCAGTTCTTTGTTCAGATTGGCAACGGCCTCTTTCATGTTCCATTTCTTTTTATTTCTCTCCCCGATAGCATTACTGATACTCCTGAGCTGGATAAAAGGGATCTTTTCCATCAGGCAAACATAATGAAGGGCCGCTCCTTCCATGGATTCCACCACGGGATCAAAATGCTGCCGGTAAAAAGCTATCTTTTTCGGGGAAGTACTGATCTCGTTTACGGAGATTCCATTAACCTTTTTCAGCCCTGTAATTTTCAGCAACTCATTTTTATTGACCAGCCAGCCCTTTGTATAAGGATATTGATCCTGTGGTACCAGTTTCAGATCGAAAAGTGATTTCAGCTCATTCAGTTCGATTACACTTTGGTCGGCAATGGTTTCTCTTTTTATGGCCAGTACGGTGCCCGGTTTGATCCGTGAATCGAAACAACCACCGACACCGGCCTGTATAACAAGGTCCGGGCGTTTGAGTCCGAACTGCCGGGTAAGGGAATAGGTGGTTGCGGTTAATCCGATACCGGTGAGCAGTACATCAACGTTTGCGGAGCCGGGCCAGCTATCGCTGCTTCTTAACTTTTCCAGGAACGGGAATATTTCAATCGCGGTCGCGGCTATTACCAGGCAGTTCATGTGTGTGGATCTTGATTTCAGCTTTACGAAACTATAAACAATTACCAATAAACAGGCAAGTTTTGTTAACTTTGCGCCTCACCTGTTTCTCCGCCCGATGCTGTGAGAAATGCAAAAAGTAAAGCATGGTTTACTTAACGAGAATTGAACATTTTAACGCCGCGCACAAGCTGTTTAACCCCCAATGGTCCCGGGAAAAAAATGACGAGGTCTTTGGCCGTTGCGCCAATGAGAACTGGCACGGGCATAATTTCGAATTATACGTAACCATTATGGGAGAACCCGATCCGGATACCGGTTTCGTATTCGACGCCAAGAAACTGGGTAACCTGGTTAAGGAAAAGATCATTGAAAAACTGGACCACCGTAACCTGAATGTGGATGTCGATTTCATGAAAGGCAAGATGTGTTCCATTGAGAACCTCGTGATGGGCATATGGAACGAGCTGGAACCCTGTCTGCCGCCTCCGGTCCGGCTGCATTGCCTGAAGCTGGTGGAGACATCAAAGATCTATGTGGAGTACTACGGCAGTAAGTAGGTTCGAACTTAATGGATATTGGCTTGTTATTCCGGCAGAAGGGATTTTAAATCTGGATCATGAGTAAAAAAGTTTCAGTTTTCAGGAAAGAGCAATTCAATGCCGCTCACCGCCTGTTCAATCCCGACTGGGATGACGCGACCAATGAAAAAGTGTTCGGCAAATGTGCCCGCCCGCATTTCCATGGTCATAATTACGACCTGGAAGTGAAAGTAACGGGAAAGCCGGATAAAAGCACCGGGTACGTGATCGATATGAAAGTGTTGAGCGATATCATCCGGAGAGAGGTGCATTCGCGCTTCGACCACCGGAATCTCAACCTGGATACGAAGGAATTCAGGGAATTGAATCCCACAGCGGAGAATATTGCTGTAGTTATTTACGGGCTGCTCCGCCCCCATATTGATAAGAAAATGGACCTGCAGATCAGGCTCTATGAAACCCCGCGCAATTTTGTTGAATACCCCGCGGATTAAAGGAACTATTATTAAATACACTTCCAGCTATGTCATACAAAAAGATTGAACAGTACGATGAGAAAGCCACTGCCGGCCTGATGAAAAGCTATAAGGAGGTCCTTGGTTACCTGGGCGAAGACCCCGGACGTGAAGGATTGCAGAAAACTCCTGAACGCCTGGCAAAAGCGATGCAATACCTGACCCAGGGATACCACCTGGATGCCAAAGCCATCATCAATTCGGCCAAGTTCCATGAACCGGTGAGCGAGATGATCGTCGTCAAGGACATTGAAGTCTATAGCATGTGCGAGCATCATATGCTGCCTTTTTTCGGAAAGGCACATATCGCTTATATCCCCAATGGCTGGATCACCGGGCTGAGCAAGATGGCCAGGGTGGTGGATGTATATGCCCGCAGACTACAGGTGCAGGAACGGCTGACGGTGGAGATCATGAACGCGATCAAGGATACGCTTAATCCGCTGGGAGTGGCCGTAGTGATCGAAGCCAAACATCTCTGCATGATGATGCGGGGGGTGCAAAAACAGAACTCGGTGACCACCACATCGGCCTTCGATGGGGAGTTCCAGAAGAATTCAAGCCGTAGTGAATTCCTTAAACTCATCACGGCGGATTTGCATTAAAGAGTATATTTGCCGTCACGATAAGGTTTGGTTGAAAATTCAATCGAACTTTTTTTTTGAGAATAACCCGGTCCTGCCTGCAGGACCGGTATAATGGGGGAGGGGGATAAATTCCAGGTTTATGAAACATGCATTCGTCTTTCCGGGCCAGGGTTCCCAGTTTACCGGAATGGGAAAAGAACTTTATGAGAACAGCGCCTTTGCCAAAAAACTGATCGAACAGGCCAATGAGATCCTGGGTTTCAGGATATCCGATATTATGTTTAACGGCAGTGAAGAGGATCTCCGGCAGACCAATGTGACCCAACCTGCCGTGTTTCTGCATTCCATTATCGCCTATAAAAGCATTGAACAGTCGCAACCCGATATGGTGGCCGGTCACTCGCTGGGGGAGTTCTCCGCGCTGGTTGCCAACGGCACATTGAGTTTTGAAGACGCGCTGCAACTGGTATCGGTAAGGGCCCGTGCCATGCAAAAAGCCTGTGATGTGATCCCGGGTACAATGGCAGCGGTGCTGAATCTTGCGGATGAAAAAGTGGAATCCATTTGTGAGGAGGTGCAGCGGGAAACCGGTGAGATCGTGGTGCCGGCCAATTATAATTGTCCCGGGCAGTTGGTCATCAGCGGTTCCGTGAAGGGAATAGAGACGGCCTGTGAAAAAATGAAGGCCGCGGGGGCTAAAAGGGCATTGGTGCTGCCGGTTGGGGGGGCATTTCATTCGCCGCTGATGCTGCCGGCAAAGGAAGAACTGGAAGCAGCTATTGAAGCCACCAAGTTTCACTCACCAACCTGCGCTGTTTACCAGAATGTGGCGGCAAAAGGAGTGATGGATAAGGAAGAGATAAAACAAAACCTGATCGACCAGCTGACCGGCGCTGTTCGCTGGACCCAGAGTGTGCAGGCGATGATCGCCGACGGCGCTTCCAAATTCACTGAAGCCGGCCCGGGCAAAGTATTGCAGGGTCTGGTACTGAAGATCAATAAGGAAATGGAAGTCGCCGGCGTGAGTTAAACATAGATCGAACAATTCAACCAACCCCCGTCAAAATCCGCATTGTATTTCTTATAAAAATGAATGGCCGGTTCATTCCAGTCAAGGACCTGCCATACGATCCGGCCGAGTTTTTTCTCTTTCGCCTCTTCGATCAGCCGTTCAAAAAGTAATTTGCCGGTTCCCCTGCCTCTTTCGGATGCAGTTACCAGTATGTCTTCGAGGTACATGGCGCGGCCTTTCCAGGTGGAATAGCGGATATAATAAAGCGCGAACCCGTGGATCACGCCGTTCTCTTCTGCTGCGAAGGCCCACCATACGGGATTTTCCCCGAACCCGCTTTCTGTGAAATGTTCCAGTGTAACCGTCACTTCATCCGGGGCTTTTTCATAAACAGCCAGTTCGGTGATCAGCTCAAGTAGTCTCGGGCAATCTTCTTTAACGGCTCTGCGGATCGTAATTCCCATGAATTATTTTTTTCGGGGTGCTTTGAATGTTCCATTGGGCTGAATAAAACTCATGGCGGTCACTTCTCCTTTTTCATTTACATCAAATTTCACACTGTATCCTTTTGCGATTTTGAGGTCAAACTCATGCAGTTTGGCGGCTACAAGTTCATAATCGGGTTGACCGGGAATAAGGACCATCAGGGTGTTACCGCCGCGGGTGTAGACTTTTACCGTTTCTCCCTCCAATAAATAGTCACCGGTATATTTTTCGAGTTCGCCTTTTTTTAAGAGGATCGAAAGAGCCTGTTTTTCAAAAACAATATCCTTCACAGAGGGCTCCAGTTGTGCTTCCAGTGAAACGATATCTCCTTTGTTATTGATATTGAAACGGATCTTGGTCGCTTCTTTATTTTCTTCTGTTTCCTCCGTTGACCGTATCCTGAAAACATCATAGTGGTAATGCTGCAGGTAGCTTTTTGTTCTTTTACCGGCTTCGTTATAATCAATCCAGGTGGTATCATTTTCAACGAATATTTTTACCAGCCCGTATCCTTTGTTTTCGTAACTGCCTGTATAATCCGCCATAACATGAGAGGGAGTCGTGCCGGGTTTCCTGTTCAGGCTGTCACTGTTGGGTTTTGATTTCGCGAGGGAGTCCGCTTTGGTCTTGTCGGCAAGCTGTGTTTTGCCCCAGTTGCGGTATGACAACTTCAGCATTCTGTCGGCAATAAAATTGCGGATACTGGTCGTGGGTGTACTTTGATTCGACACGACAAAGATCCCGATACTGTCGGAGGGGAAAAAGCTGGTGGAGGTGATGAACCCGTCAATCCCACCGCTATGTTCAACCCGGTAATGACCCCGGTAGCTGCTGATGCCCCATGCCAGCCCGTATCCACTCATATGCAGGTCAGGGAATTCCGCACCCGGTAAACCCCCACCCGGCGCTATTTGCGAGGTCATCGCCTGTGATCTGTACCCGGCGGGAATGATTTCTTTGCCATTGAATTTACCGTCGTTGATCCAGGTGAGCAGCCACCTGGCCATATCTTTTGCACAGCTATTCACAGATCCTGCCGGACCAATGGCATCAATATTTCTGTAGGGAATAGCTTTTATTTTTTTCTTTTCAGAGGAATAGGCCAGTGAACGGTCCTCTGTTTTTTCCAGGTCAGTGACCGACATATTTGTACGGGTCATGCCCAGCGGCAGCAGGATCCTCTCTTTCATATTTTCTTCCCAGCTTTTACCGGTCATCTTTTCGATCACCATGCCCTGTGCCAGGTACATAAAGTTGTTATACTGGAACTTCTCTCTCAACTCGGCAGTGGGCTCCAGGTATTGTATCCGCTCCAGTAGTTCCCTGCGGCTGGCGGTAGTACCGTACCAGGAATAGTCATGACGCGGCAACCCGGTACGGTGGCTCATCAGGTCACGCAGGGTTGCATGTTTATTGGTATAATCATTTTGGAACCTTAATTCCGGCAGGTAGTCCCGTACCGGCTTGTCCAGGCTCAGTTTTCCTTCTTTTTCCAGCATGCCCAGTATAGCGGCCGTGAAGGCCTTGGTGCAGGAACCAATGGCAAACAGGGTATTTTCGGTGACCGGTAATTTTTTTTCATGATCCCTGAATCCAAAACCCCCGGTATAGATCACTTTGTTTTTTTCCACCACGGCAATTGTCACACCGGGAGCATCCCATTCCTTCAGGATACGCAGGGCAAAAGTGTCCAACCCTTTTAAGCGGGGATCGACGGGGTTTTGCGCCGGCAGATGTATCGCAGTAAAAAACAGAACGGCGGTGAAAAAAAGGAGTTTTTTCATATTGAAAAGGTTTTTGGTAAATAGTTGACTTATGAAGTTAATTATTACAGATGAATCAGGAAAGGGCCTGGTTGAGATCGGAAATGATATCCTGCAAGCTCTCGATCCCCACATTCATCCGGATCAGCCCGTCGGTGATCCCGTACCTTTCTTTTTCTTCGCGGGTCACACTGTAATGGGTCATGGATGCCGGGTGGGAAAGAAGGCTGTCACAGGTGCCAAGGGAAACGGCTCTGGTGCACATTTTTAATCTATTCATAAAATCTATGCCTCCCCTGAAACCGCTTTTCAGTTCAAAGCTCAGCATGGCGCCGGGATGCCGCATTTGTTTCATGGCGATCAGATGATCGGGGTGAAGGGCGAGACCGGTATAGTTCACTTTTGCAATCGCGGGGTGGCTTTCCAGGAAATTTGCCACTTCCATGGCATTGTGGCAATGCCGTTCCATCCTCACTTCCAGTGTTTTCATTCCCTGTATCAGCAGGAATGCATCAAAGGGATTGGAATTACCGCCAAGGGTGCGGTGCACTTTGGTGCAATGGGTGTTCATGAAATCAAGATCCCTGCCCAGTAAAATGCCACCGATGGCGGTGCCATGCCCGTTGAGGAACTTGGTGGTGGAATGAACAACGAAATCCACGCCATACTGAAAGGGTTGTTGCAGATAAGGTGTGGCAAACGTATTATCGCAGGCAACCAGGCAATGATATCGTTTCGCCAGGCGGGTGAGTTCTTCAATGTTCACGCACTGAATGGTGGGGTTGGCCGGTGTTTCCAGGTAGAGCATCTTAATGTCCGGGTCCGCCTTCAGTTGCTCTTCCGCTTTATTCAGATCCCGGAGATCAGTGATCACGGTCGTGATATGCAGACCGGACAGGATCTTATTCATCAGTTCATTCGTTCCTCCATAAAGGGAGTAATGACTCAGGATCCTGTCACCCGGTTTTAAGGAGGCCAGCATCAAAGTGGTTATAGCGGACATTCCAGATGCATGAAGGATCCCTTTCACTTCCAGGTCAAGCCCAAAAGTTTCCAGGGCGGCGATCTTCTCTTCTGCTTCGTTCATCGTGGGATTGCCCCAGCGGCTGTAGATATATCCTTTTTCTTCTCCGCTGAAACGACGCATGCCCTGTTCCGCATCGTCGAATACATAGGTACTGCTTGCATAGATGGGAACCTGGTGGGCATAAAGAGGATCCGGGTGATGGCCCGCATGCACCGCAACAGAACCCCAGCCGGTGTAAGCCGGAACTTTTGGATCATTGGTCGGGGGATAACTTTTATCCATTTTGAATAGTTGAAAGTTGGAAATTTGAACCTGACCAAAAGTAGATGATTTCAACTTTACCAACCACCCCCGCATGAAGGAGCTCCTGAAGCAATATGCCGTTTTCAATACCTGGGCCAGCCAGAAGATCATCACCGTGATCCTTTCCCTTCCGGAAGAAAAACAAATGACAGAACTGCCCAGCAGTTTCAGCAGCCTGTATAAAACGGTACTGCACATGTGGGATGCCGAAAGTATCTGGTGGCAGCGGATGAAATTGCAGGAAAGGATCATCCGGCCCGGAGAGAACTTCAAGGGTACACTGAAGGATATCGCTAACGGGTTGCTCGGTCAATCGAAACAATGGGAGGAATGGGTGAGCCAGGCGTCGGAACTTGCCCTTGACCATGTATTCCAGTACTCCACCTTTTCTGGCGAACAGTTCAAACAACCCACCTGGCAAATGCTGCTTCATGTGTTCAACCACGGCACTTACCATCGCGGCCAGCTCATCAATATGCTCCGGCAACTGGGCATTGAAAAGTTACCTTCTACAGACTTTATTGAATGGGCCCGTGGTAAAAAATAATCGTTTTTTGTTTATGTAAATCGTTCTCCCGCCACATCAGGAAAGGAAATAGCTATAATGAGGAAGTTATTCCCCCTTTTCTTACTTTGTTTTTTTATTGTTCCTTATGGTTCCTTTTCCCAGGTCCTTAATGGACGGGTCCGGTCGGAGGAAGGCAGCAACGCGGCCGGTGTGTCGGTCCGGTTCAGGAACGCAACGAACGGGATCGCCACCAATACGGACGGGACTTTCCGGATCCGGGCGACGAAATTGCCGGATACGCTTGATATTTCCGGGGTTGGGTTTGAGCCCTATTATGTTGTTATCACGGAAAAGAATATCAAGGATCCCAATTTTGAAGTAGTGATGCTGAATACAAGGTCAGCCATGTCCGAAGTGGTGGTTACATCAGCTTACGGGGTCAAAAGAAAGAGCTTGCGTAATATTACCGGGTCCGTATCGGGTTCCGGGAGTGCCGGTTTAAGCGGAAAGGTTCCCGGTCTTTATGTTGAGGGTAGTGCATCTGCTGGCGGCGGAGCCAGGGACTCCAAATTATTTTTAGCGGACACGAATATCGGGCCCCGTACAGGGATGGCGGCCAAATCAAGGATCCTGACTGCCGGCGAGGTCAACGATTTCAACAAATGGAAAATGTGGGAGGATTATACGGAGAACGAGTTCAAGGGAATGGGAAATTTCTGGGGCATGATGCCGGATAAAAGGTACACCGTACAATTAACCGATAGGGATCACAATGCCATCATCAATGAACCGGTTTTCCTGGTAGATAAATCAACAAAAGATACCGCCTGGAGGGCCATAACGGATAATACAGGCAAGGCGGAACTCTGGGCAGGGTTTCTGAAGGACAGTGTTAAGTCGGCAGAGTATGTGATCACCGACCGTTTGGGAAACATAGTTCAACATCCTACCGGATTCGCCAACGGGGTGAACCTGCTCACGGTGAGCCGTACCTGCGGAGTGACGCCTGATGTAGACAGTAGTGGATGCCACGGGCAGTATGGGTGATGAGATCGAATTCCTGAAACTGGAACTGGAGGATGTGATCCGGAACACCATGGAGAAATACAGTTCACTCTCCCTGCGGGCTGCTTCTGTTTTTTACCGCGATAAAGGAGATGTTTATGTTACAAAGCATGTTGCTTTCCATGATGATCTGCTAAAAACAATCAATTTTATCAAACTACAGTCAGCCGGTGGCGGAGGCGATACCCCTGAAGCGGTGGATGATGCGCTCAGTACGGCGCTGGACAGTTTGCAGTGGAACCCCAATGCCAGAACAAGATTGCTGTTCCTGGTGCTGGATGCGCCACCGCACCAGGAAGCCAAGGACAGGATAAGGCTACTCACGCTGAAAGCCGCGGCCAAAGGCGTGCGCATTGTACCGGTAGCCTGCAGCGGTACGGATAAATCAACCGAATTCCTGCTCCGCTCCATGGCGCTGGCCACCAATGGCACTTATGCTTTTCTCACCAATCACAGCAAAGTGGGCAATAACCATATTGAACCCACAACCGATACATACGAAGTGGAATTGCTGGGTAAGCTGCTGGAACGAATCATCGGTCAGTACCTCACGGCGCAGGATTGCCGCCCAGAAAGCAGGGAACTGGTACAACAGCCGGTTAAACAACCGGAAAATATACTTTCGGTGAAACTCTATCCGAATCCAACGAACGGAATATTCACCATTGAAAGCAGGAAAGATATAAAAGAGATATTCATTACCGATTTTACCGGTAAGATCCTGATGCGGATCGCGGTGCCCGGTAAAAAAGGCCGCTGGCAGGTGGATATTGGACGATATCCATCCGGAACCTACCTGGTGAAATACATTACAACCGATAATAAATGGGGTGCGGAAAAAGTAGTGCTCCTTCGATGACCGGCAGCGATGCGGGATCCCAAAAAACCGTTTGACGCAAGGCTGATTGTATTTATTTTGCCGGATGAAACCGCGGTACCTGATTCTGCTGATGCTCCTGCCCGGACTGATCCTTACTCCGGCCTGTCGTGACGAACGGCCGCTTACGATCAAGGACCTGGATGAAAATATGCTTGACCTGAAAGTTTACCAGGAAAACCTGGGCGATGAATTAAAAGACGGAAAACTGGAAGATGCGGTATGGCTGCTGGAAGGAATGGACAGCATCCTGATCGAGGTAGGGCGTAAATTCAGGGAACACCGAAAGTTAAAGGACCGGTTCTCCTATTTTTATAATGACCGGATGAAAAAGCCGGTCAAACTGATCCGTGAAGGGATCAGAAGAAATGATACGGCCAAAGCCATGAAAGGGTACCGCTTATTGGTAAGGAATTGCAATAATTGTCATATTGATCATGATATTGACAAAACGGTGCGGTACTGACCTTCCAGGATCAGTAGGCCCATTTCAGGAGGGTGGCGCCCCAGGTAAAACCTCCGCCAAAAGCCGACAACACAATATTATCACCCTTGTTCAGTACATGCCGCCATTCCCATAAGCAAAGCGGAATCGTTGCCGCGGTGGTGTTCCCGTATTTCTCAATATTGATCATCACTTTTTCCTTTGGCAGACCCATGCGGCTGGCGGTGGCATCAATGATGCGAAGGTTAGCCTGGTGCGGCACCAACCAGGCAATATCATCGCCGATGAGGTTATTTCTTTCCAGCAGTTCAGCACTTACATCGGCCATTCCTTTAACCGCAAATTTGAAGACGGCCTGTCCTTCCTGGTATGCGAAATGTTCTCTTGCCATGACAGTCTCGATACTGGCAGGTTTTTTTGAACCGCCGGCTTTCATATGAAGGTACTGGTAGCCGCTGCCATCGCTTCTCAAAATACTGTCAAGTACGCCGAAGCCATCATGGTTGGGTTCTAGCAATACAGCACCGGCGCCATCTCCAAAAATGATACAGGTGGCACGGTCCTGGTAATCTACTATGGAGCTCATTTTATCCGCCCCGCAAACCACTACTTTCTTATAGCGCCCGCTTTCGATCAGTGATGCGCCGAGTGTAAGGGAATAGAGGAACCCCGAACAAGCGGCGGACACATCAAATCCCCAGGCATTTTTTGCTCCCAGTTTATCACAAGCGATATTGGCCGTTGAAGGAAAAACCATGTCCGGTGTCACCGTTCCCACGATCAGGCAGTCAATTTCTTCCGGGGAGATTCCTCTTTTCTCGCAAAGTTGTTGAACGGCAGGTACCACCATATCAGAAGTGGCCAGGCCCTCACCCCTGAGGATCCGCCTTTCTGAGATACCGGTGCGGGTGCGGATCCATTCGTCGTTGGTATCGACCATTTTTTCAAGGTCAAAATTGGTTAGCCTTTCTTCGGGAACAAAGCCCCCCACAGCCGTGATGGCGGCGGTGATTTTTTTATTCATACGTAAGTAATATTAAATAAAAACGGACAAAGTTAAGGAAGAAGTCGGCAGTCTACAGCCGGCAGTCCACAGTCGGGAGTCCTCGGTCCTTCGACTTCTTACGCCGAGGCATTTCCTTTTCACTTATTTTCGCAGCCTATGATAGCCTACCTGAAAGGTGGTTTTGTGCATAAGAGCCCGGCCGTGGTACATGTGGAAGTGAACGGGGTGGGATACGAGGTACAGATCAGCCTGAATACCTATTCAAAAATCCAGCAGCTGGAGAGCGGCATGCTGCATACGGCCCTTCTTATCCGGGAAGACGCGCACATCCTTTACGGCTTTTATGATTTGCCGGAAAAGGAAATGTTTCTGCAGCTGCTTGCTGTGTCCGGGATAGGGGCTTCAACTGCCAGGGTCATCCTTTCTTATATGAAACCCGACGAACTGGCGAAAACCATCCTCCAGGGGGATAGCCGGACCCTGGAAGGGATAAAAGGAATAGGCAAAAAGACGGCCGAAAGAATGGTACTGGAACTAAGGGATAAAATGGTGAAATTTAATCAGGAATCAAATAATTTTCCCATGAAAAACAATACTTTGCATCAGGATGCGTTAAATGCATTGACCGCTTTGGGCATCAACCGGAACGCTGCCGGCCAGGCCCTTGAAAAGGTTTTAGCGGCCAATTCCAATTTACCTGTCGAGGAACTGGTTAAATTAGCACTTCGTACCCTCTAATTCGACTATTTACGGAAACTAATTGATGGAGAGAAAACCTTGAACCTTACAGCTGCCTATATCTTCCGCACGCTGGTATTTTTTACCATTTTGCTCACCAGTTCTGTGCGGGCCACAGCCGGCTATTTTGAAAATGGCCGCAACGGAAAAAAGGGGATAGCCGCTGACACCACCCGGTATCCATTACGCGACCGTCCCGGTGATCCTTACACTTACCCCTACAACAATCCTTTTGATCTCCGCGATACTTCATTTGTCAAAAGAAATATCGAATACGATCCCAGGACAAAGCAGTATTATATCGTTGAAAAGATCGGGAACCGCTATTACCGTACCCCGGTCTCCTTTTCTATGGAGGAATTTGTAAAACTCCAGGGTGAAAAGGATGAAAAGGAATATTTTAAAAAGCGGTCGGCCCTGCTGGCCAACATGAACAGGCGGCTGTTCAAACCCAAATTCAAAGTATCGAACGATTGGTTCAACCGGATCATGGGCGTAGGTCCCGACGGGAAAGTGAAGATCGATATCCGCCCGACCGGGTATGTGGAAATGCTGCAATTTTGAGAACCAGCTTAAACTTGATTTCAAGGGAAAGGATGATGATATCATCAAGGTCTTCCAGGCCGGTAATACCAATTTCCCTTCTAAAGGAACCCTGATACCCGGGGCACAATCGCTTTTCGGTTTAAAGACCCAGATGCAGTTTGGTAAATTGTTCGTGACAACCGTACTGGCCAACCAGCAATCGCAGCGGCAGTCACAAAACCTGCAGGGCGGTTCGGCGGCGCAAACTTTTACCCTCAGGTCGGATGAATACGACGAGAACCGCCACTTCCTGCTCGCCCAGTATTTCCGCAATAACTATAATACGGCCATGAAGCAATTACCCGTTGTCAATTCAAGGGTACAATTGCTGCGGATGGAGGTTTGGGTAACCAACCGCAACGGCTCCACCACGGACACGAGGGACATCGTTGCTTTTATGGACCTGGGTGAAAGAAATCCATACCGCGATCCGCTTATCACCGGATCCGGTGAGCAGTTACCCCGGAATGACGCGAATAACCTGTATTCCATTCTTAATCTCAATCCCAGTTTCCGGAATTCATCACTGGTGCAGAATGAACTGACCACCTTCGGCCTCGCTCCCGTTCAGGATTTTGAAAAGACCTTTGCCCGCAAGCTGATGGCAACCGATTTCTATTTTAATCCGCAGATCGGTTTTCTTTCACTCAATCAGCCCCTGCAGCCGGATGAGGTGCTGGGTGTGGCCTACCA
>JBGATE010000065.1:0-13921 GCA_044229375.1 Chitinophagaceae bacterium
GCTGTAAAGAATTAAGATAAGCGGTAACCCTTACTCCGTTAAAACCGCTACCTTCGGAAACCCATTACTATTTTATTTTATACTATATGAGGATCGGAATAGTTTGTTACCCAACCTTTGGCGGTTCGGGAGTGCTGGCAACGGAACTGGGCAAGGCCCTGGCACAAAAAGGTCACCTGGTGCATTTTATCACCTACCAGCAGCCCGTACGGCTGAATGGCTTCATCCCGAATATCTTTTACCACGAGGTGCAGGTGCCCACCTACCCCCTATTTGATTATCCTCCTTATGAAACGGCACTGGCAAGCACCATGGTGGATGTGATCAAGAATAACGACCTGGACCTGCTCCACGTGCATTATGCGATCCCGCATGCTTCCGCCGCCTATATGGCCAAACAGATCCTAAAAAAAGAAGGGAAGAACATTCCCGTCATCACCACCCTGCATGGAACGGATATCACACTGGTGGGGCGCGACAAGATGTATGCCCCTGTTGTTACATTTTCCATAAATGAAAGTGATGCCATTACAGCCGTATCTCAAAACCTCCGGGAGGAGACCTTCAAACACTTTGACATAAAAAAAGAGATTGAAGTGATTTTCAACTTTGTCGATGTGAGCCGGTTCACCCGGAAACCGCTTGATGCCTTTAAAAAAGTGATCGCTCCCAACGGCGAACGGGTGCTGTTACATGCTTCCAACTTCCGGAAGCTCAAACGGGTGCAGGATGTCGTAAAAATATTCGCGGAGACGAAAAAAGAAATCCCCTCCAAGCTATTATTTGTTGGTGATGGCCCGGAACGTTCCACTGCCGAGGACCTGGCCAGGGAAATGGGTGTGTGCGATGATATCCGTTTTGTTGGCAAGCAGGAACAGATGGAGGATATCCTTGCCATCGCCGACCTGTTCCTCCTGACTTCAGAATATGAGAGCTTCGGACTGGCCGCCCTCGAAGCCATGGCGGCCGGTGTGCCGGTCGTATCCACCAACGCGGGCGGTTTGAGCGAAATAAATATACCGGGAGAAACGGGATATATGTCCGATGTGGGCGATATCGCTTCCATGAGCCAGCAGGCTATCTCCATTTTAAAGGACGATGCGACGCTCCGGACCTTCAAAGAAAAAGCGGCTATCCATGCCCGGCAGTTTGATATCAACAAGATCGTGCCGCAGTATGAGAAACTTTACGGGAAGTTTCTGTAACCTTTAGGTAAAGCGTTGATAAAAATCACGCAGCGATACTCTTTCCTCTTTTTTCTCCGTGCGCTGATCTTTTTTTCGGCTACAACTCATCAGAAGCCCTTCATTGAAAGGCCCTTTGCGGGAGTATCCCTGTTCTTTAAGGGTTAGGATTCTACCTCCTCAGCCACGGCAGCGGATCCACATTCTTCGTTTCAATCATCAGGATAAAATCGATCTGCCCTCCGTTCCCGTCATCATCTTTTCCGGCACGGCCGATTGATTGCCCGGTCTTTACGGTAGCTCCCTTGGAAACAGAAACTCCCGATAGATTACTGTAAGTAGTGAAATATTTACCATGGCGGATGGTGATGGCCGTTCCGTCACCCAGGCTGTACACGGCAACCACTTCCCCGTCGAAAACGGCTTTGACCGCCACCCCCGGTGAAGGCGTGGCAATGGTAAGACCGGGGTTATCAAACGTAAGAAGCGTGTTCTCAATTTTATTATTTCCATACCGGAGCGTTACCACGCCGTTATCAACCGGCCAGGGCAGTTTGGCACGATTGGCCGCGAAGCTGCTGTTAAGGGCTACATCCTTTGCGTTCAGGTCAAGATAGCTATCCGGCTTTTTCAACGCTTCGTTTCGTTTTGAAGTGGTGGTGCCGGGTGTGCTGGTCATGACAGGATTCGTGGCTGAAACCGTAGGCGCTTCAGGAGTTGTAACGGGGTTATTCTTTTTGGCCAGGTCATCTGCCTTCTTTTTGGCATCCGCCTCCGCTTTGGCCTTGACCTTGGCCGCTTCGATCTCCCTGCGCACAATGGCGGTGATCGCGTTCTGCAGGTCACGGTCCCTTTTCTTTTTGGCCGCAATCTGCCCGGCGAGATCCTTCTCTTTTGATTTCAGTTCCGCCACTACCGAGGCCTTTTCTTTCTTCTGAACCGCCAATTCCTGAACCTGTTTTGTCTGGTTGGTCAGTGCGCTGTTCTTCTGCTCTTTCCGGCCCAGTTGCTGCTGTTTCCTTTTTGCAATGAGTTGCTGTGTCTCCAGGATGGTATTCACCTGCTTTTCCCGGTAAGCACGGTAACTCTTCAGGTAGGTGATCCTTTTCACCGCGTCGTTGAAACTGTTGGCCGAAAAAATAAAATTCAGGTAGTCGTAATTGCTTTTGTTCTTGTACGCGTAAACGATCGTACGGGCGTATTGTATTTTCAACGTATCCATCTGTTTCTGCAGCCGGTAGATCTCCAGGTTGCTCAGGTAAATATCATCATCAATGGCCCTTATTTCCCGGTTGATGTTATTTAAGTATTGTTCCTGCAGCGCGATCTTCCTGTTCAGTACGTTCAGTTGTCCCAGGGTTTGCCGGGTCTGACCCTTGACCTTATTGTACATACTCTGGATTTCCTTCAGCTCCTGCTGAATGGCCTGTCTTTCTTTCTCCAACTCCGATTTATCCTGTACAGGCTGGGCTGCAGCGGAACCCGCCCACAGGCAGGCGGCAAACAGGAAAAGTAGTGTAGTTCTTCTCATAGTTAAATGGATGCAGGTGATGACGGGATCGGATCGTTCTACGTATAACGCCTCGCTGCAAAATAAATTTTATTACCCTAATTTCTCGTATAATTTTTAGGGATGTTGAACGGAAAGCTTAACGTTTCATTAAAATCATACTGCCTGTAATTAAGCCTGACATCCAGTTTTTTGCTTTCCGCGACATGGATACTGCGCTGCCTTGAGAAATTCACCCCTTTTTTATTATCATAATCGCTGTAGGAAAGATAACAGGTGCGGTTTCTCGTTTCCTCGATATCATCCAGCTTGCTGCTCAATACCCATTTGTTGTCCTCCTGGATGGTTAAAAGGTTCTTGAAGAAACTGCCCAGGCTAAGCAACGATATGCTGCCCGGTGTACGGGTATAGGAAACGATATGCGGATCCAGGAAAACAGGGTTCCCGATCAGCAGGTCCTGCAGGGAGGTTAGATCAAGCGGAAGCGCCGTTACTTCCTGCAGGTAAGAAAGACTACGGGCCGTATATATCTTTTTTTGTTTATCCAGCAGTTTTACGGAGTCCTTCGTGATAAAGGCCCTCAACCCTTCAATGCCCAGTATCGCCGTTACCGAAACCCATATCGCACTGTCCTTGTACATCCTGATATTGGCATTCACATCATATTTCTTGCCTTCACCATCCGTGTATACGATATCCAGTTTCCCGGCAAACGTAGTGTAAGCAATCCGTTGCCCCAGGATACTGTCATACTGCGCGCCGATAAACCGCAAAGAATCCTCCCCGGAATTGTCGATCATTTCGACCGGTGCCGCCACGGTATCCTTTTTTTCAATGGCGGTCTGGATCATCCGGGTGGAACGACAGGAGTAGAGGAGACTGGTGAATGCTATGAAAAAAATAAAAAAACGGTTCATGTACGGTTCCTGCTTTCATTAATGTTTGCCGGTATGACCAAAACCACCTTCATTTCTTACGGTTTCATTGATCCCGGTGGTTTGTTTCCACACGGCTTTCTCGACTTTCTGAATGATCATCTGCGCGATACGGTCACCGGGATAAATGACCTGTTCTTCTGCGGAAAGGTTGATTAATATTATCTTAATTTCTCCCCTGTAATCGGCGTCGATCGTACCCGGTGTGTTCAGGCAGGTGATCCCCTGTTTAATGGCCAGGCCGCTGCGGGGCCTGATCTGGGCTTCATAGCCTTCCGGTAATTCGATAAAAAGACCGGTGGGCACGAGTACCCGCGCCATTGGTTGAAGCAGCATCTCCTGCTCCAGGCTGGCCCTCAGGTCCATACCCGATGACCCGGAAGTGGCATACTCCGGAAGCGGATTGGAAGATGTATTGATGATCTTGATCTCGATGGCCGGCATGCGGGCAAAGATAACCCTAACGGCCGATTGCAGCTGTCAAATGCTTTTTTTAACCGTTCAGCGCTTTCACCAGCACGGTCGCATGGGCCACCAGGCCTTCTTCGCGTCCCACAAACCCGAGTTGCTCGGTGGTGGTTGCTTTTATGGAAACATCCCGGGGGGTGATGCCTGCAAGCGCAGCAATGATCTCCCGCATTTGCCCGGTATACGGTTTTATTTTAGGAGCCTGGAGGCATATGGTGCAGTCAATATTCACCACCCCGTATCCTTCTTTTTGCAGCAGTGCCATTGTCCGTGATAAAAGGATCTTACTGTCTATATTCTTATAGGCCACATCCGTATCGGGGAAGTGTGTTCCGATATCGCCCAGTCCCAGTGACCCCAGCAGCGCGTCGCAGACCGCGTGGAGCAGTACATCTGCATCGCTGTGGCCAAGGGCACCCTTATGATGAGGGATCTGTATACCGCCGATCCAGAGATCCCTCCCCTCCACCAACCGGTGATAATCTACCCCGGAACCAACTCGGTAGGACATGATCTTTTATTTATCCTTGTTACTGAAATACCGCTTACTTAAAATTAAAACGTCCCGTTACCGGGACGTTTTAATAATGATATTCCGAAACGCTTTAAAATTATTTTTTACCGCCGCTGCTGAAATCAAACAAGATAGAGAAACGAAGTGTGTTTGACAACGGGTTGCGGCTAACACCACTTCCTGAAGGAACCAGGTAAGCAAAGTTGAAACCGAAGATGTTGTACTTCAAACCAACACCGGCTGTAAAATAACGGCGGTTTCCTTTGTATTTGTTCTCATAATGATAACCGGCGCGCAGTGCGAACTGGTTGTTGTACCAGTATTCTGCACCCATTGATACAGCGAACTCTTTCATTTCCTCACCGAATCCGTCGGGTGCATCACCGAATGAGCTGAACCAGCTTCCGATCACACTCTTGTTCCTGTAATCAACCAGTCCGGCTGAATCAGAAGGAGGAGTGGGAACCAGCAGTTTGTTCACTTCAAGACCAATAGAGATCTGGTTAACATTATTGAATTTGTTGGTGTAATTGGCACCGAATCCCAGGTTAGCAGGGATGAAATCCTTAGCATCTGCATTATCTGTGTAAGAGATCTTGGAACCGAGATTGGAAAGCACTGCACCCCAGGCCCATCCGTCGCCGGATGTCTTAACAGCGTTACCATAATAAGACAGGTCAGCTGCTACAGAGCTACCGGTTTTATATGTAGTACCACCTGCGTTGAAACCGCTGGCCAGGTTAGAGTTGATATACTTCAAAGCGATACCAACACCATGCTTGGAATTCAGACGACGGGAATATCCTACATCAATTCCGAACTCGCGGGGACGGAAAGAGGTAAGATCGTTACCAAGAGCGTCTGTGAACTGGATATCACCGAGGCTGAAATAGCGAAGGCTCGCGAAGATAGCCTGGTTGTCATCAAACTTGTAATGACCGGCTAATGTGGCGAGGAATACGTCGTTAACTACATCTTTCAACCAGGGAGTGTAGGTTGCGCCTACTCCGCTTGATTGGTTAAAAGCTACCTTACCACCATTCCATAATCCTGAATATTGGTCAGGAGATGTGGCGATACCAAGTTCGCCCATGCCGCCAGAACGGGCATCGGGTGAAATACGGAGGAAGGGAACAGCAGTTGTTACGACATTTAATTTAGCCTGCGCATTTACGGCGGAAGTAAAACCACAAAAGAGCAGGATTACGGCAGTTAGTTTTAAAGCAGTTGGTCTCATTAGAAAGTTTTTAATAATGGTGTAAATATAGAGCTTTTGACTAAAAACAAAACTAAAATAGAAAATTTTATCTTAAACCAAAAAAATGTGTTTTTTTCTGATTTTCCGGTCATTGGGATGCCAGAATACCGGATCGCACCCGGCCGGCAAAGCTCAGAAAAAACGCAATGTTCCGAAAATTATTGTAAAAAAAAACTTTATCTCTAAAATGTGTAAAAACGGATACCTGGTCGGCTTAAACAATGATTTTGGTCAGCCTGGCCTGGCTTCCCCTCCTAATCGAAAACACAAATCAGGGCCGGTTTTCGGCAAAATTACAATAGAAAATCCGTATTTTATAGCATCACCAGCTTTTCTGTTACAACTTTACGGCTGCCATCCGGGGCTGTTACCCGGATTCGGTAAAGATATACCCCCCGCCCTAATTTATCCCCATGATCGTCCCTCCCGTTCCATTCAATGGATTCGGATCGGTTGCCTTCCGTTGTTATGGCCTGGCTGAGGGTCTTCACGACCCTTCCGCTGATGGTCATAATCTGTACCTGCACTTGCAGGGTCTGCCCCGGTTTATTATGTTCGAACCAGAAATTCGTTTTACTGGTGAACGGGTTCGGATAATTGAGTACATGGCTCAATTCCAGTTCCTCTTTTTTTGCTACGGTGAACTCCAGTGTTGCTTCGCTTGAATTATTCAGTACATCCCATGCTTTCAGGCTGAGTGTGTGATGCCCCGGTTCCAGTTCCGGCATTTGAAAACGTACCGTACCCTTCTGGTAACTATTGAGATCTCCCTGGTAAAAATCATTGAGGATAAAATACCGGCGGTTATCATTATCCAGCGTGGCAACAATATCATGCCCGATACCCGTACCGGTGGTGTTGATCCCCGAAGAGTCTTCCAGTTTTACGATCAGAACGGGATGCTGATCGCTGAGCCCGCCATTGGCAAAAAGCTCGTCATTCAGGAAAAGCCTTATCCCGGGACCTTCCTTGTCACCCGTATTGTCGGCGCCCGTACCTCCCACTATGAAATTGGTGAAATGACCATTGGCATCCCTTCCCCCGTCTTCAGCATACAGGCTCAGTTTACCGTTGCCATACTGGTAATTGATATCCTTCGGCACCCTGAACTCAAAACTGAACCGCCCGTTGGATGCAGTTATTTTTCCCCTGTATAAAACAGATGTCTGAACCTGGAACGGAGCTGCCTGGCTGGCTGGGTCATTGCCGATCGTGGACACGGTTTGCGGCTTGTCAAATACGGTCGGGTACACCCACCCGTTGAAATCCGCGAGCAGGTTTCCCGCCAGGTCCGTGACCTCTCCTTCCATGGTAATTTTTTCCGTTGAACGGAGTGTATCGGCCTGCGCGGCCGGCAATCCGTTCACCCGGGTGGCCCTTACCCTTAATGAGGGAAATCCAAGGGTCATGGCTGGATCGCCGAGCAGGGTGAATTTGCGGATATTGGCAATATCGCTTAAGGTCTGGTACGTAAAGTTCTTGGCCTCGCGGGTAGCATCCCCCAGCGAACGGTAACGGCCGGAGGCATCCGGCTCGAGGGCAAAACGGGTGTAATTATTATTCATCACCCGGTTGCTGAAGGCAAAAACCAGCCTTGTGGTGGTCATCAGGGCTATCGCACCGGTTTTTGGCCGGAGCAGGATATTTTCTCCCAGGGAACTGACCAGGGGGTTGTCAAAAGGCGCAAAATCACAAGTGGCCGTTACAAAAAGTGGTAACTTATTGATATTGTTTATGTTATCTACAATCTGCTGATCAAGAACCGTTTCCTCCGCCAGCCTTCTCGGACCGCCGTGTCCATTGTAATTCCAGATCAGGGTTCCGTTGAACAACTGGTTATTGCTGGCCAGGTTGGCCCCGGGATACTGGCTGCCACCCGGACCGCTTTCCTGCCGGTAAGCGTCCAGGTAGATCTTTTGCAGGTTGAATACGGGCCCGGTGGCCGCCGCCGTGCCACTTATAAGCTCTGCGTCCTGGAAATGCAGGTTCCCGTCCTCATCATCCGCTAAAAAGGTGAGATTATTTCTCCAGGGACCCAATCCTTCCGGTGAATAATACGCTTTCAGTTTATCGGTGAAATTCTTTGCTTCTTCAGCGTTCCGTGCCGGTATCCTGCCGATACCAATATCAAGGAGATTGGTGACCGTTCCGGAATTGATATCCTCAGCGTCGTCGAGAAAACCGTAGAAATCATCAGAGGTATAAGTGGAAAGCGGATCCAGTGAAAAATTATTTTGCCAGGCCGGCACCAGGCTGGAATTGTTCACCAGCCGGTTCTTATAATCGAAGGAAGCGTCACCGAACAATAACAGGTACCGGGGTTTGTCCGCTGTGGTTCCGAATTTATCCCAGTACATTTTTACAAGATCACGAATAGCCGCCGGGTCGGGACTGCCGCTGCTGAATTCATTGTACACCTGTTCTGTTGTGATAACGGCAGTACGCATGTTGTTTCGCTGCCGGTGAATATCCGCCAGTAACTGCGCCTGGTTGAGTAAAGAAGTATGTGTGATAACCAGGTAATCCGCGGGGGTGGCGGCATGAAGATCCTGGTTAGGAACTTTTCCTTCTGCGGATGGCACAAGAAGATCCGTGCTGTTAAAAGCAATGTATTCCCTAAAGCGCGTCGCATCATGGATAAACCTGTATTCAGTATTCTGCAAATTTCCCGGCAACCGTTGTGGCTCGGCAGGATCGGTCACTTCCCACACCTGTGTACTGTTGCCCGCCCCGCTTACCACGAACTCAACCCGGCTGTTCCCCACCGATTGCCAGTCCCTAAACAGGAGTTGCGAACGCCCGGCCAATGAAATATTTCTCCGGATGAAGACCTCGAACCAGTTCAGCCAGCCCTGCGCGTTCAGGCTGCCCGGCACATAGGTAAAACTGATATTGTTGCTGGCCTGCGCCCCCGCCGCGGTCAAAAAAACAGTTGCCTGCTGTCCGAAAAGATCATACGGACCCGCACCGGTAGGATTGATGGGCAACTGTCCGGCGAGCTGACCATTGACCCTGATCTCAAAGCGGCTTCCGGTATTGATTGATCTTGCCGCGCAACTGGTCCTGATCTGCAGCGGCGCCCCCGGCTGGACCCCGGGAAAATCAACAATGAAATTGCGGGACAGTGATCTCCCCGGAAGATTCGACATCTCCTCCCCGTACCACTCTTTGCCGCTGCTCAGAAAATTGACCGTGTCCAGTTCATGAAAAATCCTGTCCGTAAAATTATTCACGGTGACCTGTGGATTCGTTAACACCGGTGCGGTAATGATCCTTTTCCCGCTGCCCCCTACGGTAAGGAAATAATAGGATCTGTCTGAATAAATATTCTTCCGGTGATAAAACCCCTGGTTAACTGAATCCCTGATCCATTCATCGGGCCCGTCAGCATAAAAAAGCAGGTGATCCGACCCATTGATCAGTCCATCACCTCCGTCCACCACCAGCAGGGCATTTTCTTTCAGGTCATCGGTCCAGCTGCCGTTATTGGATTCTTCCAGCATCCTGCCTCCATTGCCATATAACCGCACCGATGCGGAAGCCAGGCCGGCGGTGTTTATCCCCAGGCGGTTCATCAGGGGAATGTCAATTTTGTAGACACCCGGTGCACTTACTCCGATCTTGTACCAGGCACCTCCGGCAAGCACAGAATTGGGGCGGTAAATACGCTGCGCCACAAGACCGGAACCGCTCAGTAACAGCCACCCGCAAAGGATCAATAACCGGCTCTTTTTCATGCGTTAATCAATTCGTTTTGTGGGATTTTTACAGCCCAAAAAAAGTATTTCTGCGTATTCCCGTTTACCGAAAGTGCCTATATTCGCAAATCCGGGGGGCCAGGTGCAATAATATTACCTCCGCCGGCGTTAAAAATATTCCAATTCACAGGTTTATGCAAAAAACTATGAGCGTGAAAAACTTGACAATCCTTTTATCCTGTATGGTGCTGCTGGCATCTTGTAAAAACGGCGGCCTTTTCAAGAAAAAGAAAGATAAGTCGGATGTAACCGGCTGGAACTACAATGATAAGAACGAGGGTGGATACCGTGTGTCCAAAGCCAAGGAACAGGGCCTCGGCCCCGGCCTTGTATTTGTGCAGGGTGGTACCTTCACCATGGGCCAGACCGAAGAAGACGTAATGGGCGACTGGAATAATATTCCCCGCCGTGTTTCTGTTCCTTCTTTTTACATCGACCGTACCGAAGTTGCTAACGTGCATTACCGTGAGTACCTGCACTGGCTCTACAAGGTCTTCGATCCCACAGATCCTGCCAACAGCAAGATCATCGAAGGCGCCCTTCCCGATACATTGTGCTGGAGAAGTGAACTGAGTTACAACGAACCCCTCGTTGAATTCTATTTCCGTCACCCCGGCTTTAACGATTATCCTGTTGTGGGTGTAACCTGGAGACAGGCGAAGGATTTCTGTCTCTGGAGAAGTGACAGGGTGAATGAAAAGAACCTGATGAAGGATGGCTTTGTAAACAAGAGCAACCTGAAACCCGGCGCACAGCAGGGAGATAATAACTTCACCACAAAGTCATACCTCCTCGGACTTTATACCGCCCCTCCGGGTAAGATAAAGACCAAGAAAGGAGAACAAAAAGTTACAACTGCCTCTATGGAAACAGGTGTATTATTGCCTGACTACCGCCTGCCTTTCGAAGCAGAGTGGGAATATGCAGCTTATGGTCTGATCAACCAAAACCCCCGCCCCAGCACCAAGGAAGGCAAAAGGGGTGAGGAATTGGCCAGCAATAAGCAAATGTATCCCTGGGCACAAAATATCAATGGTCTGCGCGATACCCGCCGTGGCAGCTGGCAGGGTACCTTCCTCGCCAACTTCAAAAGAGGATCAGGTGATAACGCGGGTGTGGCCGGTGGTTTGAACGACCGCGCATTCTACACCGCGCCGGTGCAATCCTTCTTCCCCAACGGTTTCGGTCTGTTTAACATGGCCGGTAACGTGAACGAGTGGGTGGAAGATACCTACAGGCCGCTTTCAACGCTCGACTTCGACGATATGCCCGCGCCTTTCCGCGGTAACAAATACAAAAAATTGTATGTAGCCGATTCTTCCTCCATGGATCCTTCAACTAGGTATGAGAAGGACAGTACCGGCCGCGTGAAAATGTCGGATGTTACTGATGCTGAAAGCAAGAACCGCAGGAACTACCAGCGGGGTAATGTGATCGACTTCCTGGATGGTGACTCCCTGTCACAGTCTTCTTACGGTTACGGAGTTACCACGATGATCCATACCGAAAAATCAAAAGTGTACAAAGGCGGAAGCTGGAACGATCGTGCTTACTGGCTTACCCCCGGCAGCCGCCGTTTCCTCGAAGAGGACCAGTCGCTGAGCACACTGGGATTCCGTTGCGCCATGGACCGGATGGGAAGCCCGGAAGGTAATAAGCGCAAGACCGGCCAGCACTACAAGACCCGCAGGCAAAAACGCTGATCACACATACCTGATATTATTAAAAACCCCGGTGAATTCGCCGGGGTTTTTCAATTGGCAGCCTTACGAGCGCTACATTTGCCTAATGAAGATCCCTGAGCTGTATGCCATCTATCAAGAGCGGCACGCTGTGCAAACAGACACCCGCCGCCTGAAGAGCGGTGATATCTTCTTTGCACTGAAAGGAGCGAATTTCAACGGGAACAGCTTTGCCGGCAAAGCGTTGGAAGCGGGGGCCGCTTTTGCCGTCATTGATGAGGCGGAATATTCCATCCCGGGCAAGACCATCCTGGTAGAGGATGTGCTGACCACCCTGCAGCAGCTGGCGCTTCATCACCGGAAACAATTCAACATACCGTTTATTGCCATTACCGGGAGCAACGGAAAGACCACAACCAAGGAACTGGTACACGCTGTCCTTTCAACTTCTTTCATTACCTGTACCACGGAAGGGAACCTGAACAATCATATCGGGGTACCGCTCACGCTTTTAAAAATCAAACCGAGTGCGGAGATGGCGGTGATCGAGATGGGAGCCAACCACCTGCGGGAGATCGCCTCCTACTGCAACTACGCATTGCCCACACACGGGCTGATCACCAATTGCGGCAAAGCACACCTCGAGGGATTTGGCAGCCTGGATGGCGTGCGGAAGGGAAAGGGAGAATTGTTTGACCATCTCCGTGCGTATAATGGCACCGCTTTCCTGATGCGGGATTATGATTACCTGGTGGAAATGAGCAAAGGGATTGCAACCATTGTTACCTATGGCAGCTATGGCGCCGATGTGGAAGGCAAGGTCCTTCAAAGCGAGCCATACCTGGAAATTGCTGTTACCAAAGCCGCCTTAACCGGTGCGATACGGACACAACTGGTGGGGGAATATAATTTTCCCAATGTACTGGCCGCTGTTGCGATCGGGACTCATTTCGGTGTTTCCGGCGACCGTATCAAAACAGCAATTGAAAACTACTTACCTTCCAACAGCCGGTCGCAGCTGGTTGAAACGGGAACCAATAAAATAATCCTCGACGCCTATAACGCCAACCCGAGCAGTATGAAACCGGCAATCGAGAATTTCGCGAAGCTCCATGCCGCGGACAAAGTGCTTGTACTGGGCAGAATGGCCGAACTGGGGGAAGACAGCCTGGCGGAACACCAGGCGATCGTGGAACTGATCGGTCAGTTTAAATGGAAGGCTGTGGTACTCGTGGGTGGCGATTTCCTGAAGATCACACATCCCTATGTCTCCTGCCGTGATACGGCGGAGGCAAAACAGTGGCTGCGGCAACAGCAGTTTGAAAATACCCACCTGCTCATCAAGGGCAGCCGCAGCATGCAGATGGAAAAGGTTTTGGATAATTTATAATTCATACTATGAACTGGAAAGAGATCTTCCCGCAATTTGAACCCGCCCTTATCGAGGTCATTGAAAAAGAGGCCGTGCAAAGGACCTTCCTCGCGGGCGAAGTGATCATGCGAACCGGGCAATTCATCAAATCCACCGCGCTGGTACTGGAAGGTCGTATCAAGATCTACAGGGAAAATCCGGAAGGCGGTGAATTTCTCATGTACTACCTGGGACCCGGGCAGGCCTGTGCCGTTACGATGATCTGTGCCGTACAGACGCAAACCAGCGAGATCATGGCGAAGGCAGAAGAAGATACCGAAGTGCTGATGATACCCATCCAGTTGATGGATGATATGATGAACAAGTATAAAAGCTGGTACCAGTTCGTGGTCCAGACCTACCGGAGCCGGTATGACGAACTGCTTTCCGTAATTGATAATATTGCTTTCCGCAATATGGATGAACGCCTGGAGTTCTACCTGAAAAGACATGTTTCCGCCACGGGGAAAAAAACGATTGAAATTTCACACCAGCAGATCGCCGATGACCTGAACAGCTCCCGGGAGGTGATCTCCCGGCTGCTGAAGAAAATGGAACAGCGAAACCTGGTGAAACTGCACCGGAATATGATCGAGCTTAACTGATAAGCGCTGTGATTTCAGTCACAGTACAGGAGTTTGGATCCGTTCACCTTTGCTGAAATAATAAAGCATGGAAATCATCGGGTATATAGCTTCCCTGTTAATTGGCGCATCACTGGGGCTGATCGGCGGCGGCGGATCGATACTGACCGTACCTGTTCTCGTTTATCTTTTTGGCGTCAACCCCGTACTGGCTACCGCCTACTCACTTTTTATCGTAGGCACCACCAGCCTGGTCGGAACCTATCCCAAATACAAGGGCGGTGAGATCAACCTGAAGACCGCTTTGATATTTGGTATCCCTTCCATTGCAGCCGTTTTTGCCACCCGGGCCTTTATCGTTCCGGCCATACCCACTGAAGTGTTTTCGATCGGTGGGTTGGTGTTCACGAAATCGCTGCTGATGATGATCCTCTTTGCCATTCTCATGGTGCTGGCCTCTGTTTCCATGATCCGGCAAAAGAAGTCCGAAGTAGCAGAAACGGGTGAACAAAAATTCAATTACCCGCTGATCCTCCTGGAGGGTACCGTGGTGGGTGTATTGACGGGGCTCGTGGGCGCCGGCGGTGGTTTCCTGATCATCCCTGCGCTGGTATTAT
>JBGATE010000066.1:0-13799 GCA_044229375.1 Chitinophagaceae bacterium
GACATTATCCGCGGGTTACCAGCGCACACTCGGCAAACGCGTTTCGCTAACAGCTGAACCTTATTTCAAATTACCCCTGAGCGGTATCGGATACGGAAAAGTAAAACTCAACAGTGCAGGGGTTTTGTTCTCGCTTTCCATAAAGCCGTTTCAGCGACCGGGAAAAAAATAGCCGGCATTATTTCTGGAAGACAGGGCAACCTTCATCGGCAGTTGAACGATTTTATCAAAAACTGCAAATGATGAAAGCTATACGGTTCAGTTCACCTGCCATCTTTTTTATTGCATTGCTCTTCACCGGTTTCTCCTGCGGAAAAGGCGGAGGCAGTACGCCACCCCCCAATCCCTGTTCCGGTATTACGGTGAGTGTTACGGCTACTACTGCCAACCCCGGTGCACCAGGCGCCACCAATGGCAGTATTACGGCCGCTGCTTCCGGTGGTTCGGGTTTTACCTTCAGTATCAACAACGGCCCCTTCCAGGCCTCCGGAACATTTACAGGACTGGGAGCAGGCACTTATACAATCGCCGCAAAGAACAGTAACGGTTGTACCGGCAGCGCCGGTTTCACCCTGACGGCTCCCAATCCCTGTGCGGGTGTTACGATCACGGTGAGCGGCACGCCAACCAATCCCACTGCACCGGGCGCCAGCAATGGAAGCATTGCAGCTACAGCTTCCGGTGGTACGGGACCCTACACGTTCAGCCGGGATGGAGTCAATTACCAGGCTTCCGGTACTTTCAGTAATCTTCCCGAAGGCACTTATACGGTCACGGCAAAAGACGCAAATGGTTGTACGGGCAGTGTGAATTTCACATTAACTGCCCCGAATCCCTGCGCGGGTGTTACGGTCACAGTGGGAGGAACATTCGTCAATCCTACAGCACCGGGCGCAACGGATGGCAGTATTTCCGCAACGGCTTCCGGCGGAACAGGACCATATACGTTCAACCTCAACGGAGGAGCCTTCCAGCCATCAGGAACATTCGCTAACCTGGCAGCCGGCACCTACACCGTTTCCGGGAAAGATGCAAATGGATGTACGGGGAGTACGAATTTTACATTGACTGCTCCCAATCCCTGTTCAGGGGTTACGATTACTGTAACAACCACTGTTGTGGGTAATACACCCTGTACTTCACCTCCAACGGGTTCGATCACCGCCAATGCAAGCGGAGGGACAGGTCCCTATACGTATAGCCTGAACGGAGGAGCATTCCAGGCTTCGGGTGTTTTCAACAACCTTGGCGCGGCCAGTTATTCTATTACCGCAAAGGACAATAATACCTGCACCGGCAGCACGAATGCTAGTGTTACCAACAGGCCAGCGGGTTCTTTATTCTCTGCGGTAAGATTACTGATACAAAATAATTGTGTGTCCTGTCATAATAACTCCATTCAGAACGGAGGCATGAACTGGGAAGTGGATTGCAATATTGTAACCTTTAAGGACAGGATCCTTGCAAGGGCCGTAAATGCGAATCCTTCGTCAATGCCCCCCACCGGGTTGTTACCCCCTTCCGAAAGACAAAAGATCACCGACTGGATCAATGCGGGAGGGAGGTATATCGACTAGAGTTGGTCTGGTGTGTGTAAATAAAAGAGGCCGGTTGCAAATTGCGCCGGTCTCTTCTTTTTTGGCTAAGAGATTAAACGAGTGGAAAGAGGAAAAGAGAAATTGGTGCGCAGCATGCATAAAGCACACTGAGGAGTTAAAAGCAGCAGGTGCAGTTCAATCCTGTGGTCGCAGCAGGAAATCAAAATGCAGACAGGTTTATTTTTTCATACCGTATAATTCACTGCACAAGGGAAGAAATAATGTAATAAAGTAAATCCTTCTTTTTCTCTTTCCACTCGTTTAGTCTCTTAGCCTATTCTCCCCACCGAAATGTCCGGATATCAAAACCCGCCAGGTCTAGCACACGGTCCACCACGGTACCTGCCAGATCATCAAAGCTGGCCGGTTTGCTGTAAAAGGAAGGAGAGGCAGGGCAGATGATGCCACCGGCAAGTGTCACCGTTTCCATATTGCGGATATGGATGAGATTGTAGGGCGTATCGCGCACCACGCAGATCAGTCTTCTTCGTTCTTTCAGGATCACATCGGCGGCCCGGCTGATCAGATCGTTGGAAATACCGGAGGCGATACGGCCCAGCATTCCCATCGAACAGGGGATGATGATTTGCGTATCATATTTCCCCGAACCTGAAGCGAAGGGCGCATGAAAATCATTACCGGCATAAAATTTTACCGGTAGTTCTTTCCATTCATCGCTGCCCAGTTCGGTTTTCCAGACCTCTTTGGCATTCTCCGTCATTACCACGGAAAGTTCATCCCACTGTTCTTTTATTCCCTGCAGTTTCCGCAGCAAATTCTGCGCGTACAGGGAACCACTTGCTCCGGTGATGGCAACGACGATCTTTCTCATGGAATGATTTCTTTGATAACCCCTAAAACTCCGCAAATGTTGGGTTCCGGGGATGAAGCTAAGCAAACGTTTGCACTGCAAATTTGTAGATTTTCCACTACAATGCCGTTTCGCTTTCAATGACAATTTTCCGATCCCGGAATTGAGTGTGGTCAACTTATGCAGCACGGTGCCCCAAAAAGCCCCGGGAGCCCAAAAAATGACTGCTAAATGTTTTGTGTTATCGCATTATTAACGATATTAGCCTTGAATTTTCATAGGATAAGGTTTAATGGTTAATGGTTTTTGATTAGGGCCCCCCGACTTTTAGTCGGGGGTTCTTTTTTTATCAGCATTGTTGTTGAAAGTCTGACTTCCCGGGATAAATTATTACTGGATTTTTATAGCAACGGGTGACGCGGATGAAACGGATTTTGCCAATTTTTTATATTTTTTGAGACACTGGTGATTAAGGAAAACGAATCCGCACGCATCCGCCTTATCCGTGTGATCGTTGTGCCAATACACCGCGCAAAAAAAATCCCTTCTCATGCAGGAAGGGATTTGTCATTTTAAGAAACAGGTTAAAAACCTTTCGGCTGTTTCGCCGGCGCATTCAGCAACTGCGTGTTGGCGTTGCCCATATTCTCCAGTATCCAGTTCGTCATCTTGCTCCAGAGATGAAAAGTGGTATTGTCCACCTGGCCGCCGATGCCGTGGTTCTTATTGGGATAATACGCGCTTTCGAAATCGATATTGCTTTTCACCAGCGCGGAGATCATTTGCGTGGCATTCTGGAAATGCACATTGTCATCCGCCGTGCCGTGGATGAGCAGGTATTTGCCCTTGATCCGGTCGGTAAAATTGATCGGTGAGTTGTCGTCATAACCTTTAGGATTCTCCTGCGGGGTACGCATGTATCGCTCCGTATAGATATTGTCGTAATACCGCCAGGAGGTGACCGGTGCCACGGCCACGGCCGCGCTGAAGACTTCGTTGCCCTTGGTGATCGCCAGGGAACTCATAAAGCCGCCGTAGCTCCATCCCCAGTGGCCGATATTATTTGCATCCACAAAGGGCATTTTTCCCAGGTATTTGGCCGCGTCGATCTGGTCCTCGATCTCGAACTTGCCCAGTTGCAGGTAGGTTTTCTTTTTGAATTCCTCTCCGCGGTAACCCGTGCCGGTATTGTCCACGCTGACCACGATAAAACCTTTTTGTGCCAGTAACTGGTGCCAGGCGCTGACCGCGCCAAAACGGTTGCCCACCTGTTGTGAGCCGGGGCCGCCGTAATTGCAGAACAGTACGGGGTATTTTTTTGCGGGATCAAAATCCGCCGGTTTAAGCATCCAGCCATTGAGCGTATCGCCTTTGCTGTTGGGCACCCGGATGAATTCCGCTTTGCCATATCCGTATTCACTGATCTTTTCCTTCAGTTTGGCGCTTTCATTCACCGTCTTTACCAACTGCGCGCTGATGTTCTTCTTTTTGTCCACTACGATACTATTCAGCGTTATTGTTTGCGGGGTGTTGATATCCGTGCGGAAGCAAAAGAACTGGGTGAAATCATCGTTGAGATCAACCCTGTGCCAGGCATCACCCTGCGTTAACGGGAAGGTTTTCTTTCCTTCGAAATCGGTGACGAATACATTCCTGTCCATCGGGCGGGGGTAGGCCATGGTGAAGTAGATCCTTTTGTTCACCTCATCCACACCGTTCACATCGGTCACTTCGTAATTTCCTTTGGTGACCTGGATCTTTGTTTTCCCGTCAAGGCTGTAGAGATACAGGTGTTTGTAACCATTCATCTCGCTGGTGAAGAGATAGTTCTTGCCATCTTTCAGGTACCACCAGTCATCATTGATCTCAACATAGTATTTGTTTTTTTCCTGGTATAGCAGGTTGGAAACCCCGGTCTGCGCATTGGTGGCCAGCAGTTTCAGGTCATTCTGGTAACGGTTCATCCAGTATACCACGAGGGTATTATCATCCTGTGTCCATTTGATGCGGGGGATATAGATATCTCCCTGTTCGTACTGGGCATTCACGGTCTTGTTACCTGCAATATCATAAATGCGGATCTCCACTTTGGAGTTGTCATCCCCGGCCTTGGGATATTTGTAGCGGTAATCCTTATTGTGTGCATTGTCGTAGATCGTCATGTTGTATTCCTTCACCTGGGTCTCGTCAAAACGGTAATAAGCGATATAGTTGCCTTTGGGGCTCCACTCGTAGGCACGGCTGAATTCAAATTCTTCCTCGTACACCCAGTCGCAGTTACCGTTGATGATATAATTCCATTTGCCATCGGTCGTAATGGAACGGCTGCTTTTGGTGGCGATATCATAGAGCACCAGGTTATTATTCTTCACAAAGGCAATCTTGCTGCCGTCAGGTGAAAAAGTGGGATGAAGGACCTTTTCATTATCGAGTTTGGTCAGCTCTTTGGAGACCTGGTCGTATAAATAAACGAATGCCTTGGAGGAACGGCGATAGATCTGTTCATTTCCCTTTTTGAGCAGTACCAGGTTATGGTTGACACTGTTGCGTATCTCGCCTTCGGGCCGGCCAAAAGGTTTGCCGGTTTCATCCTTGAGGTCATCCAGTTTGAGAGGGGTTTCTTCGGAGGTTCCGTCAAATACCGTCGGGACGAATTCGCCGCGGAATGTTCCTTTCTTGTAAATATCTTCCAGGGTGATCGCTTTTTTCTGTGCCGTTGCCACCAGGGGAAGAAGGAAGAGGATGAATAAAAACTTGCGCATTTTATGTGTGTTTTTAGGTTCGTAAATGTAGGGCAAACAAGGGAAACCGATATGCCGTATATGTAAAATTGCAGGTAAGTTCATTTATCTGCCACAACGACACAGGATAGCCAGGAATACAATATGTTTTTTTTGCCAAAAAGTTCACGGATTAGCACGGATTTTCATCTGTAAGACTAATAATCCGTGAAAATCTGTGAAATCTGTGGCTGTATTCTGGCCACGGAAGCACACGGATGATCCCCCTTTTGAATAAGTTGAGTGTTTCTTCCGATCAAAAAAAAACGGCAATTCACCGGTGAATGCCGTCCGACAAAATGTTAATACCGTGAGTCTTTATTTGGTATCGGCCATATCCGGAATGGCTTCCACCTTATACTCCCCGGCATCCAGCTTTTTCTTGGTCTCGGAAAAGGCCTTTAATGTCAGCTCGATATCCTCGTCGCTATGGATGGCGGAGGGGATCAGCCGGTAGATGATATGTCCTTTTGGGATAACCGGGTATACCACAATGGAGGCGAAGATGCCATAGTTCTCGCGGAGGTCCATCACCATGGCTGTCGCTTCGGGAACATCACCTTTCATATACACCGGTGTGACTACGGAGTCGGTGTTACCGATATCAAATCCTCTTTCCTTTAAGCCGCTCTGCAGTTTTCGTGCGTTGCTCCATAGTTTTTCCTTGTATTCGGGATGATCGCGGAGCAGTTGCAGTCTTTTCAGGTTGCCCACTACCAGGGGCATGGGCAGGCTTTTGGCGAATATCTGCGAACGGATATTATAACGGATATAATCGATGATCTGTTTTTCACCGGCCACAAAGGCGCCGATGCTGGCCATCGATTTGGCGAATGTGGAGAAATAGAGATCGATCTGGTCCTGGCAATCCTGTTCTTCGCCGGCGCCGGCGCCTGTTTTACCAAGGGTGCCAAAACCGTGGGCATCGTCCACCAGCAGGCGGAACTGGTATTTATCTTTCAATGCGGCGATCTCTTTCAGTTTACCCTGGTCGCCGGCCATGCCAAAAACGCCTTCCGTGATAACGAGTATGCCGCCGGCTTTTTGTTTTTCGATCAAAGCCGTGGCCCTTTGCAATTGCTTTTCGCAATCGGCCACATCATTATGTTTGAACACATAACGGTGGCCGGGGTGAAGGCGGAGCCCGTCGATGATACAGGCATGGCTCTCGGCATCGTAAACGATCACATCGTGACGGCTGCAAAGCGTATCGATGATGCTGATCATTCCCTGGTAACCATAGTTGAGCAGTATGGCATCTTCTTTCTTTTCGAAACTGGCCAGCTCTTTTTCCAGTTGTTCGTGGAGATTACTGTTCCCGCTCATCATCCGGGCGCCCATGGGGTAGGCGAGGCCGTATTGCTTGGCGCCTTCCGCATCGGCTTTACGAATTTCCGGGTGGTTGGCCAGGCCCAGGTAATTGTTCAGGCTCCATACGATGACTTCCTTGCCGCGGAATTTCATGTGGCTGTTTATATCCCCTTCCAGTTTGGGGAAGGCAAAATAACCATGCGCTCTTTCGAGGTGTTGTCCGATGGGGCCCTGGTGTTTCAATAGACGTTCAAAAATATCTGCCATACGATGTAGAATTTGAGATGTTAGATCGCAGAATTGACTGACAGTCAACGGGATGTGCTGTAAATCATTGAATTAAACGTTGCAAAAATAAGGATTTAACTGCTAAAATTGCCCTGATTCTCATTTACGACCGGTATTGTACTTTTCGTGATCTGGGCGGTTAACCTGCAGCAATAAATTGAGAGGTATGCAGATCCGGGGATCTCCTGATAATTAAAAAGCAGGAAGTATCGTTACTTCCTGCTTTCTGTTTGATGCCAGGTTACAATCATCGGTTGATGATAATTTTTTCTGTCCGGATCGGTTTTCCTTTTGTATCGGTCACTTTAAGGATATATAGCCCGGATTTCAGATCATGTACATCTATTCGTACAGATTTTTGCTGTAATAGCTGCCGCCTTATTACCCTTCCGTTCATGTCATATAATATCGCCATCCTTGTAGTTTCAGCTGAATAATTATAAACAATGATATACTGACTGGCCGGGTTCGGGTAAACATCGAGTGTTTTATCTGAGGTATTCTCAGGAATAGCTCTTGTATACACAGATCTTCCGCCCGATGGTGAATAAGTAAACTCCAGGATACTACCGGGGTTAGCTGGCGTGGTGGTTACTCCACCGGTTGGGCCGGAAGTTGAGCCGCTGGAATCGCAGGCAACATATATCCTCAGCCCATCCGCGGAAACCACAACATCCCTGAATCTTCCCTGGCCAAGAAAGTAGTTTATAGTATCTGATATAACGGACATTCCATCATTGCTGAGTTTATAGCGGGTGATCCTGCCCGCTTTTAACATGGCAACCAGCAGTGAGTTTTGCCATCCGGGAATGGCCGTACTGCCGTAAAATTCAGTACCGGAGGGTGCCATCGAAGGCCAGGTCATAAAGTCCCCGCCGGTGGGTGGGTTTTCCGAAGGGAAAATTGAACGCAGGGGTTCCTTTGCATTTAATGCCGTACAGTTATTCTGTTCGTTCACTACGGCAAAACCGCCAATCGTCCTGCCGTTATAGTTGCCATCACAAAAGCCGGCTACCTGCGGCCATCCGTAATTACGGCCGGATTCAATGATATTTAATTCATCGTCACTATATGGACCATGCTCGCTGCTGAAGAGAATGTTATTTCCGTTCACATTTCCCCAAACCAGTCCCTGCGGGTTGCGATGCCCGAATGTATATACAGCGGTGGGCTGGCCTCCGCTGCTGTATGGATTATCAGCGGGTATCCAGGAACCGCCAACAAGATCGGTGTTCAGCCGGAGGATCTTTCCTTCCAGGATATCCAGGTTTTGGGCATTATTGGGACGGGTCAGGTTATCAAACTGGCCGGCACCCATATCACCCACGGAGAAGTATAATTTCAGATCCGGTCCGATTGCCAGCCGGGCAGAATTGTGATCATTACTCCCCGGAATATTTTCCAGTATGGTTACCGGTGCAATCAATGTCTGGCTATTCACATCATAGGTATACCGTTCTATCCTCGTCTTTCTCATTGTACTACTGGTGGATTCATAGGTGTAGGAAATATACACATAAGGGCTGCCCTGGCTGAACTGGGGATGAAGGGCAAGACCCATGAGGCCATCCTGTCCGCCCACCCTGACCATCTTGCTTCCTAATGTCAGTACGATTGTTTTGGTTCCCGTTGAAGGATCAACAAAGCTGACTGTTCCGCCAAAACGTTCCGTGTACCAGATCTTATCATCCGGCCCGTAAACCAGGTCATGCGGCATGCGCTGGTTGGCAATGACAGTTCTGACGGTGAACGTTTCCCCGGCCGTTACAACAGCCAGGGTTGTAGCAGGAAGAGGAGAACTTGCTGCAGATTGATTACCGGCAGCATCTTTTGCTCTAACAGTCATGCTATAGGCTGTATTTGGTGCGCAACCCGTTACGCTGTAAACCGTGCCAATGATATTGGACGTATTGATCTTAACCCCGTTCCTGTACACATCATACCCGGTCACTGCTACGTTGTCTGTTGAAGCAACCCATGACAGGGTAAACGAGGTACTTGTGATATTGGCAGCTGCTAAACCCGCCGGCACTGTCGGCGGGGTTGCATCGGTGCTGCTGTTCACAGAAAGACGTGAGCCCGGAATAACTTCACTGGGGGCCGAAGTGCCCTGGCCGGGTTTGGCCCAGCCAACAGCCAGGTTGTCGTTGCCGGAACTTTCTTTCATCAGGGCTTCAACATAATACTTATTGCCGGCTACCAGTGCGATGGCCACCGATTTTTGAGTGCTGTATTTATTCCATTGTCTTGAGTTGGTGCTCGATGTGTTATAGGCAATCCTTACTTTATTGGCCGGGTTAATGGTTGTACTCAGCCAGAGTTCGGCGGCATTATCACTGGCAATCCAGAATACGTAATTACCGGTTGTGGGCGGGCAGATATAGCCATACATCCTGATGCCGAGATTGTTGCCAAGATTGGTAGGCATTTCGAATAGTGTCCGGGTGCCGGTGCTGGACGGATTATTCGGATAATTGGGGTTGGAAGTAAGACTGCTCACGGAGGTCCCTGAAATATTGTTCCATCGCTGATAATTGATACTTCCGAGAGAGGGACAGGTTTGCGCAGGGCTTTCAAAGTGGTAAAGAATGCAGCATAAAATGACAATGGATTTTCTCATGTGGCAATTGTTTTTGGCAGTTAGAAGAAAGTGGCGGATTGATAAAAATGGATACAGCTTTTACAGCCTGATCCGATCCATTAACCCTATCGCTTATAAATATAATTTTTTCCGGAGTTTTCCGGAGAATTATTTCGGTCTGCAATAGCAGGGAAATTCTGTAGAATGCACTTGAATAGCCCGGATACTATAGCAGGGCCGTGGTTCGGGGTATCCTTCTTCGTTAGCCGGCACCCGGGCTTATGTTACAAGCTGGAGAATAGTAATTATAACAATGGCCATTAAAATGGAAGTATAGATCAGTTTATTATATTTCGCCAGCCAGTTGGGCAGGTAAATGTCAAAGTTGTGTTTTGTTGAATCAGAGTATTTGCGCGCCCAGACCGTCAGCGGACAATAGAATTTAAAAGCGAGCAACACCAATCCTTCCAGGATAAATAATCCAAAACCGATCCACAGCCAGCGGTCCAGTTTGCCGGAAATCGCGGCATACAGCATGTAAAAAATTACAACGTTGAAAAAAGCCAGATTAAGGTGTGAATGATCCGGATGATCGTTAACCTGGTTTCATTGCGCATCGTAAAGGGTAGTTTGTTTGGGAATGTGGATCGGCCGGACCCCGGCAATTATTACCGCCTGCATTTTAATTCATCCCCTGGGGATCTTTTCTCAAATTTACATCTGCCTGCGGCTGCCGGGTATAAAAAACATTGCAATCCTGATCACTACCGGTGTCAGATCTTTAAAGAGCCACGAAATCCCCTTGCCGCATAGTAGGAAGGTGCGCCGTTGTGATACACAAAGACATGATCATAGCGGAAATCGGCAAAGAGGGCGCCGCCGAGTTTTCTGATGGCAGGAGGGGTAAGAATCCAGCTTGACGTTTTCGTATCAAATTTCCCCAGTTGCTGCAATTCCCGGTATTGATCTTCCGATAAAAGTTCAATCCCCATATCGGCGGCCATCTCCATAGCGCTGTTTGCCGGTTTAAATTCTTTCCTGGCTTCCAGCGCTTCATGATCGTAACAAACACTCCTGCGGCCATTCGGACTCTCCGCCGAACAATCATAAAAAATGTATTCACCCGTCTTTTTATCATGACCCACAACATCCGGTTCGCCGCCGGTTCTTTCCATTTCAAAGAGCGACCACATTTTTCCGGGGTTGGCTTCAAGCTTTGCCAGTATGTTAGCCCATTCAAGGCCTTTATGACGGTTCGCGTTTTTTTCAAAACGGGCTTTTACTTTGGCGAGCAGTTCTTTACGTTGTTCCGGCGACAACAGCTTTTTACTTCCCTTTGCCATATAATATTATTTTGTTTTCGGTACAATGTCCTGCAATGCTGATGAATCACGAAAAGTTGCGTGGTCGGTTAGACCTGCAGCTTACGGTACGGCTCGGCGATGTGGCGGTATTTGAAATCGACAGTACTTAACCGAAGCTAAATTATTAAATAAAAGTTCATTGTTGATTCTATTGCCAGACGTCATCCATCGGCTGGAACGGAAGGCGGAATGCGAACCCGCCTGCCGGCAGGCAGGCAAAAAGCGGAGAATACCCGTCCTCTTACCAAACTGCCGGTAAGCGGTTCGTTGTTATTGCCTGTCCACTGTATAATTCAGTTCAGTTACCCCGCACGTAAATTGCCGGGTGGTCAATAGTTTTAGTTTTATTTTGTCTTTGATGTCTGCAAACAATGGAATACCTCGTCCAAGAATGATTGGATTAACAAACAGCCAGTAGCCGTCAATCAAGTTGAGTTGAATCAGCGAATGAGTTGCTGTAGGGCTGCCAAACAGTAAGATTTCACTACTCCCGCTCCCGCCTGGTGCGGGAGGGGATTGTTTTATTTCATGTATTTTGTCCGGAAGGTTGTCGCTGATAAATTTTGTGTTAGCCAAACCCGCATCTTTCATTGATTTTGATAAAACAACCTTATGAACTTTGTTATACCACTTTGAATGTTCTATGTCGTGCTTGCTCGCTGCCGGTTTGTTACCTGCGTTGGGCCAGTAATTTTCCATCATCTGGTACGTTACCCGTCCGTATAATGCGGTATCGCCTTCGCTTATCCGCTTGCCGACATGATCAAAAATTTCACCATCAACTTTGATCCAGTCCATTTCTCCGTTCAGTCCTGCTACAAAGCCGTCAAGCGATATATGCATGAATGAAATTATTTTTCTCATATAGTTCACTTCTTTATTGTTGCGTGTGGGTTGTCACTGTCTTATTACAATGACCGGTGCACAAAAATATACGAAAGTTTCAGCCCCTCAATGGGGCTGACAGGTTTTTAATCGGGTAGGAAGACCAGGAGGTTAAATGAAACAGCGTAAATTATCCGGTAAGGAGAACATTTACTACTGCAACCTGTCTAAATCAGTTTATGCTCATACGCATACTTCACCAGCCCGATCACGGAATTGGTGCCGGATTTGCGGAAGATATTCTTGCGATGGGTTTCCACCGTGCGTTCGGAGATGTATAAGGTTTCGGCGATCTGCTTGTTATTGTACTCTTTTTCGATCAGCCGGATGATCTCGATCTCCCGGTCGGTGAGGTGGGCCTCTTCTTTTTGTTTCTTACGGTTGCTGGCACGCTGCAACTCATCGATCACTTCTTCGCTGAAATAGATCCCTCCGCCGGCGATCTTTTCGAGGGCTTTGATGAGTTCCTGCTTGCCGATATTCTTCAGTACATAACCGGCTATGTCGGAATCCTCGATCATTTCATTCACCAGGTCGCCCTGGCCGCTCATGGAGAGCGCCAATATTTTTACATGAGGGTATTGCTGTCTTACCTGTTTGGCAAGCTGGTTGCCGGGCAGGTTGGGCATCATCACATCGGTGAGGAGGATATCCACCGGTTTTTCTTTGATGAGATCCACCACTTTGCCGGAATCAGTGGTGGCAAAGGCGAAATTGAATTTTTCATGCCCCTTTAACAGGGAACTGAGACCGTCAATAACGATCTGGTGGTCGTCCACGATCCCAAGGGTGATCTTTCCGTTTTTCATTTTGGTAGCCGGTTTAACGAGAATTGCTTCTTCGCTGGAAGTGGTAAAATACATAAAATTGGTTTTTGGTTGTTACAATCACGGAATTGATGACGTAAAAAAGATGCGGGGGGTGGGGGGATTGCAGTTGGGGATTTGTTAAAGAAGTCAGAAGTCTGGAGTCGGGAGTTCAGAGTTGGCCCCCTATTGTTCTTCTGACTCGATTTGATTTGCAAGTATCTATGACATTTAATCCGGAACTTATTATTCAACTGGAAATGTATCAATACCGGTTCTGATGTCCCTCCCTGTGGAGTCGCGGTAGCTATCGGGATAGGGGGCAACTCATTGGGAAGGGATCGGGTGAAGGCGAAAAAATCGGGGAACATTCCGATACCGTTGATGGTAACGCTGAAATCAATAGAAAATAGTTGATATACAGAGGCTCAAGTCCCCCCTGCGGGGGGATTTAGGGGGGCCGGAACATACAATGCCACCACCGTTCCTCTCCCCGGAGCGGAATCGAAATCCACGGTTCCGTGGAGGTAGGCGATACGGGTAAGGATGTTTTTGAGACCGATGCCTTCAAATTTCTCCTTAACGGCCGGGTCAAAGCCTTTTCCATTGTCCTCAATTGTGCCGGTGATACCTTCTTTATCCCTGACCAGGGAGATATCCAGGGTAGTGGCACCGGCATGTTTGATGGCATTGTGTACGCATTCCTGGATCACGCGGTAAAGAACGGTCTCGATATTGGAATCCAGTTTTTCATCCAGTCCTTCCGTATAAACATGCACCCGGAGGCCTCTGTTACTGAGCTTATTCACAAAATCGTGGATGGCGGTGGCGAGGTTGTTCTTCAGCAGGGCGCTGGGCATCATGATATGGGAGACGGTCCTGACCTCTTTACAGCTTTCATCCACCAGCCCGATGATCGTTTCAAAACTTTGTTTTTGTCCCTCATCGGTGAATGTTATTTCAGATTCGATGGCGGAAAGGTTCATCTTGGCGGCGCTCATCATTTGTCCCACGCCGTCGTGGAGGTCCTTGGCGATCCGCTGCCGCTCGTTTTCCTCGGCTTCCAGGATGGCTTTCGCTTTCATTTCCTGCTGCCTCATGATCTCCTGCTGCAACTGGCTGTCTTTTTTCAACTGGTACCGTTTATACTGGGACCAGGCCAGCAGGCTTCCCAGCAGCACCAGCGCGCCGATGCCGATAAAAAGATAATTCTGCAGCCTTATCCTGTTTTGCTGCGACTGGATCTGCTGCTCCTTCCGGGACGATTCATATTGGGAATTCAGCCGTTGTATCTCTTTCGTTTTCTCCATGTTGAACAGACTGTCGCGCAGGGCCGTTCGTTTATTGAAGTATTCAAAGGCTTTCTGGTAATCAC
>JBGATE010000067.1:0-13781 GCA_044229375.1 Chitinophagaceae bacterium
CCCATTTTATATATTGGGTACGTTAGTTTTGCGATCCCTTTTGCAATCGGAATGAGCGCTTTGGCAACTGGAAATTTATCAGAAGATTGGTTAAGACTGGTTAGAAAATGGGCAATATTTTCGTGGTTCTTTTTGGGAATCGGAATTCTACTGGGATCAAAATGGGCCTATGAAGAATTGGGATGGGGCGGTTACTGGGCATGGGACCCGGTGGAAAATGCATCCCTGGTACCCTGGATGATCCTGATCGCGGGTATTCACACTTTACTAATTTATAAACACAGCGGCCATTCCCTCAGGGCCACGTATCTTTTCTTTATCCTGACCTTTGGCTTTATTCTTTATTCCACTTTTCTTACCCGGAGCGGGATCCTTGGAGAGGCCTCCGTTCACGCCTTTACCGACCTGGGTATGAACTGGCAGTTGCTGGCCTTCCTGCTGGTTTTCGTACTGCCCTCACTCTGGCTTTTCTTCCGGAAGTATAAAGAGATCCCTTCTGTTCAGAAAGAAGAAAATGTTTCCTCGAGGGAATTCTGGATGTTCATCGGGGCACTGGTATTCTTCCTTTCCGCCATCGTGATCATCGGCAAAACCTCGCTTCCCGTTTTCAATAAAGTTTTTGGTTCAAATATCGCGCCGCCGGAAGATGCAGAGTTCGCCTATAACAGCATACAGGTTTATGTGGCCATCATTATTGCCCTGCTCACCGGGATCGGGCAGTACCTTAAATACAAGGAAACCCCACCGAAGTATTTCCGGAAAAAAATGCTTTTACCCCTGGTCATTTCCGTGCTGGCCGCTGCCGCGCTGATCGCTTTCTATGAGATCAATTACACGAAGAAAGGGCCTGTTTTCCACGCGTCGCTATGGATCGCGCTGGTCTGCAGCATTTATTCCTTCGTAGCCAACATTTCCTATATCTGGCTCGGGCTGAAAGGCAAACTGAAACTTTCCGGCGGCTCCGTTTCACACGCGGGTTTTGCCATGGTGCTGATCGGGATCCTTATTTCAGCATCGAATAAGGAAGTGTTGTCGAATAATGTCAGCGGCATCTTTATCCCGCTGGGCGATGCTGAAGATCCGCGCGAGAACCTGACCCTGGTGCAGGGCGTGAAGATGGACATGGGGCGTTACCATATCACGTATGAAAAGGATTCCATTGTACCGAAAGATGAACGGACCTATTTCAATATCCATTTCAACCGTAAGGACGGAAAAGAGGACTTTGTGCTGAGCCCGAACTCATTCGTCAACCCGAGCGGCGAAGAAGGTTTGATGTCGAACCCTGATGCACGGCATTACTGGGACCATGATGTATTCACGTATATCACTTCGCTCCCGAATCCCGACCGGCAACAGGATACCGCCCATTTCCGGCCCGGTGCAATGAAGACGGGCGATACCCTTTTCTATTCCGGTGGTTTTATGATACTGCAGGAAGTACGGAAAAAGGACAGCCTGCCCGAAGACCTGTTTGGCAAGGGCGGCCAGTTATATGAGACCCCGCTGAAGATCTATTCCAAAACCGGTTCGGTCTATTCTGTTACCCCGAGGCTGGCGATCGCGAAAGGAGAATTGCTCGTGATATCGGACACCATCACGGCCGAGAACCTGATCCTGCAGTTACAAAAGGTCAATGCAGATAAAAGCATTGAACTGGGGGTGAAGGAATCGGATGCGCTGATGAAATACGTTACCCTGAAAGCCTATAAATTCCCCATGATACGATTGCTTTGGTTTGGGGTGATCGTAACGGCCGTGGGTATCTTTATCAGCATGGCGCACCGGATACGGACCAACCGCGGAAGCTCCCCCGTATCAAAAATTTAGCTTTTCCAAAACAGCGGCTTTAATAGCTTTGTTGTCATACCGGATTGTTAACCGGCTGATATTCTTATGTTACGAAGCTAAACTCAGAATGGGAGAAGCGGCGCCTGCACAGGCTGGCGCACTACTCTATAAAAAATCAGCGAACTAATATAGCTTTGCATTACAATGCTTTACCGTTGCCTTCATAGAAAAGTCCTGTTGCTGCTGTTCCTTGCGATGGCCGCGGGCAATTCCCTGGAGGCACAGGTGGAACTTCCGCAACCCGCCACCGATTCATCCGAATACGCAAAGCAATTCATGAAAGAGCAAAGAAAGAAATGGGGGCCCAATGATACCATTGTAGTGCCCGCGGTTTGGTACCAGGGAGAGATTGTGAATTACAAGGAGATGGAAATGATATGGGTGGGGGATCTTTCAGGGGCCAAACTGGCTAAATACATTGAAGAATGGACGAGATTGAGAAACGCCGTATATGTCACGTATCCCTATGCGAGGGTGGCCGGGGCAACGATCAACGAGATCAATGTGAAAATGACGGGTATTTCCGGGAAGAAAGAAAGAAAAGCGGTGATCAAAACAAGGGAAAAGGAATTAAGACAGCAATTTGAAGAGCCTTTAAAAAATCTTTCCGTTTACCAGGGTAAAGTGTTGATGAAACTCATCAACCGGCAGACCGGTAATAACTGCTACGAGATCGTGAAGGAATACAAGGGCGGTTTCAATGCCCGTTTTTACCAGACCCTAGCCTGGTTCGTGGGCGGGAACCTGAAACAGGACTGGGACCTGAAAGGGAATAAACTGGACCGGCAGATCGAGAGCATTGTAAAGGAAATTGATGGGGGGTGGTATGGGAATCCTTATCGGGTAACTAATTAGGATATGTATCAAGTATCAAGTATCAAGCATCCAGTATCCCGCCTACGCTAAGGCTTCGGCGGGCAAGCCAGCATCCAGCATCCAGCATCCAGTATCAAGCATCAAGAACCAAGATCCAAATAAATTAAAAAGTAAAAATTAAAAATAGAATCCGTAGTTGTAGATTTTTGTAGCGTATGGATTTGCGTACTGTTGAATACAGTAGTTAACTTCGGATGTGGTGCTCAATTGGAACAATAGGAAAAAGTAAAATTTAAACGACCCAGAACCCTCCTTTGGAGGGGCAGGGAGGCTTGGCATTTAATTATGAAACTAGATTTACTCGCCATCGGCGTCCATCCGGATGATGTTGAACTCGGTTGTTCCGGAACCATCATCAATGAGATCAGATTAGGTAAAAAGGTCGGGGTCGTAGACCTCACCCAGGGAGAACTCGGCACCCGGGGAAGCGTGGAGTCCCGCTTCCAGGAATCCGCCAACGCCGCCATGATCATGGGAGTGCATGCGCGGGAAAACCTGAAGATGCGGGACGGATTCTTTGAGAACAACGAGGAAAACAAATTGGCGCTGATCAGCACCATCCGCAAATACCGGCCGGAGATCGTGATCGGCAACGTGCTGCACGACCGCCACCCCGACCATGGACGCGCCGGTAAGCTGATCGCGGATGCCTGTTTTCTCGCCGGGCTCAGCAAGATCGAAACAAAGGACGGGACCGGTGAATTACAACCCCGCTGGCGTCCTTCTTATGTACTTCATTATATACAGGACTGGTACCACGAACCCGATGTGCTGATCGATATCAGTGCGGTTTTTGAGCAGCGTATGAAAGCGATCTCGGCGTACAGCACGCAGTTCCATACCGGTTATGACAGCGCGGAAGGGCCCCAGACCTATATTTCCACTCCCGATTTCCTGGAAAGTATCATTGCCCGCGCCAGGATGTTTGGCAAACGAATCGGCGTGAAATATGCCGAAGGATTTATCAGCGAAAAAAAATTAGGCATCCGGAACCTGGATGCGCTGATCCAGCTTGAGACCTGAGAAAATGTTGATCCTGGTTAAGAGATATTTTGCGGTTTTATCAACAAAATCAGTCCTTTGGAAGATCTGTTATTTTTGTCAATTTATGGACCTTTAAAGTTACCTTTGCATATCCAATAAAGGTTCTGAATGTCTATCCCAAAATTTGCCCACAGCACAGCTTCTTTTCACAGCGAACTAAAGCGCCGCATCAACGACTATTTTAGCCAGACCGGAAAGGCGCCAACCGGTAATTACAAGCTGTATACCAAGGCCATCCTGCTGGTGGCTACCTATCTTTTCATCTATATCCACCTTGTTTTCTATACCCCGGTCGCGTGGCTGGCCATAACGGAATGTATCGTTCTCGGCGGACTCACGGCGGCCATCGGCTTTAACGTGATGCATGACGGCATGCACGGCAGTTTCAGCAAGCACAAATGGATCAACCAGCTTGCCGGTCTTTCCCTGAACTTCCTCGGCGCCAACAACTTTATGTGGAAGACCAAACACAATATCATCCACCACACGTACACCAATGTGCAGGGAGTGGATGATGATATTGAGGCAAGGCCCTTTCTGCGTTTATGTGAAACACAGAAATATTATAAGATCCACCGCTACCAGCACCTCTATTTCTGGGCCGCCTATTCGCTGCTTTATCTCTGGTGGGTGTTTGTGACAGACTATAAAAAATATTTCCTGGGCCGGATCGGGCCCACGCCGTTACGGAAAATGACAATCGGAGAGCATATTTCTTTCTGGGGTTTTAAACTGCTCTATGCTTTTTTATTTGTAGGTCTACCCATTTACATGGTTGGCTTTAACGCCTGGTTGATAGGATTCCTTCCGTTCTCCCTTTTTTCCGGTTTTGTGCTGAGTATCGTTTTCCAGCTGGCGCACACCGTGGAGGATACGGAATTTCCGGAAGCCAATAAAGAGACCCTCCGGATGGAAGACGAATGGGCCATCCATCAACTCAAGACCACCGCGAATTTCGCCACAAAGAACAGGGTCATTTCCTGGTGGGTAGGCGGCCTGAATTTCCAGATCGAACACCACCTGTTTCCCCGTGTATCACATGTGCACTACCCGGAGATCAGCAAGATCATCCGGAAGGCCTGCAAGGATTTTAACGTTCCTTATATCGAGTATCCCAAAATGAGACTCGCCGTTGCATCGCATGTAAACCACTTGAAGAGTTTGAGCAGGAAGTAAGGCCCCCTGCCCCACAACCTCCCTGCCCCCAAAGGGGGGTTCTGGACTCCGGTAATGTAATATTTCCTATTGCTTCAACGAACCACTACTACTGCCATAATTCCCTAAGTTTATGACTTTTCACATGTGGCTGATATAATGAACCGCTGCCGCTACGGAGCCTTTTTTAATTTTAATATTCTAATTTATTTGGAGCTTGGATCTTCGGTTCTTGGAGCTTTAATTCTTGGATCTTCGGTTCCTGTGGCTTTTCACAATATTCATTTTGCCACTACCTCAAAGCCCAGTAATTTACATCCCTTTTCAATTAACCCGTATGATTGACCTTTCCCAATACGACCCCAATAGTGTCAGTAATCCGAATAATAACATTTTTGGCTTACCCACATCGGAGGAGAATTCACGATTGATCATTTTACCTGTGCCCTGGGAAGTGACGGTGAGCAATACCGCCAGTACGGCACGCGCCCCCGAAGCGATCTTCAAGGCCAGCCTGCAGGTTGATCTGTTTGACGCAGATATGCCGGTTGCGTGGAAACAGGGTTTTTATATGCGGCCGAGCGATAAGAAACTGCTGATGAAAAGCGATTACCTGCGCAAGGAAGCCGAGCTCTACATAGATTATATTTCCAAAGGCGATGATGTGAGCGCCAATCACTTTATGACCAAAACGCTGAAAGAAGTGAATGAGGGCAGCTCGTTTATGAATACCTGGGTATATGACCAGACACGGGTATTGCTGGAAAAAGGGAAACTGGTTGCCGTACTCGGCGGCGATCACAGCACCCCGCTGGGTTACATGAAGGCGATCGCCGAAAAACACGGCGAGTTTGGCATTCTGCAGATCGATGCCCACTGCGATCTCCGGGATACCTATGAAGGATTTGTGTATTCGCACGCGAGCATCATGTACAATGCACTGAAGGAAATTCCGGAACTGAAACGCCTGGTACAGGTGGGTATCCGTGATTACAGCGAAAGCGAATGGGAATACATACGAAACAGTCACTATCGCGTCATCACCTACTTCGAACGCGAGATCAGGAGCCGCCTGTTTGAAGGCCAGAGCTGGAAAATCATTGTCGAGGAAATCGTGGACAAACTGCCGGATAAGGTCTTTATCAGTTTTGATGTTGATGGTCTTGACCGGAAACTCTGTCCCTTTACCGGCACACCTGTACCGGGGGGCTTTGAACTGGAGCAGGTCTTCTTTCTGTTCAAGAAAGTGCTGGAAAGCGGCAGGACCCTGGTGGGTTTTGACCTGAACGAAGTGGGCATCGGCGGCGATACCGACTGGGATGTCAACGTGGGCGCCAGGGTATTGTTCAAGATGTGTAATTTGCTGGTAACCAGTAATACCCCCAACACCTGAGGGTAGTGCCATGCAACAGTTCTCCATCACATTAAGGAATGAGAAGAGAAGGTCATACGGGATCTCCTTCCTGGTCCTGGCAGGCCTCAACTTTATCGCTTTTATTTTTCTTGCCTTCGTCTCCCATGAATCGCTTACCCGCAATAAAACTCTTTTTGCCGCGGGATCCATTGCCGCCTGCATCGGATTGTATTTTCTTATAAAGAATAAGAAAAGAATATATTTCTTATATGCGGCAATTTTGCTCGCCGCCATTTTTTTCGCATCGCTTCGTTATTTCGTGCCCGCATTCATACAGGTACTGGTCCTCCTGCTTTTCCTGCAGGCTGTCAGGGAACTGGTGGTGACCGTTTCGGGTCGGTCTATTTCCTATCCTTCTTTTCCCCGGAAGAATTTCTCCTGGGATCAGTTGAATAACCTGTTGCTCAAAGACGGATTGCTGACCCTCGACCTGAAAAATAATAAACTGGTTCAGCAGCCGGTTGACGAAAGCAAAACTTCTGTAAATGAAACAGAATTTAACGAGTTTTGCAGGAAACATTTGCAACCGGCTTTCGCGGAAACTGATTGACCATTGACCATTGACCATTGACCATTCACCATTCACCATTTCAAAACCAGATGACTCATTCCCCCTTCATCCTCTACTCCGACGGCAAAGGCAATATCTTTGAAGATACTTCCCTTTACGTGACCGGACGCAGCGGCTGGGATGCGATCCCTGTTCCCGGGGATGAATGGATCGAATTACCGGATGGCGGTTCCCTCTATGAACTACCCGGCAGGAGAGGCATAGGGATCGATGTTAAGACCGGGGAGATGCGTCTTTGTGAAAAAGGCTGGGCTGTGGCCGCTTTTATCCCGCCTGCTCATACAGGCTTTTATTTATCCGCTTATGAATCGGCCCCCGACGCCCCCACCCTCCCCCTGTTTTGTTATACCGCCGCAGGCTGGGAGGATAACAAGTTTTATGTGCCGGCAACCCGTATCGAACGCGATATCCGGCAGGACTGCGCCGGGTATGACCAGCAGAAAATAAAGGAAGGCGCGAGATCCTTATTAGCGCATTACCCGCATAACCGGCTGGTGGACCACCTGATGAATAACTGCGCCCTCACGTATCAATGTCCCGCCGCCAGGAATCTCTCACTGGGCCGTTGGGAATGTCCCGTGCCGGTTTCATCGGGCTGCAATGCCAATTGTGTGGGCTGTATCTCACTGCAACCTGATGAGGAGACCATTGTTTCCACGCAGGACCGCCTGAACTTCAAACCCTCAGTGGAGGAAATTGCGGAGTTTACTGTGCCACACCTTGAAACTGCGCCTTTCCCGATCATCAGTTTTGGACAGGGTTGCGAGGGCGAGCCGCTGCTGATGTGGGAGACCATCAGGGATTCGATCATTGAGATCAGGAAACATACATCGAAAGGCAGCATCAATATCAATACCAACGGATCGAGACCCGATGCCGTAGAAGAACTTTGCAAAGCGGGACTGGATTCCATCCGGGTCAGCACCAACTCTGCCAGGCGGGAGATCTACCTGCCTTACTACCGGCCCAATAACTACGACTTTGATGATATCGTGGAAAGCCTGAAGGTGGTGAACAGGCATGGCGGCTGGACTTCCATCAATTATTTTGTATTCCCCGGAATGACGGATTCCGTTGCTGAATACGAAGCATTGCGAAAATTGATTCAGGAAACCGGCCTGAACATGATCCAGTGGCGCAATTTCAATATCGACCCCGACTGGTACCTGGGCAAGATCGGAGTGACAGACACCGGAGAGTGCATGGGAGTAAAACAATTGCAGGAACTGATACGGGAGGAATTTCCCAATCTGAAATACGGTTATTTCAATCCCCCGATCGAAAGGATAAAGGGGCGTTTTGAAAACGACTTCGCCCACCATTGATACTGCATGACCCCCACTACTTCTAAGAATATATTTACCGGGATCGGGCTTGCCATCCTGGCCACTTTTATATGGTCGGGAAATTTTATCGTTGCCCGGGCGGTACATGAGTCCTTCCCCCCGGTCAGCCTGAATTTTTTCCGCTGGCTGGTTGCTTCGCTCATCATCTTTCCTTTTGCATTCCGCGCTTTCAAAAAAGAGTGGCCGGTGATCAGGAGGTCCTGGCATTACCTGTTCTGGGTTTCCCTGTTCGGTATCGCGCTATTCAATACGTTCGTCTATGTGGGCGCGCATTACACATCGGCCATCAACCTGGCGTTGATCGGCACCACCTCATCACCGGTGATGTCGGTCTTATTCGCCCGCATCTTCCTGAAAGAAAGAGTGGGTTGGCTGCGGGTGGCGGGTATGTTTCTTTGCCTGGCAGGCGTGCTCTACCTGCTGGCAAAAGGGGATTGGAACAACTTGCTCTCCTTACAATTCGGTACCGGCGATCTTTGGGTATTGCTTGCGGCCTTTTGCTTTGCCGTGTACAATACCCTGGTAAAGAAAAAACCGGCCGCCATTTCTCCGGTCAGTTTCCTGTTCACCGTTTTTTTACTGGGCAGCCTGATGGTGCTGCCATTCTGTATATATGAATTGCAGCAGTCACCCGGCATTCAGTGGAATGACCAGGCCATTTTCTCTGTCATTTACCTGGGCCTGGGCGCTTCGGTGATCTGTTTTCTGATCTGGAATATCGCCATCAGTCACCTGGGGGCGGGCCGTACGGCCCTGTTCGGCAACCTGATCCCTGTGTTCAGCAGCATTGGTGCGGTTCTCCTGCTGTATTAAAAAATAACGGTTTTTCATTTTCTCTGTTTTATTTTATTGTTGGCCGTTCTCCTGCTGGCTAACCTGAAAAAATAAAATCAACGCCCGGTGTTACAGAAGACCCGTAACAAATATGTGCTGCCGGTGATCGTGCTCTCCCAGTTTGCCGGCACCTCCTTATGGTTTGCGGGCAATGCCGTATTGCCGGAACTGAAACAGGCATTGGGCCTGTCACAATATGCACTGAGCCAGGTCACTTCAGCGGTCATGCTGGGTTTCATCGGCGGCACGCTGGTCTTTGGCATCCTCTCGCTTGCCGACCGGTATTCCCCCGTTAAACTTTTTTTCATCAGTTCATTGATGGGTGCCCTGACCAATTCAGCCGTAGCCTGGCTGGCCACCGATGCTGCAACATTATTCTCCTTACGGTTCCTGACAGGTTTTTTTATTGCAGGAATCTACCCGGTTGGAATGAAAATAGCCGCCGACTGGTACGGGAAAGGACTGGGGAAAGCATTGGGTTTTTTGGTTGGCGCACTGGTGCTGGGCACGGCCTTTCCGCATCTGCTGAAGAGCAGCGACTTTGACCTGCCCTGGAAACCGGTGATCTGGTGTACTTCGGTATTTGCCATCCTTGGAGGTTTGCTGATGCTGCTGTTTGCCGGCGACGGCCCCAACCGTAAAAAGGCGGAATCCTTTCAATGGAACGCCATCCCGACTATCTTCCGGTTGAAAAAATGGAGACAGGCCGCCTTTGGTTATTTCGGGCATATGTGGGAGTTGTATACCTTTTGGGGGTTTGTTCCGTTGCTGCTCGGTTTATATGCGGAGAAAAATAATATCACGCTGAATATTCCTTTGCTGAGTTTCCTGGTCATCGGAAGCGGTAGCATCAGTTGTATCGCGGGCGGTTATGGGTCGCTTAAAACCGGCAGTGCAAAAGTGGCGGCCATCGCATTATTCATTTCCGGGCTTTGTTGCCTGGCATCGCCATTTATCTACCAGTTACCTTTAACCGCTTTCCTGGCCGTATTGTTTATCTGGGGACTGGCAGTGATCCCGGATTCGCCGCAGTTCTCTACGCTGGTAGCCGACTACGCGCCGGATCATTTGAAGGGAACGGCATTGAAAATTTACAATTCTATAGGTTTTTCCATTACCACCATCAGCCTGGTGGTAACGGACCGCGTTTTTCACAGCAATGGTTTTTTTGCAAAAGAGAACAGTATGCTGTTGCTGGGACTGGGTGCATTGACGGGTTTACCCAGTATGCTGCGGCTGATAAGAAACCGGTAAAAAAAAATTACTTCCCGCCAGCTGCTTTTGACATGGCTTTCAACTTTTGCAGCAATTCACACATCTGCTCAGTTTTTGTCAGCGCTTCCTCGCTGGTGTATTTTGCATCGGTCTTTGTATTGATCATTTTGCCGAGTCGTTCCACCGTTTTCCTTGCGCCATCGGGCGAACAGGGATCCAGCATCTTTCCAACCACCTGGTAAATGCCCGCCAGGGCTGGTATAATGTCGATTGGGATCGGCGAGGGATTGCCTTTGTCCTCTAAATAATCCCCTACCGGTTTTGACAAGGCTTCCGGTAACCAGTCCCACAATCCCTTAGTTTCCCAGAATTCCCTTGAACTGATCAACCCAAGGCTATAAATATTCTGCAAGAGGTAACGTTGATGGCTCACTGATTGCCGATGTGCTTCTGCCGCAGCGGCTTCGGCAGCAGTGGCGGCGGCCGCGGCTTCTTCCGCTTTCTTTTTATTCTCCGCGTCCTTCTTCTTTTTTTCCTCCGCTTCCTGTTTGCATCTTTCCGTTTCGGTCTTTAACAGCTCAACCTTTTCTTCCTGTTTTTTAATTTCACCCGGTAACGCCAGCTTCCGGTTTTCCAGGTCTTTCCATTTTTTCACCGCCGCATCGCATTTTTTGGATTCTTCAGCCGCTTCCCTGTCCGTTTTTTCTTTTTCTTTTTTGGCATTGTCGTAGTCATCTTTTACGTTTTTTGGTGTTTCCTTACCGGACTTATCCCAGTTCTTTTTCCGCTGTTCCTGTTTTTTAAATTCTTCACTTGCGACCGCAGCTGCTGCCTCCTTTTTTCTTTTCCCGATTCCGCAGGCAGCGGTATCGGCTTTCGCTTTTGCAATGGATGCGTCAATACCCGCCAGTTCAGACCGTAATGACTCCAATGCGGACTGCTGTTCTGCCAGCGTATTCTCCGGGCACGGAACCGTGTCGCTCCTGGCATTTTCCTTTGTATCCGGAACATCATAGAACCGAACGGGGCCTTCCGGTAACAGGAGATCCGCGGTCACTGAATAGTTTCCCGTCATGATACTGCTGATCTCAAATTGCTGTTCAAAGCCGCCCCCGCTAACTTTTTCGGGTAATAAAGGAATGATCACATCATTGGAAGGATACATGATCACTACAGACGTTGAATGATTGGTAACAATAAGTACAGCTGTAGCCGGCAGATCCTGTAATCCGGTTATTTTTACACTGACAAATGTCTGCTCCCCTTTCCTCAGGTTCAATCGCCCGGAACTTACCTGCATATCCACCCCTGAAACCTGGCGATTGCATTTTTCCTGCCCATTCTCACTCACCTGCATCAACTGTGAACCTCGCGCGGTCTCCGGGTAGAAAACCTGGCATTCACGGGGTGATTCAGCGATCACTTCCATGGGCTGCCCGCCGACCCTGCACTGCGTATTGGAAAGGTCGCCATCAAAACTGCCTTTAATCTGAACCGGTGCCGCGGTAAGGGCATGAGAAGAGGTCACACAACCTTCCTGCCGGGGTTCCGTAACAGGAATTGTAGTAAAAGGGAGTGTAAGCTGACCCGCTTTCAAACCGTTAGCCGTTGCCAGTTCTACCGGAACATCCAGCTGCCGGTTCTCCCGTACGACCCATTTGAATGATTCCTGCTTAACAGGAACCGGGTATTTATTGCCATCCATACTCAGGCTGTACTTCCCTAGTTCAACCAGGTTCCTTTCTTTTTGCCTTTCATTATTCCCGGAGGGTTCGGCCACAACCGTCCCCGAAATAACATCCCCTGCCCGGATATCACCCGGGAGATATATTTTTACGGAGCCATGCTGTGTAGGGAACACCAGGGTTGTTAATCCTTTTTGTTGGGTTATCGTTTGCGCCCAGATTATTGATGCGGGTACCAGCAGGAATAAAGAGAGCACGGCAGAGAACTGGCGGAATTTTCTCATAGCAGTGCTTTAGCTAAAGTTAGATTAGTTTTATTAGAATCAAATGAGCGATTTTTATTATATTATAAGATGAGCAAAAAAGTAATCATAATAGGCGCCAGCTCCGGGATAGGAAGAAGAATGGCGGAGCTTTATGCAGAGGCCGGGCATACAATTGGTGTGACCGGAAGGCGAAAAGAACTTCTCGATGAAATAAAGAAACAATTCCCGCAACAGGCAGAGTATGAGTGTTTTGATGTAACGGAATCCAACAATATCCGGCATATGGATACCCTTGTTTCGAAACTTGGCGGGATGGATCTGCTGGTCATCAGCGCCGGCAACGGCGAACCCTCGAAAGCGCTCTCCTGGGCCATTGATAAAATGACCATTGATACCAATGTGACCGGGTTTACAGAGATCGCGAACTGGGCATATAACTACTTTGAAAAACAGGGTCACGGACAACTGGCAGCGATCTCTTCCGTTGCCGCGATCCGCGGGGGGAGCTGGGCGCCGGCCTATAATGCGTCAAAAGCATTCCAGAGCAGTTATCTCGAGGGACTTTCCCTGAAGGCCGACCGGATGAAAAAGAATATCCGTTTTACCTGCATTGAACCTGGTTTTGTGGATACCAAAATGGCAAAATCGGAAAAATTATTCTGGTTGGTGCCTGTTGATAAAGCAGCGAGGCAGATCATCCGGGCCATTGAAAAAGGCCGGAGAAAGGTCTATGTCAGCCGGCGATGGTGGATCATCGCAAAAATTATGAAATGGGCGCCTTACTGGCTTCTGAAGCGCGTAGTTTGAAGCGGATCATCCTTTTTATCAAATCTTAACATTTTCTAAGGCCTCCCTGGTGCAAGTTGCACGGTGTTTGAATCGTTACTAACAAGTGTGTAAAACAATGATTTCCACACCCAGTCACCGAAAACTACTTTTGTATGAACAACTACTACGTAATGTCAGCAACACTTGAGGCCAAGTACCGTCAACAGGCATCCCTGATAACCGCGGGTTTTGCCCTGTTGCTGTTATTACTGATGTTCCTCCTGAAATGGAATATGCCCACATTCGAAAAGATCGTGCAGTCAGCGGGGATCGAAGTGGAACTGAACCTGCCGGATGAACCAATCCCCCAAACCCTTGCCAGTGGTGGTGGCGGCGGCGGTAACCCTGTACAGGCTTCCGGTCCTGCCGGCGTTGCTCCCCCGGTGCCCCCGGCTCCCGGCGATCCGGATGATTCCAAAGATCTTGAAGAAGATGAAAAAAGTGATGCCCCTCCGATCACCCGGCCTCCCGTGGTAAAACCCGAGGCGACGAAAATCACCAATAAACCGAATGCCAAAGCGGAACCCAAACCTGTTGAAGTACCTGCTCCCCCCCGACCCAAGGCTGTACTTGGTAAAACAACTACCGGCACAGGACGTGGTGGCGGTACCGCAGATAACTACGATCGTGCGGGCGGATCAGGTAATGGTTACGGAGTGGGGAATGGTAACGGCACCGGTGGCGGAACCGGTAACG
>JBGATE010000068.1:0-9442 GCA_044229375.1 Chitinophagaceae bacterium
AGATCAGGTTGGTGATCTTGTTCACCACCCCTACATCATCCATTCCCACGATCTTGATACCGGTCAAGAACGAGATCTCCTTGTTCTTGGCCCACTTGGTCTTCACCACCCGGTGACCGTAACTGGCCAGGAGTTTGGCCGCGTTGGGACAATTGGTCCGGTGTATCGTAAGCCCTTTGCCGGTTGTTACAAAACCGAAAACGTCATCACCGGGGATGGGTTTGCAGCAGTTGGCCAGGTTGTAAACGATCTTGTCGCTGCTTTCCCCAAAGATGATCAGTTCCGCATCTTTCTTACCGGTGGATAGACCGGGAACGTATTCGGGTTTTTCCGGTAAATGCCGTACCGGTTTGGGCGCCTCGATCCGGTCGCCCGTCACTTTGAAGTCTTTCAGGTCCCTGAGATCGATATTCTTTACCGCCACCTGGTAAAACAGGTCCAGGTTCGAGGGAAGTTTGTACCAGTGTACCAGTTCATCAATATTGTGCTGGGAAAAGGCCGCGCCAACTCCTTCCAGTTTTCGCTGCAGCGTGTATTTACCTTCTTCCGCCACGGCTCTTTTTTCTTCTTTCAGGGAATCCCGTATCCTTCCCTTTGCTTTGGAAGTAACCACGAACCCCAGCCAGTCCTCCGATGCTTTCTGCTTGCTGCTGGTGATGATCTCCACCTGGTCGCCGCTATGCAGTTTATGGCTGATCGGGACCAGTTTGTGGTTCACTTTGGCGCCGATCGTTTTTACCCCGATAGCACTGTGGATAGCGAATGCGAAATCAAGCGCAGTGGAACCCACCGGCAACATTTTGATATCCCCTTTGGGTGTATAGATATAAATTTCTTCGGCGAGAAAACTGGTCTTGAAATCCTGGAGGAAATCGATACTGTCCGTTTCCTGGTTGCTGATCACTTCGCGGATCTGGTGGAACCATTTGTCAAACCGGCTCTCATCATCTTTCCCTTCCTTGTATTTCCAGTGCGCGGCCAATCCCTTCTCCGCGATCTCGTTCATGCGGCGGGTGCGGATCTGCACTTCCACCCATTTCCCCTGCGGACCCATCACCGTTGTATGCAATGCTTCATACCCGTTGGCCTTGGGATTGCTCAGCCAGTCGCGCAGCCTTTCGGGCGATGGATTATATTCATCGGTGATCATCGAATACACTTTCCAGCAATCCTCTTTTTCTTTCTCGGGTGGCGAATCAATGATGATACGGATGGCGAAGAGGTCGTACACTTCTTCAAACTCCACTCCTTTCTTTTTCATTTTATTTGAAATAGAGTGAATGCTTTTGGGGCGGCCGTAGATCTCCGCCTTCAGGCTGGCCTTGTCAAGTTTTTCCTTGATAGGACGGATGAACTCGTTGATGTAACGGCTCCTTTCTTTCTTGGTCTCCGCCAGTTTGCGCGCGATCCCCTTGTACACTTCGGGCTCCATGTATTTCATGGCCAGGTCTTCCATCTCCGTCTTGATATTGTAAAGTCCCATCCGGTGCGCGAGCGGGGCGTATACATAGACGGTCTCGGAAGATATTTTCAATTGCTTATCCCGCTTCATACTGTCCAGCGTTCGCATATTATGCAGCCGGTCGCTCAGTTTGATCAGTATCACACGGGGATCATCCGTGAGCGTAAGCAGGATCTTCTTGAAATTTTCAGCCTGTTGGGAGGCGTTCACATCGATCACATTCGAGATCTTGGTGAGACCGTCCACGATCCGGGTGATCTCACCTCCAAATTCCCTTTCCACATCTTCCAGCGAGATATCCGTATCCTCCACCGTATCATGTAACAGGGCGCAGATGGTGGAACGAACCCCCAGGCCGATCTCTTCCACACAGATCTTGGCCACGGCAATGGGATGAAGGATATAGGGCTCCCCGCTTTTACGGCGCATGGTCTTGTGCGCCTCGGCCGCCATTTCAAAAGCGGTGCGGATAAGGTTTTTGTCGCCCGGTTTGAGTTTTGTCTTAAGCACTTTCAACAGGGAACGGTATTCCCTGAGAATGAGCTTTTTCTCCTCTTCCTCGTTCAGGTTATACTTCGGTATTTGTGCCAGTGTTTCCATCAGGAATTGTCTACGAATTTAGTGAAAATCAGCGGTTTTTTAAGCATGATTTGCCCTACCTTTGCACCCCTAAATCAGTCGGCAGTCGCCAGCCTGCAGTCGGCAGACGATACAACGTTAGACTGCGAACTGCAGACTGCAGACTGAAGACTGCCCCGGATGTGGTGGAATTGGTAGACACGTCAGACTTAGGATCTGATGCCGCAAGGTGTGGGGGTTCGAGTCCCTCCATCCGGACGATGGGAATATCGAACAATAGAACAAGGAATTAAGAATGATGAAGGTTAGGGACTCCGACACTTCTAAATTCTAAACTCCTTGTTCGATATTCATCATTCAAATAAAAAAATATGGCAACAGTTACCAAAGAGAACATCGGCCTCCTGCACCAGAAGCTGACCGTAAAGCTGGAAAAGACTGACTACCTCCCTTCCTTTGAGAAGGCATTGAAAGAATACAGCAAAAAAGCGAATATCCCCGGTTTCCGGAAAGGGATGGTGCCCGCCGGCCTGATCAAAAAAATGTACGGCCCCTCTTTATTCACGGATGAGGTGCTGAAATCGGTTGACCGGGAGCTGATCAGCTACCTGGAAACCGACAAGATGGACATCTTCGCCCAGCCCCTGCCGCTGGAGTCGGATATCAGGCAACTGGATGTCAACAACCCGCTGGATTATACATTCCATTTCGAGATCGGCATGAAACCGGAGTTTCAAATGCCCGACCTTGGAAAGGCAACAATCACCCGCTTCGTGGTGACCGTAACAGATGAGATGATCGAAAATGAGATCACGCGCCTGCAGAACCGTTACGGAAATATGAAAGACGAGGAAACAGTGAACACGGAAGAGAATGTGCTGAATGTGACCTTCACCGAAACAGATTCCGAAGGGAATGAAGTGGAAGGTGGAATTAAGAAAGACAATTCACTGCTGGTAAAATATTTTGCGGAAAGCTTCCGCAAGAGCTGGATGGGTAAAAAGAACGGTGATGCGCAAACCGCGCAACTGAAGACGGCTTTTGACGAGAAGGAAAGGGAGTGGATCATCAGCGATCTTGGCCTGAAGGAGGATGCAACCGCCGCTGACAGGTATTTTAAAATGGAGATCACCAAAGTGGGCCTGCTGGAAAAGCGGGAGCTGAACGAAGAATTCTTTAACCAGCTTTACCCCAACCAGAGCGTGGTGACCGAAACCGAATTCCGCAACAGGATCAAAGAAGAAATACAGACCTACTGGAACGGCCAGTCGAATAACCAGATCCACGACCAGGTGTTTCACCAGTTAGTGGACCATACAAAAATCGAATTCCCCGAAGGTTTCCTGAAAAAATGGGTGAAGACGCAGGGCGAGACCCCGAAAACGGACGAGGAAGTGGAAGCGGAATTTCCTAAATTCCTCAGCCAGCTGAAATGGACATTGATCTCCGATAAGATCGTTCAGGATAATGCCATCCAGGTGACGCCGGAAGAGATCAGGGCCTTCGCCAAACAACAGCTCTTCAGTTATATGGGCGGCGCCAACCTCAGCGATGACCAGCCCTGGGTGAATGATTACGTGGAAAAGATGATGAAGGACCGGAAATACGTAGAGGAATCCTATAACCGCATCCAGACCCAGAAGATCTTCGAATGGGCGGCCGGCCAGGTGAAACCCACAGATAAGGAGATCGGCGCGGAGGATTTCACGAAAATGGTGGAGGAGCACAAGCATTAATCCCCCGTCTTCACAATTTTGAAACGAGACTCCGGCAGGCAATCCTGAAGGGACAAATTCGGTCAAAGAGTCATTAAAGTAAAAGGTTTCAATATACCCAAAGCCCCGTTTCTGCGGGGCTTTTTAATTTGGTGTTTGTGACATTTAGTCAACTATTTGAAGTATCCCTGTCAGCAATTTTGTGGTTTTGGCATTTGGACGGATATTTGAGGAATTGGTAAACTGGTATGATAGCGAAACTGTACATCCGTGCAACAGATTTGCATATAAAACCTAATTAACCAATCAACTAATTAACTAATTAACCAATATGACCTTTAATTCAGAATTCGAAAAATACGCGGTCAAACACCGCGGGATCTCCAGCAATACCCTCCACGGTTATGCGTCTCAAATGGTAACGGGTATGACGCCCAATATCATCGAGGAGCGCTCACTGAACGTGGCCGTGATGGACGTGTACAGCCGTTTGATGATGGACCGGATCATTTTCCTGGGATACCCGATCAATGATGAGATCGCTAATATCGTGACCGCCCAGCTCCTCTTCCTGGATTCCACCGACCGTACCCGGGACATCAATATGTACATCAACAGTCCCGGGGGACGCGTTTACTCCGGGCTCGGAGTATATGACACCATGCAGTATGTAAGCCCGGATATCGCCACTATTTGTATCGGTGTGGCAGCTTCCATGGCCTGTGTATTGCTCGGTGCCGGTACAAAGGGAAAAAGAGCAGCCCTGAAACATGCCCGCATCATGATGCACCAGCCCAGCGGCGCTATTGGCGGGCAGGCGAGCGATATAGCGATCACGGTGAACGAGATCCGCAAGCTGAAAAAAGAATTGTACGAAGTGGTCAATATCCACACGGGCAAACCCATTGAACAGATCGAAAAGGATTTTGACCGCGACAACTGGATGACCGCATCGGAGGCAAAGGAATACGGGCTGGTGGATGAAGTGTTGCTGGTGAATCCGAAGAAGCAGAAAGCCCCCTGACCCCCGCCATCGTTAGCACTACGGCGGGCAAGCCTAAAGGGGGAACTTAGGTCAATGTTGCCTTAAATTAGTATCAGTTCTTTACAGCAAATGGTTTCATCGAAGGTCTGTCCCGCAGGTGCAACATCACAAAATACCCGGAGAAGGAAAATCGATTGGAACAGAACCCTGAAGTGGTTCAATTTTAATTAAATAAGAAATAAAAAACATGAACCGTAAACAATTCCTATACGACCACAGAATGGACGATGAGGAAGAAGAAAAGCAACCCAAGAGCGACCTGATGATGTTCAGCAAAAAGCTGGAAAAATATTTCTTTGATAAAGGTCCGTTTATCTCTGGGGTGTGGTGGATGATAAAAGCGCCAAGGATGTGGTGAGCAAACTCCTTTTGCTCGATGCCGACAAACCTGGCGAAGAAATCAAGTTCTACATCAACAGTCCGGGGGGTGTGGTAACCAGCGGTATGGTAATGTACGACACCATGCAAATGATCAGCAGTCCCGTGAGCACGATCTGTATGGGCCTGGCCGCTTCCATGGGTAGCATTTTGCTCAGCGGAGGTGTAAAGGGACGGCGGTTTATCTATCCCCACGGTGAAGTGATGATCCACCAGCCCTCGCTGGGTGGCTATATACAGGGTGTAAGCACCGACCTGGAGATCCAGGCCGAACAAACCCGTAAGGTGAAAGAGATCGGGGCAACCATACTGGCTAAGAACTGCGGTAAAACGGTGGAACAGATCATGAAAGACTTTGACCGCGACTACTGGATGAATGCCAACGAGGCCGTGGAATATGGTATTGCTGACCAACTGATCGAAAAGCTATAACACACTATCAGCGAACTGTTTAGGTTTGAAAATCAAATAAAAACCATCCTTCCCGGATGGTTTTATAATTTTGCATGTTACTAATCCGTTTTTAAACCGTCCTGTTAAAAACAAGTAATGGCTAAAAACCCCCTTCATTGTTCATTTTGCGGCCGCAGCCGCGACGAGGTCAAGATCCTTATCGCCGGCCAGGATGGCCATATCTGTGAAAATTGCGTGGAGCATGCCCGGGAGATCATCGACCAGGAACTGACGATAAAAGATGAAAAAGGCGCTTCCGCTTTCAAGCTGACCGTTAAGAAGCCGGTTGAAATAAAAAAATTCCTGGATGAGTATGCCATTGGCCAGGACGAGGCCAAAAAAGTGCTGGCCGTTGCCGTTTACAATCATTACAAAAGATTACAGCAAAAACCCGCTGATGCTGCAGGCAATGCCCAGGATATTGAGATCGAAAAGAGCAATATCATCATGGTGGGCGAGACCGGTACCGGTAAGACCCTGCTGGCAAAAAGCATTGCCCGCATGCTGAACGTGCCTTTTGCCATCGTGGATGCCACGGTGTTCACGGAAGCCGGGTATGTGGGGGAAGATGTGGAAAGCATCCTTACCCGACTGCTGCAGGTATGTAATTATGATGTGACTGCCGCCGAAAGGGGCATTGTTTATATTGACGAGATCGACAAGATCGCCCGCAAAGGTGATAACCCCTCCATCACCCGCGATGTGAGCGGTGAAGGTGTGCAGCAGGGAATGCTGAAACTACTGGAAGGAACCGATGTACTGGTTCCCCCGCAGGGCGGAAGAAAACACCCCGAACAAAAGCTGATCAAGATAAACACCCAGAATATCCTCTTTATCTGCGGAGGCGCCTTCGACGGGATCGACAAGATCATCGCCCGCCGGGTGCAGACCAATACGATCGGTTTCAACGTGGACAAGGAACTGCAGGAGAACATGAAGAAGAACCTGCTCCGCTATATCAACGCCACCGACCTCAAGACATTCGGGCTGATACCTGAACTCCTGGGACGTTTGCCGGTGGTTACGCATCTCGACCCGCTGGATGCTGTTACGCTCCGTGCTATCCTCACCGAACCGAGGAATGCATTGATCAAACAATACAAGAAACTGTTTGAACTCGAGGGTATTCAATTGACCATTGAAGAAGAGGTGCTGAATTTTATGGTGGAAAAAGCCATGGAATACAAACTCGGCGCCCGGGGACTGCGGAGTATCTGCGAAGGCATCCTGATCGATGCGATGTATGAACTGCCCTCCAGCAAAGAAACCAGCTTCACCCTCGATATTGAATATGCCCGCCGGAAGTTTGATAAGAGTAAACTGAGTTTGCTGAAAGTGGCATAAGTCAGAAGGTCATATCAGTCAAAATAGTCAATTGGGTCATATAGGTCAAATTCGTGATGATGCCGGAGTTCTTCCGGCATTTTGTTTTCCTAACTTTAAACCTTCAACGCTAAACTTTAAACTTGTGATATGCAGGAATTGATCGACAGACTAAAAACCGAGGCCGGTCTTACTGAAGAACAGGCCAAACAGGTTGTTGTAACCATTAAAAATTATGTTGTGGAAAAATTCCCGATGCTGGAAGGCGCTGTGAATAATGTATTTGGCGGGGACAATTGATCATTGCTGATAAACTGAACCCCGCCCCGGCGGCAGCAGCTACCGGATAAGTTGACCCCTCAGCGGATCTTTCCGCATTTTCTTCCCCTGGGATTGTTAGCGGCTTCGTACGGCGTATAGCTGCGGCTGCAGCTTTCCAGGAACAGGATCGCGATGATCATTGCAATGAAAATTCTGGCTTTCATAGTTAGCAGATTAAGACATGAAATTAATCTCCTGCCTTCATAAAAACTATAAGAAAACCCTACTGAAAAATGCTTTTTATTTCGGGAGAATGTATCAATAAAGATCCGGTAAATATACTTCCCCGGGGTAGTATATCTTATGGAGAAAAAACAGATGCCAATATTTCATCCAGTGCATTTTTAAGACCCACAAACAAAGGATTTAACTTTTCAGCGTTCTTAAGCACACCGTGTTTCCCCTTATTTTCAAAATGAATGGGCAATTGATAGCTTCCCCAGCGAACGCTGTCAATTGAAAATTCCGGGTTTTCAGGGTTTTTGAAAATCGACAATGATATGACCAGCGCTACAGGCCGGGTCCATTTCATGATCTGAATGTGATCCGGAAAGGGTTCACCCCTTTTATAGTTTGCGAAAACGGCTCTTTCGATCTCTGCCTGAGACAGCCTTTTAGCCTCGATACTGTCAATAAGCCGGATTTTATTTAATAACAGGTATGCTTTTATAAACTCAGTAACGGAATCGGGTGGATGAGGAGATATAGCAGAAAGACGTAAACAAACCGGCAGATCGGGAGTTCCTGTTTCTTTCCCGGTACCCTGGGAAATCCCGGAATAACAGAACATTAATGCTGAAATGAAAAGTAGCTGATTTCGCATGAGAGTCTGGCATTGAAATTACAACAAGAACTCTGCTATTGCCAGTCAGCCAACTAACTATTCAAACAAACATCCCGGCTCCTCGGCCGGGATGAATTTAATGGGTACTTTCTTATATATCCGAAGGTTCCCTTCGGTGGTTTTTCCTGTCCGAAATGTCCCGGGGAACCGGGACAAAGGGGACCGTCCTGTGCTTTTTCCTCCTTCTCCACTCCGTGGAGAAGGGCCAGCCGCTTTCGGTAAACCTATGGCGACCGACGGTGAAGTGGGAGTACCGCCTAAGCTAAAGCTTCGGCAGGCAAACTAGCTACAACCGCCCTGGTTACCGCAATTCAGGCATTTGTAACAGGTGCCACTCCGCATCATGATATGTCCGCATACATTACAGGCCGGTGCATCACTCTGCATGCTCTTGGTGGCGGCGCTGAGCGCATCCAGGCTGCTGTCGGCCTTAACCGTTTGTGCCGCCCGCTGGTTCTTCACCGGCTGGGGTGCCACACTCCCTGATGTGGGAAGGATCCGTACACTTGATTTCTCCGGCTCCACATATTCCAGGGGATTGGAAGGAACCTCATCCCAGTCATCCGCACCGGTATTCATCACTTCAGGTTTATCCAGCACATGCACAAGGTCGGTTCGTCCCAGGTATTCATAGCCCAGTACACGGAAAATAAAGTCAACGATCGATGTGGTTGATTTGATATTCGGGTGCTCTACAAAACCGGAGGGGTCAAATCTTGTAAAGGCAAACTTATCAACGAACTCCTCCAGCGGAACGCCATACTGCAGGCCGATGGAAATGGAGATGGCAAAGCAGTTCATCATGCTCCGCATGGTGGCGCCTTCCTTGGCCATATCGATGAAGATCTCTCCCAGTGTTCCGTCGCCGTATTCACCGGTACGAAGAAAAATGGCCTGGCCATTGATCTTCGCTTTTTGCGTAAAGCCGCGGCGCTTGGCAGGTAATGCCCTTCTTTCAACGATACTCGCCAGTTTTCTTTTCAGTTTGGTATCGGGAGAGGACTGCACTCTTTTCTGTACCTCTTCCAGCAATTCCTCCACCGTCAGTTTACCCAGGTCGACTATGTTACTGCCGCTGTCATCAGTGAACGTACTGTCGTCTTCTGACTGCTGACTGCCGGCTGCCGGCTGCAGACTGTCCTCCGTCTTCTTCTTTTTGTCCGACTTGTTACTCAGGGGCTGCGACAACTTGGAACCATCCCTGTAAAGCGCATTGGCCTTCAGACCCAGTTTCCAGCTCAGGTGATACGCTTCGGCGATCTCTTCCACTTTGGCTTCATGGGGCAGGTTAATGGTCTTGGAGATGGCGCCGCTGATAAAGG
>JBGATE010000068.1:9452-13644 GCA_044229375.1 Chitinophagaceae bacterium
TAAAGGGTTGTACGGCTCCCATCATGCGGATATGGCCATGGGCATGGATATAGCGCTGGCCTTTGGGTCCGCATTTGTTGGCACAGTCAAAAACGGGCAGGTGTTCTTCTTTCAGCCCCGGGGCGCCTTCGAGCATCATGGTACCGCAAACATAATCGTTAGCGGCTTCGATCTGCTCATCGGTGAACCCAAGCGCTTCCAGGAGGCTCCATTCTAAATCATTGTATTCGGCAGGTGTGAAGCCAAGGCGTTGCAGGCACTCTTCACCCAGCGTGTATTTATTGAAAACAAATCCGATTTCAAAAGCAGTGAGCGCGGCCGCGTCGAGGCGTTTGATCTCGTCAGCAATGAAACCTTTTTCACTCAGTGTCTGGTGATTGATATAGGGTGCACCGGCAAAAGAAGCGGAACCCGTTGCATACTTAATGATCTTCTCCGATTCCTGCTCCGAATAACCCAGGTTTTTCAATGCCTGTGGAACCGATTGGTTGATGATCTTGAAATAACCACCACCGCTCAGTTTTTTGAATTTCACCAGGGCAAAATCAGGTTCAACGCCGGTCGTATCGCAGTCCATCACCAGGCCGATCGTACCGGTGGGCGCGATCACCGTTGCCTGCGCGTTACGATAGCCATACTTCTCTCCCATTTCCACCGCATCATCCCATGCCTTACAGGCGGCCTTTAATAGATAATCGGGGCAATACTTTGAATGAATTCCCTGCGGCTTCAGGCTCAGTCCTTCAAATTCATCCGCATCATAAGCTGCCAGGCGGTGATTGCGCATCACCCGCATCATGTGTGTTTTATTTTCTTCATACCGCGGGAAAGTACCCAGTGCGCGGGCCATTTCTGCGGAAGTCTTATAGGCAACACCGGTCATGATCGCCGTGATAGCCCCGGCAATACCTCTTGCTTCTTCACTGTCGTAAGGGATGCCGCTTACCATCAGCATAGTGCCGAGGTTGGCATATCCCAGTCCCAGCGTTCTGTATTCATAGCTCAGTTGTGCCACTTCTTTCGAAGGGAACTGCGCCATCAGTACGGAAATTTCCAGCACAACGGTCCAGAGACGGCAGTTGTATTCGTACCCTTCCACATCAAAAGTGTTATTCTCCGTATTGAAGAATTTCATGAGGTTGGAAGAGGCCAGGTTACAGGCCGTATTGTCCAGGAACATGTACTCCGAGCAGGGGTTGGAGGCCCTGATCTCACCGCCTTCGGGGCAGGTGTGCCATTCATTGATGGTGGTATTGTACTGTGTACCGGGGTCGGCGCAGCGCCAGGCGGCATAAGCGATCTGGTTCCAGAGTTCCCTTGCCGGTATCTTTTTCATCACGCGGCCGTCCATTCTGCCTTTCAGTTCCCAGTCCTCATCATTCTCCAGTTTCTCAAAGAAAGAATTGGGTATGCGGATGGAGTTGTTGGAATTCTGTCCGCTAACGGTCTTGTAAGCCTCATCCTCATAACCCGAAGAATAGCCCGCGTTGATCAACGCCCCCACTTTTTTCTCTTCCTCCACTTTCCAGTTGATGAAATCCACGATCTCCGGGTGATCGAGATCGAGACAAACCATTTTAGCGGCACGACGGGTGGTGCCCCCGGATTTGATGGCGCCCGCTGCGCGGTCACCAATTTTCAGAAAACTCATGAGACCGGAAGAACTACCGCCGCCGCTCAGTTTTTCCCCCTCCCCGCGGAGGTTGGAATAATTGGTGCCAACACCGGATCCGTATTTGAAGATACGTGCCTCCCGCACCCAGAGGTCCATGATACCGCCTTCATTCACCAGGTCATCTTCCACGCTAAGGATAAAGCAGGCATGCGGCTGAGGACGCTCGTAAGCGTTCTCTGATCTCTTCAGTTGGCCATCCACCTGGTCAACATAATAGTGGCCCTGGGGCTTGCCGGTGATGCCATAGCTTTCATGCAAACCGGTATTGAACCACTGCGGTGAGTTGGGTACGCACATCTGGTTCAGGATGGAATAGACCAGCTCTTCATAAAATACCTGTGCATCCTTTTCGGAGGAAAAATAACCATAGCGCTCTCCCCATGCCTTCCAGCAATTGGCCATACGATGCGCCACCTGTTTGGCAGAGGTTTCCCTGCCAAGACTGCCGTCGGGCTGCGGAACACCGGCCTTACGAAAATATTTTTGGGCAAGAATATCGGTCGCGATCTGACTCCACTGTTTGGGCACTTCCACATTGTTCATCTCAAACACCACTTCACCGCTGGGGTTACGGATAATGGAGGTGCGGTAGTCATACTCGAACATATCGTAAACATTCACGTCGTCCCGGGTAAAGCGACGGGAAAATTGCAGACCGCCCTTAGCGGATGCTTTGGTTTTGGTAGCCATAACTAAAAAAGAATTTCTCGGGTTAAGTAAGTGTTAACGTCCAAGACGAAAATATTTTTAAGTATCTGTAATTCATAGCCTGAGATATTCACATTCTGTGGATAAGGAAGGCTTTCAAACCCCTGATGCAGGCCTGTATTGCATCTTGTCATTTCTGCACAACCGGTTAAAGTTAATTGGGTAAAAAATTTTTGGAAAATTAATATCAGTAGTGTAAAAAAGTCCTGACTTTTCCCCCATCTCCCGAAAACAAGAGCAGGCAAGGGTTTTTACGATCTATTCGTCTGAAAGCATTGATTTTACAGGCCTTTCGGAGGCTGGATACCCCGAAAGGCTTGACAGTAAAGCATTACAATAAATTGCCATATCAGTACAACCGGGGTTTGAAAAAAACCGTTCAAATTTCGGTTATACCCGGCGTGAGATTTCTCCAATGACAACCAGGAAATAGTAACCATTTGCAGAAAAAAAGTTCAGCAAAATTTCTTTTTCCAACCCTTCAATTGCGTGGTGCCAAAAAACATCCGGTTGAAAGCCTTCCAGCAGGTAAATCGATGTTTATCCGTATAGTATGCGGTTCATTCACAGCTGTTACCAGGTCACATGTATTTGTAAATCGAGTGGGGAATACGGGAAGTTTTTTGCATTTTTGCAATAACCAATCTTTACCGGATGAAGTCAGCAATTTATAACGGTCTGCAGGAAAGAAAACGGCTGGGCCGTAAGTCTTTCGCGGTCCTGATCGATCCGGATAAGGTTAACACGGCCGTACTGGATGAACTGATCGAACTCACGACCGCGGCCAAAGTGGATTACCTGCTGGTTGGCGGCAGTCTCGTGATCTCCAACCACCTGGATGAATGCGTTCAGCATATCAAACAGAACAGTGATATTCCCGTCATTCTTTTTCCGGGCAGCCCTTCGCAGGTAAGCAAGTATGCCGATGCATTATTGTATCTCTCGCTGATCTCGGGCCGCAATCCCGAACTCCTGATCGGTCAGCACGTGGTTTCTGCTCCTTTTGTCAGACAAAGCGGGCTGGAAATAATGCCCACGGGTTATATCGTGATCGACGGGGGCGCCCCAACCACCGTTTCCTATATCAGTAATGCTGCCCCGGTGCCGGCCGATAAGAACGAGATCGCCATGTGCACGGCCATGGCCGGTGAAATGCTGGGAATGAAACTGATCTATATGGATGCAGGCAGCGGCGCCAAACGACCCATCACCGAAAGCATGATCAAATCGGTGGCCGACCAGATCGAGGCCCCGCTGATCGTGGGTGGTGGAATCCTGCTACCGGAAAAAGCTTACCTGAACTGTAGGGCTGGCGCGGATGTGATCGTGGTTGGCAATGCTATTGAAAAAGACGCCTCCCTGATCAGAGAAATGAGTGATGCCGTGCACAGTGTTCCGGTGAAAGCCTGATAAAATAACAACTTATATTAATTTTCTTTCTACTGCCAGCCGGATCAGGCTGGCAGTATTCTTTACATTCAGTTTTGCCAGCAAATTCTTACGGTGACTGTCTACAGTAAAAGAACTCAGGAAGATCTTTTCTGCAATCTGGGGATTGGTATAACCCTGGGCGATCAGTTCGAGTATCTCTTTTTCCCTGGCAGTCAGCGCCGGTAATTCCTGCGGCGATGATCTTTGAAAATCCTGTAAGGCCTGCCCGGCTTCGCCACTAAAATAGATCCCTCCTTCGTGTACGGTATGTATCGCATTGATCAATTCTTCGCGGGATGAATTTTTTAAGATATAGCCGGAAGCGCCGTTCGCCATCATTTTCTTAATATACAGACCCTGGTTAAATGTGCTTAAACC
>JBGATE010000069.1:0-13635 GCA_044229375.1 Chitinophagaceae bacterium
ACCCGTTCCAACGGCCTCGTATATTCCCTGTATCCCGTCCTTCAGCAGTACAATTATGTAGTGTCGAGGGCCATCCTGGGTAAGGATACTTTTTACCTCGACGCGAGCGAACCCATGCTGGGCTTTAACCGTCTTCCCCTGCGTTGTTACAATGAAGAGGCCAGGGTGATCAGTGAAAAAGCGGAAATGGTCAGTTTCAGCGCCGATGCGCTCACGGAAACCAAGTATACAACCGTCTTCCTGGTAAATAATGAATCGGGTAAACTTGTCGGCAGCCTTACGCAGACTCCCGGATACTATGAATCCTTTCTCCTGCGGGAGAAAATACGGGATAACGGTAAAGACTACCTTGCGAAAGAGATCCGGAAAGAATTCGGGACCGATGTGGTCATCCATGATTTCGGGATCGATTCGCTGGAACAATATGATGAAGTGCTGGGGATCCATTATGATTTTGACCTGGCGGCGGAACAGGAGGATATTATTTATTTTAACCCCCTGTTCGGTGAGGCCTACAAGGAGAACCTCTTCAAATCCGCGGAACGGTCTTACCCGGTGGAGATGCCGTTCACAATGGATGAGACCTATAACCTGCAAATGGAAGTGCCGCTGGGTTATGTGGTGGATGAGTTGCCCCAATCGGTGGTGGTAAAACTGAATGAGGAGAACCACGGGATGTTTGAATACCGTGTCTCCCAGTCGGGAAATAATATCTCGTTTCGCTCCCGGGTGAAGATCGCCAGGGCCTATTTCCTGCCGGAGGAGTACGAAATGTTGAGGGAATTCTTTAACCTGGTAGTGAAAAAGCATGCGGAACAGATCGTTTTCAAAAAGAAATAAAACGGATGCTTAAAAGGTTTGCATTTTTTTTATTAATGCTTGTTACGCCACAGTTCCTGCTGGCAGGCGGCGGAGAATATGCCGTATCGCGTATCCCGCAGGCATTGCTTAAAAATGCCAATGTTGTGAAAAGGGCCGAGACCATCAGCTTCGTAATCATCAATTCCGGCGAAGCGATACTGAGAAAAAAATATGCACTCACTATCCTGAATGAAAAGGGTGACCGTCACGCCGGGTTTACAGAATATTACGATAAACTGCATGAGGTCAGGGATATTGAGGGCCGGTTATACGATGCGGAAGGGAGGGAACTCAAACGACTGAAGAATAAACAGGTGCTTGACCTTTCCGGTACGGATGATAACAGCCTTGCTGATGACAGCCGAATCAAGGCGCACCATTTTTATTATAAAGTGTATCCCTATACGGTAGAGTATGAAGTGGAGATAAAGTATAACGGGACGCTCTTCTTTCCTTACTGGTCGCCCCGTGAAGATGAATTCTATTCGGTGGAACAGGGCAGTTTTACCCTGGTTGCACCCGCTTCGTACGAGTTGCGGTACAAGTCATACAATTATTCCGGGGAGCCTGCAGGCGCCATGACGGAGAAGGGTAAAAAGTCGCTGAGCTGGCAGGTGACTTTACTGCCGGCCATCGAAACGGAATATGCATCTCCCGGCTGGCTCGAGATCAACCCGTTGGTGATCACGGGGCCCACGGCTTTTGAGATCGAGAAATATAAAGGCGATTTGAGCACCTGGAAGGACTTTGGTCATTTCATTTTTTCCTTGAACCGGGGTCGCGACCAGCTCCCCGCCAATATTAAACAGGCTGTAAAAGATATTGCGGGCAATGAACCGGATCCTAAATTGAAAGTGAAAAAACTGTATGAATACATGCAGAAAAATACCCGCTATATCAGTATACAACTGGGTATTGGCGGCTGGCAGCCATTTGATGCAACCTATGTGGCTACCCGTTCATACGGCGATTGCAAGGCTTTGACCAATTACATGTACAGCCTGCTGAAGGAAGCCGGGGTCAGTTCCGTTTACACACTGGTAAATGCGGGAAGGGGCCGCGGTGATATCTTCACGGAATTCCCGTCGGCCCGGTTCAATCACGTGATCCTCTGTGTGCCTTTTGCAAAAGACAGTATCTGGCTGGAATGCACCAGCCAGACGCTTCCGTCCGGTTATCTCAGTGATTTCACCTCTGACCGGTATGCACTGATGGTAACGGAAGAAGGAGGCAAACTGGTACGGACACCTAAGTACGGATTAAAGGATAACCTGGAGATCAGGATAGTCAAAGCGCTCCTGGATCCGGATGCTACATTGCGCCTGGATGCGACTACTTTGTACACAGGGTTGCAACAGGACAGTTATCATCAGCAGATCAATAACCTCTCAAAAGAAAAGGTAAAGGAAACGCTGCAGGAGCAATTCGATTTCCCGACTTACGAGATCGAAGGTTTTGCATACAGGGAAATAAGATCGTCCCCGCCGGCGATCGAGGAAAAACTGGATATCGTGGTCAGTAATTATGCCAGTATCACGGGTAAAAGGCTGTTCCTGCTTCCCAATATCATGACCCGTAGCGGACGCAAGCTCCCCCCTGATACGGTGCGCAGGTATGACATCAACCTGCGTTTGGAATATACCGATATTGATACCGTAGAGATCAGTCTCCCACCCGGGTATACGACCGAGGCCCTGCCAAAGGACATGGCGCTGACCAGTAAATTCGGGAAGTATTCCTGCAGTATAAAAATGACTGCCGATAAATTATATTATTACCGTTCACTGGAACATTACAGTGGCCGGTTCCCGGTAACCGATTACCCGGAACTGGTGAAATTCTATGAAACGATCTATAAGTCCGACCGGAACAGGGTGGTGCTGGTGAAAACAGAGAGCCGGTAAGGGCGTATACGAATTTTGAAACCAGTTAAGAACCATTTAAACCATCCACATGAAACCATTTCTTTTTGTCGCGGCTTTTTGTTGCGCTACCCTGTCCTTTTCACAGGACGGGCCGAATGTAAAATTCGGTAAAGTCAATGAGGAAATTTTTTCTGCCCGGTCGTATCCCATCGATACAGGTGCGGCGGCCGTGGTGCTGGCCGATATCGGATCCACGCAGGTGAAAGGGAATAGCAAGGGTGGCGTTTCCCTGGAATACAGGTTCTACCGCCGGATCCATATTCTTAAAAAAAGCGGGTATGACAAAGCCACCGTACAGGTACCCTTGTATTCGGAAGGTGATTATGAAGAAAGCCTTAGTGATATCAAAGCCGTTACCTATAACCTCGAGAACGGAAAGATCGTGGAATCCAAACTGAACCCCAAGACAGCCGTGTTCCGGGAAAAACTAAATAAGAACAGGGTCATCAGGAAGTTCACCCTGCCGAATGTAAGGGAGGGATCCGTACTGGAGATCGAGTATAAACTCACCTCCGATTTCCTGTTCAACATACAGCCATGGGCTTTCCAGAGCGATATCCCCCATTTATGGAGCCAGTACACCGTTACCATACCCCAGTTTCTCGATTATATGGTGATCACCCAATCGGACCTTCCTTTTTACCAAAACGACCAGAAACAACGACAGGGTAATTTCATGGTGGAGATACCCAAGGAAGTGTATGGCGGCACTATGACAACCGATAGGGTGGACATCTCCTGCGCAATCGGTGATTTTCGCTGGGCGATGAAGGATGTTCCACCGCTTAAAGAAGAAGCGTACACCAGTTCACTGGATAATTATGTGTCCAGACTGGAATTTCAACTTGCAGGCTATCTGCCCCCATTCGTTGAAAAAAAGATCATGACCACCTGGCCCGACCTGACCGGTCAGCTGCTGAAGCGCAATGATTTCGGAGGCCAGTTAGTGAACAACGATCTCTGGTTGTCGGAAGTAGTTAATAAGATTGTCGCGGGTGCCACAACACAGGCGGAAAGGGCGCGTAAGATCTATGAACATATCCGCGACAGGATCACCTGTACCAGTTACTACCAGTTACTGCCGGAAGAATCGCTGGATAAAATACTCAAAAACAACAGCGGGGGCGTGGCGGATATCAATATCCTGCTCACGGCCATGTTGCGCCAGGCGGGGCTCAGCGCCGATCCGGTTATCTTAAGTTCACGGGGTCATGGCTTTGTGCTGGAGGAATACCCGGTGATCGGTCCTTTTAATTATCTTATATGCAGGGCTACTGTGGACGGAAAAGAGGTACTGCTGGATGCCAGCCGTCCGCGATTCGGATTTGGAAAACTCCATTATAATTGTTTTAACGGACAGGCCCGTGTTGTGAACCAGGCGGCCACCCTGCTGAACCTGAGCCCGGATCAGCTTTCAGATCATCAGCAGACATCCGTTTTTGTGTACAGGGAAAAAAACGGCCGCTGGACCGGGTATGCCAATAAACAATACGGTTATTTTACTTCTGATAAGATACGGCAACAGATCGCGGCGGGGGGCGAAGGAGCATTTCTTAAAGACCTGGCCGGAACCTATGGTAGTGAACTGAAGATCGACAGCCTGCAGATCGCGGCATTGAACAGCTTTGATGAACCGGTTTCGGTACAATATATTATCCGGAATGAAACGGACGGAGAGGATATCATTTATTTCAATCCTGTGATGGGAGAACGTTTTAGGGAAAATCCCTTTAAATCCGCCGTGCGGCGTTACCCGGTGGAGATGCCTTACAGGATCAGCGAGCTTTATTCGCTGAGCATGGAGATCCCGGAGGGATATACGGTCGATGAGTTACCCCAGTCAGCAAATTTTTTACTGAATTCGCAAAAGGAAGGTGTGTTTGAGTACACAATTTCCAAATCGGCAACGCATGTTACATTAAACTGCAAACTTGAACTGAAGAAAGCCGTATTCCCTCCGGCGGAGTACGACCTGTTACGCGAATTCTTTAAGAAAGTTGTGGGCAAACTGGATGAGCAACTCGTTCTGAAAAAGAAACCCTGAACAGCAGTCAGCCGGCGACGTTCATTCTTCCTCAATATGCATCCGGTGATACAGCCTGTGTATGGCCGGGGCAAGGATCACACCTACATTGGTGATAAAAATAATCCCGCTGAACAAAGCATAAGCGGAAGAGAACCATTTTCCTCCGTCACTGCTAATGGTCACAACCGGCCCCATTCCGCTCAGGATCATGGAAGCATTGTGCAAAGCATCAAGCCAGGGAATAGAGTCAGTATAATGATAACCTACCATGCCGATCACGAGACAAACCGTCATGATCAGGGAAGCGATGAGTAAGTTTTTAAAGACCCGCCGGTAAAATATAGACCGGGGAGCAAGCTGTTGCCTGCGGTGTTCGTATCTCATTTTTTTAGCAAATGTAAAACCAATTACCCGGGATGTTCAGAGCGGGAAGAGAATCCGGGTTCCGATTCTTTCATTTTATCTGCCATCAAATTACCTGCAAGAATTTCAGGTTTCCATCTACTAGTATGACTTTCATGCAGATAGAACTAACTTTATATGACATTCTTTCGGGAATTGAAGGCTTGGACAGGTGTTTGAGAGTAGTCAGCAGTCGGCAATGGTGAATAGTGAATGGTGATTAGTGAACTTACACCGCCAGTGCCTGTAAGATTGCCTGGTAACTTTCAAACTTCATTGCCCATACACCATTGACATAAAAAAACTACTATGAATCTTGGAAACTTCACCATAAAAGCCGCCGAGGCTTTTCAGCAGGCTCAGCAAATCGCCTTTAACGCGAAAAGCCCGAATATCGAAACGGAACATATCCTGAAGGCCTTACTGGAACAGGAGGATTCGCCTGTCGAATACCTGCTGAAAAAAAACAATGTGACGGTCAACCTCGTTGACAGCAAACTGGAGGAACTGATCGGGAAACTTCCCAAAGCATCCGGGGAGGCCGCCCAGCAGATCAGCCGGGAGGCCAATAATGTGATCCTGCGGGCCGGCGCGGCATTGAAACAATTCAAAGACGAATTTGTAACACCCGAACACCTTGTGCTGGCATTGGTGCAGGGTAACGACAGCACGGGTAAACTTTTGAAGGATGCGGGGCTTACGGAGAAAGGTTTGATCACCGCGATCAGGGACCTGAGAAAAGGGGAGACCGTTACCTCGCAGACACAATCACAGGAATTCAACGCGCTGAACAAATATGCCAAGAACCTGAATGAACTGGCAAGACAGGGCAAACTGGACCCGGTGATCGGCCGGGATGAAGAGATCCGCAGGACCCTGCATATCCTTTCCCGCCGGACCAAGAACAACCCGATCCTGGTGGGTGAGCCCGGTGTGGGTAAGACCGCCATTGCAGAGGGCATTGCCCATCGTATCGTGAACGGGGATGTGCCCGAAAACCTGAAATCAAAGATCATCTATGCGCTGGATATGGGTTTGCTCATTGCCGGTGCCAAATACAAAGGGGAATTTGAAGAACGCCTGAAAGCCGTGGTGAAAGAAGTAAGCGGCAGCGACGGGGAGATCATATTATTCATTGACGAGATCCATACCCTTGTGGGCGCGGGCGGCGGAGAAGGCGCCATGGATGCGGCTAATATCCTGAAACCCGCGCTGGCAAAAGGGGACCTGCGGGCCGTGGGTGCCACCACCCTGAACGAATACCAGAAATTCTTTGAGAAAGACAAGGCGCTGGAACGGCGTTTCCAGAAAGTGATGATCGATGAACCCAGCGTTGAAGATGCCATCTCCATCCTGCGGGGATTAAAGGACCGTTACGAAACACACCACCATGTGCGGATCAAGGATGAAGCGATCATTGCCGCCGTTGAATTGTCCAGCCGTTATATCACCGATCGTTTCCTTCCCGACAAGGCGATCGACCTTATTGATGAGAGCGCCGCCAAACTCCGGCTGGAAATGAACAGCATGCCCGAGGAACTGGATACCCTGGAAAGGCAGATACGGCAACTGGAGATCGAAAGGGAGGCCATCAAGCGGGAGAATGATGAAGTGAAACTGAAGGAACTGAATACCGAGATCGCGAATCTCTCTGTACAAAGAGATACCTATAAAGCCAAATGGAAAGAGGAGAAAGAAGTGGTGGAGAAAATACAGGAAGCCAAGGCGAAGATCGAGGAACTGAAACAGCAGGCAGAACGCCTGGAAAGGGAGGGTGATTACGGGAAAGTGGCGGAAATACGCTATGGCAAGATACAGGTGCAGGAGAAAATTGTGAGTGAGCTGACTGAACAACTGGCCGGTAGCACCGAAAAAAGATTGTTAAAGGAAGAAGTGGATGCCGAAGACATTGCCGAAAGTGTGGCGAAATCCACCGGCATACCGGTGCAGAAAATGCTGCAAAGCGACCGGGAAAAGTTATTGCACCTCGAGGAACATTTGCATGAAAGGGTGGTGGGCCAGGAAGAGGCCATCACCGCCGTTGCCGATGCGATCCGCAGGAGCCGGGCCGGTTTGCAGGACCCCAGGAAACCCATCGGTTCATTTATTTTCCTGGGAACGACCGGCGTTGGCAAGACCGAACTGGCAAAGGCCCTTGCTGAATATTTGTTTGATGATGAGAGTATGATGACGCGGATTGACATGAGTGAATACCAGGAAAAACATACCGTGAGCCGCCTGGTAGGTGCTCCTCCGGGCTACGTGGGTTATGACGAAGGCGGGCAACTCACAGAAGCCGTACGCCGCAAGCCATATAGCGTGGTTTTGCTCGACGAGATCGAAAAAGCGCACCCCGATGTCTGGAACGTATTACTGCAGGTGCTGGATGACGGCCGCCTGACCGACAACAAGGGACGGGTGGTGAATTTCAAGAACACCATCATTATCATGACCAGTAATATCGGCAGTCACCTGATCATGGACGCTTTTGAAAACATTAAGGAAAAAGACATTGAAGTTGCCGCCGAAAAAGCAAGGGTGGAAGTGATGAACCTGTTGCGGCAGACCATACGACCCGAGTTCCTGAACCGGGTGGATGAGATCATCATGTTCCAGCCGCTGCTGAAAAAAGAGATCGCGGCCATCGTGAAAATACAATTGAACGGGTTGAAAAAACTGGTCGCCGAAAGCGGCATCCGGCTTGAGTTTGGCGATTACGCGCTGGAATACCTGGCGGAGCAGGGTTTTGACCCCCAGTTTGGCGCACGGCCGCTGAAGCGGCTGATCCAGAAAGAAATTGTGAACCAGCTTTCGAAAAGAATCCTGGCGGGAGATATTGACAAGAGCAAGCCGGTGCTGGTGGATGTATTTGACAATACAGTGGTGTTCAGGAACGAGGCGCCGGAAACGGCCAGGAAAGCAAAAAGTCGTAATTAGCTGATCAAAACCCCGGGCTCTGCCGGGGTTTTTGATTTTAAACCATTGTTTGAAACGCAGAAAACCTTCCCATTTCCATCTTGCATAAAATCAGTGGTTAGTTAACTTCACCGCTTCTAAGCTGACAACCGAATGAAAAAAAGCCTCATACCTTTTGTACCGGGTTTCCTGCTGCTCTTCACGATCTATCATTTCCCGGAATTCTTTTCTGCCTTCTGGATCATGGCGCTATGTAAGATCGGGTTCATCCTGGTTGCTTTTTTCCTGGCCCGGATGCAGGGATGGAAAGGCCTTGGTGGTTATGGTTTGGCGTTCCGGCCGGGATGGTGGCAATATTTGCTAAAGGGTCTGATAACAGGTTTATTTTTCTTTGCCCTTTCCGTTTTTTTCTCGGTCATGCTGGGGTATGACAGCATTGATGGCATTGCGACGGTGAATGTGATCATCCAACAACTGCCCCTGTTGTTATTGATGACTGCCATTCCTTCTGTGGCAGAAGATATATTGACCCGGGGCTATTTGTATGGCCACTTGTTTTCCAGGATGAAGCCGGAGATTTGGGTGCTTGTTTCAGCCGTTTTATATGTCCTCAATCATATCTGGCGGTTACAGGAGGATCCTTCTGTATTGGTATATCTTTTCCTTTTGGGCCTGGTACTGGCCGTTACAGTATGGAAAACAAGGTCTCTTTGGCTGGCTTTTGGTATTCACTGGGGAGCCAATATCGCTTTTGAGTCCACGCATTCGCTGGTACAAACCACCCCGCTTGTTCACCATTTCGGAAGCACCTGGCTGCTGGCAGCGGCATGGCTGCTGTTACTGGTTTTAATGTCATTTCGACTTCCCCGTCAATAATGCAGGAGCCTGATCGCTTCCGCCGGTTTGATTTCCACGAGCCTTTTCATTTACCACTTTTCAGCATTTTGACCACAATCACCATTCCCGTTGACAGCCCTCATTGGAACGTGCTTATTGACAGGTTACATTGCGGGTTGACGAAAACGATAGGATTTAGAAAAGATAACCTTTAAAATATTTTTTATGTTACCACAAGAAGAAAAAGGCATGATGGTAAGTATGCCGCGCATCGGCGACCCGGCTCCCCGCTTTGAAGCCGTTACCACGCAGGGAAATATCAAATTCCCGGATGATTACAAAGGAAAATGGATCGTATTGTTCAGCCACCCGGCCGACTTTACGCCGGTTTGCACTTCCGAGTTCATGACCTTTGCCAGGATGGAACCTGAATTCGCAAGACTGAATACTCAACTGGTGGGTCTCAGCGTAGATGGCCTGTACAGCCATATTGCCTGGCTGCGGACCATCCGGGAAAAGATCGAATTCAGGGATATGAAGAACATGGAAGTAAAATTCCCGCTGATCGAAGACATCAGCATGAACGTTGCGGCTAAATACGGAATGATACAGCCCAATGAGAGTACTACAAAAGCAGTCAGGGCCGTATTCTTCATCGATCCTAAAGGCATCATCCGGGCCGTGATCTATTACCCGCTTTCCCTCGGACGGAATTTCAGGGAACTGAAAAGGGTGCTGATCGGTTTACAGACCGCCGACAAACATGCGGTTGCACTACCGGCCGACTGGCAACCGGGTGAAGATGTGATCGTTCCTACCGCCAACAGTTGCGGCGTGGCCGCCGACCGGATGGCGGGCAAGGATAAGGATGTGTACTGCAAGGACTGGTTCTTCTGCATGAAACCTTTACCAAAAGAAGAACTGGAACTGGCATGATGCCGTATTCCTGGCTTGATACTTGAATCTTGAGCCTTAAATCTTTGCCTGTAAGAGGAGAGACTCAAGATTCAAGTTGCTTTGTAAATCAATTTATTACAAAGGACAATTCTTTTTTGCCCGTCACAAGTCAGTTTTTTCCCCCTGTATTTTTCTTACATTACTCCAGCTATTTTTCAATTAAACAAAGAAGTTTATGAAAAAGACCCTTTTGCTGCTGGTTGTTGTTACATCCGGTATGGTGGCGTCTTCGCAGGTTCCAAGAACCGATAACCCGCCTGTAAGAACCAGGGACACATCGAGGGTAACTTCCAACAGGCAGGTCAGTAACAATGTAACGGCAAGAGATAATGCGCCAACGACACAGGTGGTGAGAAACTAGGCTGTTTCATCAAGAAACTTTTCAATCAGTTCCGAGGACTCGGCCGGGGTATTCATTATCACGGACAGGAACCTCAATGTCAGGTCAAATGAAGGACGGGTGCCGGTACAGCAGGTGGGGCCGATCCTGGCGATAATTAAAATGAAACCCGCGAAACTGATCCTGTCTTCCAAGCAACCAAAACTGGGAAATGCCAGTTTAAGATTCGGAAGCGCAGACATAAATTTTGAAACAGGAAAAGTGGCGTTTACCTACCGGATGGATCCGCGGAATATTATAAAAGAAACCAGCAGTCAGAATTTTGCTCCCTCCGAAGGGGAATTCTGGAGCTCTACTACCAGTTCCGAGGTCATCAAGCTCGACCAGCGATCCTACGAATTTTTCAATGGTTTTGTGGGAGCCAAAGTAAATTTCCAGAAGAATCAGAAGTATATGATCCAGTTTTGGGTAGAATCTTCCAAACTCATTGATTATACCGTTTGGATCAGTAAGGAGTACAAGGAAGTGCTGGTTTCTTCTTCCGGGGTTGCATCATTGCCGAAACCCAACCAGCGGTATTTTTATGATGGTAAAAAAAAGGTCAGTATCATAGTCGATCCGGGCGATTATGAAGGCGATTATTATATTATGCTGGCAGGAAATTTTCAAAACGGGAACTGGATTTTCGACCGGTTTGAAATGACTCCTATTGATTAGCGGGAAACGACTTCTTCGTCCTGCAGTTGAGCTTTGTATCTTGTTTCTTGCTGTAAGCATTATTGATGAAATTGAATAACAATAAAATCATGGCTAAAAGACGAAACATAGCGTTACTCATTTTTTCCCTTTCAACAATATCATTGTGCCAGAAGGCTAAAGCCCAAAAAGAAGAAGATACTAAGATTGTTATTGCCGTCAACAATTCAGAAAACCTCTATACACGGGTGAAAGATATTCTTATAAGAGCAAATTTCTACGTCAAAGATTTAAGCATAAGAGATTCGATAATTACTTACCCAACAGAGTTTAATAAGGTTTATGTAATCGGATTTGCAACTATAAAGGACAATACCGTCACCCTAAGCGGCTTGTACGGTTTGAGAAAAATAGACGAATGGGGGTATACAAATACTCCTAAGAACTTTGAAAAAATTATCTACTATAAAGGCAACCGGGAGTGGCGAATATTGAAAGATATTGCTCTTCGTTTAGGAGGGACTATCACTTATGAAAGGTAGCCCCGTGGTCTAACAGGTATATAGTTACCTTTCAAGGCGAAAGAGATTCAGTAGTGTTTATCCATTATCACCCGGTAAGAGAATTGCTGATCAAAGGGTGCCGGGGCTTTTTCCGGTTGCTGAATCAGAAACCGGTTTCGAATGGATTGTTCCCTTATTTCCCCTTTCAGCCTTTCGTCATCATCAAATAAGAATTCATTCACGAAGGGTCTGAAACCTTCGCCCCATATATGAACATGGATGTGGGCGGGCAATTCGCTTCGGGGATAACCGCTGGGTTTGATGGTATGGAGCTCAAATTTTCCGTCAGCATCAGTCTTAACATAACCAAACAAGCGGGCATGACGCATATCCCCTTCATTTCCTCCCACATGCGGTGATCCGGCAGCATACCATCCTTTGGCATCAGTTTGGTACAGGTAGACCAGTGCGCCGGCAACGGGTTGGTTATCCTTGTCTGTTACAGTGCCAAGTACCCGTATCCTTTTCCCGGGTTCACCGGCAGATGTGATTTGTAATATATCATCGTTACAAAAGGTTTCAATTAGTTTCCGGAAAGATGATAAAGGGCGAACGAGCTCGTACCGGTCATCTGTCAGCAGGGCCGATATTTTGGATCCGGTCTGCAATTTTTTTTCTGCTTCTTGCAGCAAAACAGCAGTGTCAGGTTGTGCCTGAGGGTGTCGGGCGCAGCCCAGGAGCAGGCAGGCGAGCAGGATCTGTTTCATGGCTGATCATTTACTGCAAGTAAGTTAGAAGTATTTCTGCAGTGGATGCTGTATGACTTGATGAAAGGAAGCAGGTTGCGGATAACAGGTAAATTCCGGCTGGTTATAGTCCTGCAGGCTTTTTAAATATGTACAGGGTTAGGAATTCCTTTCCTGAAACTTTTAACGGAAGCCTGGTCACACGAGGGTCACTGCTTTTTTTGGGATCTGCAGGATTTTCATCCAGTTCGGCACAAAAGTCTTCATGACAGTTGATACAAATGCAGTTCTGATGTGGAGTGTCCGGTATTCTTTGTCCACCGGGATACAAGGGAAGGTCTTCTTTTGCAAGGTCCGTGTTGGCCGGATCGGCCCGGCAACATTACGCAAGGCATTCAGCTTGAGAACTTGCGGAGGGGCCCGTTTAACTATGGGGAAAATATCGTACCTTCATGTAACTTACCTGGTAAGAAAGCAACATTTAGTCCCCTGCTTTCTTTGTACAAGTACCCAGCAGGTTATTACATCATTAAAAAAATTAATCAAGTATGGCTGATTCATGGAACAAAAAGGAAAGAGAAAAGAAAAAACAAAAAAACAAAAGAGATAAGGCGGATAAGATGAAGGAAAGGAAAGAAGGCATGGTCAAAGGGAAAGGAATGGATGACATGATGGCTTATGTGGACGAGAACGGCAATATCAGCTCCACTCCCCCGGATCCGAATAAAAGAATTGAAGTGAAGCTGGAAGATATTGTGATCGGAGTTCCGGAATATGTGCATTCAGCAGAAGATCAGTTCCGCACCGGCAGGATCACTTTCTTCAACCAGGAAAAAGGTTTTGGGTTCATTAAGGACCAGGCTAGCCAGGAAAGCATATTTGTGCATATCAACAATCTGCCCGGTCCCGTTAAGGAAAACGATAAGGTAGTTTTTGAGATTCAGAACGGACCCCGCGGCCCCATGGCGGTAAACGTGAAAATGGGGGAATGATCCCGGTTGCTCAGCAGCGATAGCACACCGCGTTGATATTCATGCCCGCTCCCACCGAAGCAAACAGGATAATATCACCGGGTTCCAGTTTGTGTTCGGGCAGTTTCCCTTTCAGCACCATATCATATAATGTAGGAACAGTGGCAACCGAGCTGTTGCCCAGCCAGTGAATGCTCATCGGCATGATGTTCTGCGGCGCCGTTTGAAGTCCGTACAACCGGTACAGCCTGTTGATGATCCCTTCGTCCATTTTCTCATTGGCCTGGTGGATAAAGATCTTCTTCACCTGGGTGATCTCCACCCCGCTTTTATCCAGGCATTCCTTCATGGCGGCGGGAACATATTTCATGGCATATTCGTAAACCTTCCGGCCTTTCATTTTTATATAACGGATCCGGGAATCACTCCCCGGAAAGAAGGACATTCCCATATTG
>JBGATE010000006.1:0-38335 GCA_044229375.1 Chitinophagaceae bacterium
CTTTGGTAGAACCTTTATTATCCGAAATCACCCTCCAGTTGGCTGTTGGAACCCCGGCTTTATCGAAAGCCTTCTTCATGGGGATCTTGGAGGTGGTCAAATTATAAAAATGAATATCGGAACCGGTATAAATGAGTCCCCGTGTTTCCAGTTCACGGATTACCGATACCCCGGGAGTGTCATTGACCTCGTCGCCGTCACATAGATTCAGTATCAGCGGTGTCTTCCCGTTACTTTTCCCGGCGATCGAAGCGATAACATCCCCATAATCATTCATCGTTACAGGCTGCCATTTCCAATCAACAGCAAGTTCTTTAAAAACCTTTGTGTATTCCTTTATACTCTGCGTAAAATCATAATAGTGCTGAATATTGGGATCGTCTGATTCAAGATGCGGTGCCAGCACCCATATGATATATGGCTTGAGCAGCCGTTTTGCTTCGGTTGTCTTCATTCTTGTTCAGGCTACTTTTCTTGCCGTTCGCTTACGCCTGGCGAGTTGTTGTTGAATAAACGGGGTGAGCCGGTATTTTTCCTGTGCCTCCTTGGAGAGGAATTTTGCCCCCCGGATAGTGCCCAGGCATTCATGGCTGCCACAATAACAACTGAAAGATTGTGACATCTGCCATTCCGTGGATGGATAGAAGAAGGTCATCTCCTCACCCGGGACGATCTCTTTTAATGCCAGCAGTTTCATGGAAGCTGTATCAAAAAACACATTGGGGGCACAGCTGTGGTTTACATACTGTAAAAACTCAGGTTGCAGGGTGATATGCTTTCCCGCTCCGACCTGTACCGTCAGGTAAGTAGGTTCAGCGGATATAGTGCCGGCGGAAAAATCAGCGATCATTTCTCCGGGTTGAAAGGAAACCGTGGCAAATAGCGCGTTTTGCAGATTTGAAATTTTTTGTCGCACTTCAGCCATTTCATGAATGCTTATAGTGCGGTAAGCAGGTTGGTTAATCGTCTCCATAAATGAGTCAGTAAGTAATTAATTGAAAGTTATCAATAAACCACAACCCGGCAAACGCGCGGAAGTTAAATGTGAATAATTAGTATATACTATTACCTGCCGTTTGACGGTCCGGACGGGTAATGAGAACCGTCTTTCCGTTACACGAACCATCTTTATTACCGGCCCGGCAATTTGATGTACTTTTGTGGTTTGCTTATTCCTAAACTGTGACCGGTGTACGGGTGAAAAAAATGATCCTGCGATTTTCCTACTTATTCATATGCGTATCGTTATGGCTGATGCAATCAGCCGCACAATGCGGTACAGGGATCAGTTCATTCCCCTATAACGAAGGTTTCGAAACTTCCGATGGCGGTTGGGTTTCCGGGGGCCCCGGGAACGACTGGGCATGGGGTACGCCTGCCAAAGCGGTTATTTCCGGTGCTGGCGGGGGAACAAAATGCTGGGTCGTGGGCGGATTGACCGGTGCTTCCTATACGAATTCAGAAGCCTCCTGGCTGCAAAGTCCCTGTTTCAATTTCACCAACCTTCAGTACCCCTACATCGAATTCCGGGTGAACTGGGAAACAGAAAAGGATTTTGACGGAGGAAGCCTGCAATACTCGCTGGACAATGGCGGTACCTGGTCCTATGTGGGCAGCGCAAATGATCCCGTTGATTGCCTGAATGCAAACTGGTTCAATCACGCGTCTATCAATTTCCTTTCTCCATTTGGATCAGCAAGAAACGGCTGGTCGGGCAATATTCAAGCCTCAGGCGGCAGTTGCAGGGGCGGCGCCGGCAGCAATGGCTGGCTGGTTGCCAAACACTGCATGCCTTACCTGGCAGGGAAACCGGGAGTGTTATTCCGGTTTGTCTTTGGCGCCGGGGCCATTTGTAACGATTATGACGGTTTTGCCGTGGATGATATCATGATCAGCGAAGCGCCCCCGAACGCCGCTTCATTCACCTATGCCTGTGTCAATAGCAGGACTGTTAATTTCACTAATAGTTCTGCTCTGTGCCCTTCGATCTTTAGCTGGGATTTCGGAGATCCTGGTTCGGGAACAGCAAACACATCCTCCCTGGCCAACCCTTCTCATCTTTTCAGCGGACCGGGAAAATACACGGTGCGTTTTACCGCAGAAAGCCCGGGCAACGCCCCGTCTACCACTACAAAAGTCATTTATATCATAGGTGCAGAAGTGATCATGCTTCAGCCGGTTGATTGCAGTACCAATACCGGTGGTTCGCTGACGGTTAATGTGACAGGTGCCGATGGGATCCCGCTAAACCTTTTATGGAACAGCAGCCCACCGCAAACGGGGACGACCATTTCCGGTCTTGCCGAAGGATTTTACAGTGTCGCCATTTCCGGAACAGATGTATGTCCGGTCAGCAGTACGGGAAAAGCAGAAAAGGAACTCTCCTGCATCGGTATTTATTTTCCCTCGGCTTTTACACCCAATGATAATGGCAGGAATGAAGGGTTTGGTCCGCTGGGAAGCTTGCTTTCCTTAAGTGAATACCGGTTAAGTGTATATAACCGCTGGGGCGAACGTATCTTTTTTTCCACCGACCCAACCCTGAAATGGGACGGCAAGGTTAGGGGTCAAAAGACTGATGGGAATATTTTTGCCTGGCATGCCAGTTTCGTTATGCCCGGAAAAGGGAGACAGGAAAGAAAAGGAACTGTGGTCTTAGTCCGATGATCTTTCCTGTGAGATCCCCAGGGAGGCCATCACCTGTTTTATTTCGCCAAAACTGATCGCATCGCCCAGTTGCTGTTTAACGGGTGTAATAGATGTCCCGTCAAAAACGGTTAATGCGGAAACAATTAACTGTTGCTTTTCGGGGGACATGATCTCATCAATCTTTATGCTGCCCTGCCAGATAAACCTGGCCAGGTGGGTTTCGATAGTACCGGCAGTCAGGTTTCTTTCCTTTGCAATATCAGCCACTGATCTGCCTTCCCTGAACAATCGCAGGGTTTCATCATAGGTATCCGCTTTCTTTTGGCCCTTCGCGGTACCCGGCCCCGGTTCCAAACGCTTCTTTCGTTCCCGTTTGGCAGGTTTTTCATGTATCAGCGATGACAGATCGCGTTGCCCGGAGTATTCGAGTATAGTATCCAGGAATTCCTGTCCGTACAGCGCGATCTTCGCATCCCCGAATCCACTGATCTTTCTTAGCTCCGCAAGTGTTTGCGGCAGATACCGGGCCATCTCGTCAAGGGTATTCGTACCGGCTACCAAATAGATGGGCAGGTCCTTCCGGGAGCAGATGGTATCCCTAAGTTTTCGTAATTGCTGGTGCAGAACGGGGTGGGGGCTTTCGGTTCTTTTTGTTGATGCGCCAGCATAGGAATTAACCGTAAAGGGCGGCACTACAAAGCTTCTCTTCCGGGCATAATAGGTTTCCAGGTCAAACTTCTCCTCAACCCCTTCCATTAAAAACTGTTGCTGCGTAAGCCCGGCAAAGATTTCCCGCAGCGCATCATTGTACTCTTTGGCATGTATCCGGCTGTCGGTAACGGCAGCGGAGCGCTGGATAAATTGACGGACCTTATCAATTTCGGCGATAAAATAAACAGCCGCCGCTTTTATCCTTTCCTGTGGCAATTGATTTTCCCCCGCAAAACCTTCCTGGTAAATTGACCGAAGTTGCTGCTGAAACCGGAGCGCCATCCCCTGTATTTTATCCAGCATCCCTGAAAGTTCACCCGCCCAGGACATGACACCTTTTGTAAAGGATGTACCATGTTCTGCAAGGTATTTAAGCAACTCGCTCCCATTGCGGACGCTGTTGCTGAAATCAAAAAGAGAGCATACCGCTGTTAACAGGTAGTTGCTCCGGGCGTTGGCCAGTTCCTGTTCAAGGTGACCCTGGCTAAGTGCCCTGTCAGAAAATTCCGTGAGCCGGGGATCGCTGAATAAGTTACCGGATCTTACCCGGCTTTGCAGCACCAGTCCTTCCAGGTTCGTGCAGCGGCTCAGGGCAACATATACCTGGCCGGGGGCAAATGCCTCGCCGGCATCGATGATGGCCTTGTCAAATGTGAGCCCCTGGCTTTTATGAATGGTTATCGCCCAGGCAAGACGTAAAGGATACTGTGTAAAGGATCCGAGTATATCGGTATCCAGTTGACGGCTGGTTTTATTAAGTGTGTAGCGAATATTCTCCCATTTCTCCTTGCCCACTTTAATTTCCGAATCCTCTCCTTTGCAGCGTACAAAAATCGCGTCCGTATCAAGTTTTGAAACGATGCCGATCTTTCCGTTAAAAAATCTTTTCCCGTTTTCGGCGGAATCGTTCCGTATGAACATGACCTGTGCACCTTCTTTCAGGTACAGTGTTTCATCGGCAGGAGAAGCTTTTTCCGGAAAATCACCCGTGATCTCTGCTTCGTAACTGAATACTTCTCCCGGGAGGTTCCGGAGCTCCCCGGCGTTGGTGTTCTTTGCTTTTTCATTGTGGGTGGTCAGAATGATGTAGCCATCCTGTTTGCTTCGGCGGAAACCGGGCTGGAACCTGCTTTCCAGTACCTTCATTCCAAATTCATCCAGTTCGTTGTTACGAACCTGGTTCAATACCGAAATGAATTGCTCATCGCTTTGCCGGTAGATCTTATTGAACTCGATATAAAGGGGCGGATCTTCCTTCAATACGATACTGTCAAAAAAATACGGGCTTTTGTAATATTCGGATAGCAGGTTCCATTCCTGGTCCTTTACCACCGGGGGGAGCTGCAGCATATCACCGATGAACAATACCTGTACGCCACCGAATCTTTCCAGGGGACGCTGGCGGATATGCCGGAGCACCGTATCCATAGCGTCCAGCACATCGCAGCGCACCATACTTATCTCATCCACCACCAGCAGTTCCAGTTGCTGAAGAACCTTTCTCTTATCATCATTGAAACGAAGCCTGCTCAGTAAACCATGCCGGTTGGTAACGGCTGACGGGTCGCCGGAAAAACCCTGTCCCCCCGTTTCGGGGATATAGGGCGAAAGCGGCAATTGAAAGAAAGAATGGATCGTTACACCACCCGCGTTGATGGCGGCGACGCCGGTGGGGGCCACTACGGCCATTTGCTTCGGGGTGTTCTCCCGGATATACTTTAAAAACGTTGTCTTGCCTGTGCCGGCCTTGCCGGTGAGAAACAGGTTGCGGTTGGTCTGGTTCACCAGCTGGATGGCCAGGTGGAACAAGTCGTTGCTGGTATCGGGAGAGAAGGTTGCCACAATAAATATTTTTAGCCACGAAAAAACACGAAATAACACGAAATAATATGGAAAATTACATTACCAGTCTTTTATACTCCATTTTTCGTTTTCCGAAATTCACGATCAATCCAACCTGATAACCTGATACTTTAAAGTAATTCAAGGTTTGTGAAATCACTTCACTATTTATTCCGTCTACTCCTGACTTAACTTCAACAATTATTTTATCAAAAACGGTAAAATCTGATTTGAATTTACGTCGCAAAATCTTCTCCTTATAGCGAACACAAAGTTCGTTCTCTCTTAAGTATGGCAATTGATTCTCTGCAAACTCAATCTCCATAGCGTCCTTGTAAATAATTTCTGAAAAGCCGAATCCCAGGATTCTCCAAACTTCAATACAACAGCCTATAATAGCAAAAACTTCCTCCTTGAATAACAACTCCATAATAATAAAAATTCTCGCTTAAAAAAGAAAGCCACGAAATCACGCATCACTTTCGTGTTATTTCGTGTTTTTTCGTGGCCTTAAAATCTACGCTTCGGGAACCTTCGCACCCAGCATCCGGAGGTCATTCACCTGGATCTCGGTGATGTACTTTTTGTTTCCGTCCTTGTCGTTGTAGCTGCGGTTGATGAGTTTGCCTTCGATGGCCACTTCTTTTCCCTTGACGAGGTACTTCTCCACGATCTCGGCCAGCTTACCCCAGGCCACCAGGTTGTGCCATTGTGTTTCTGTCACTTTCTCTCCGCTGGCATTGCGATAACTTTCGCTGGTGGCCATGGAAAAACGGGCCATCTTTTTACCACTTTCCAGGGTTTTCACTTCGGGCTCCTTGCCCAGGTTGCCGATCAACTGAACTTTGTTAACTAATGCATTCATTGCTTTAAAATTTGCGGCCCTCTACAGACTCTGCTACACGGAACTGGCGGGCCCTATTAATAAAATTGTTTATTTCAACCGGCCGGGTGACGTCACTTCCTGCCGACAATACAAATATGACATCACCCAAAAGCGAGACCCGGTTTTTAACCGTTTTTTCCCGAAGCTAAACGTGTAAAAAACGTTTGAACGCGGATAAATAGTTGTATTTTAATCTTCTGAAAAATGAGGGTATGGGAATACAAATTGCGGAGATCCGGAAATGCCTGGACTGCGGTGCCGTGTTAAAAGGCCGTGTGGACAAGAAATTCTGTAATGACTATTGCAGGAACAATTACAATAACCGGCAAAAATCCCTGGGAAGTCACAGCAGCCTTGTCCGTAATATCAATAATGCATTACTGAAAAACAGGAAAGTGCTGGATTCCCTCCTGCCCGGGGGAGATGAAACAGCCAGGGCTCATAAGGATAAACTGCTGCGGCTTGGGTTCCATTTCAAATACCTTACGCATACCTTTACTACCCGGACCGGGAAGACCTATTATTATTGTTATGACCATGGCTACCTGCCGCTGGACAATGACTGGTATTTGATCGTGAGGAAGAAAGAAGAGTAACCCTTTGCCTTTACATTTGCAACATGTCAAATCCCGTTATCTGTATCGGTGCCTCCTTTGTGGACGAGCTTTTTCATGCTTCCGAAGAAATGATGCTGGCCACCACCAACGAGGCCCGTGTAACCAAGACCGCAGGCGGAGTAAGCCGCAACATCTCTCACCAGTTGGCCTTGCTTGGGGTTCCGGTTCAACTGATCAGTGTATTTGGAAATGACAGTGATGGCGACTGGCTGAAAAAAGTTTCTGCGGATGCCGGCGTAAAACTGGACGCCTCCATTACCAAAGCCGGGCTAACCGGGAAATACACGGGCATCCTGAATGTGGATGGTTCATTGTTTTCCGCTTTTCTGACCAATGCCGCCAATCATTTAATAACTCCCGAACACTTATCCAACCACACAGACCTGCTGAAGACCGCCTCCTACCTGATGGCAGATGCCAATATCAATGTGGATACAGCTGACTGGTTGCTGGCTTTTAGTAATGAAACGGGGATCCCCTTTATCATCGAGCCGGTTTCCGTTCCTCCCGCCAGGAAATACCGGGATGCGAACCTGATCGGGCTTTATCTTATCACTCCCAATGAAGATGAGTTACCGGTTCTTTGTTCAGAAAAGGCATTCTTCACCCAGCAACAGGTGGACGAGTTATTGATAAGAGGTGTTCAAAACATATGGCTGCACAACGGACAACACGGATCCGCGCTTTATAATAAGGAACGGTCGGTCACCCTGCATGCGCCAACTATTGAAGTGGTGGATTGCACGGGAGCCGGGGATGGATCACTGACCGGCTTTATCCTGGGAAAACACCTGGGTAAGGAGGATATTGATTGCCTGAAGCTGGCACATACCCTTTCGGCGGAGATCCTGCAGGTGAACGGAGCCATTGCCACACACCTGACACAGGAAAAACTATTATCACTCGTCTCAAAATACTACCCCGGTTAATGAACGAATTCCTCGAAATACATCCCGAAGTAAAGGATGCCCTGGCCAAAGGGAAGGCGGTCGTGGCCCTTGAATCCACGATCATCTCTCATGGAATGCCCTGGCCGGAAAATGTTGAAACGGCTCGGGCTGTTGAGGAAACTGTTCGGGAATACGGAGCCGTACCGGCCACCATCGCCATCTTTAATGGCAAATGTCATGTCGGGCTTTCCGCAGAACAACTGGAATATTTTGGCAAGACAAAAGATGTGTGGAAGGTGAGCCTTCGGGATATGCCGTATGTGGTCAGTAAAAATCTGTACGGCGCCACTACTGTAGCCACGACCCTGCGCATTGCCTCCATGGCGGGTATCCGGATCTTTGTGACCGGCGGGATCGGCGGTGTGCACCGGGGCGCCGAATCCAGTATGGATATTTCAGCCGATCTTACCGAAATGGCGGAAACCTCTGTTGCCGTTGTGTCGGCGGGTGTAAAATCAATACTCGATATCGGGCTGACATTAGAATATCTTGAAACAATGGGTATTCCCGTTGTGACCATCGCGCAGGATGAATTTCCCAGTTTTTACTCCCGCAGGAGCGGGTTTAGAAGTCCGTTACGGCTGGATACCGCCCGGGAGGTCGCCGCTATGCTGGATACGAAATGGAAAATGGGGCTGAAAGGATCGGTGCTGATCGCTAATCCCGTTCCCGCCCAACAGGAAATAGATGCCGGCGAAATGGAAATACATATCCGGGAGGCCCTGGCTGCCGCCAAAGAAAAAAACATCAGCGGCAGCAAAACAACTCCCTTCCTGTTGCAATACATCGCCGGGCATACCGGGGGCGAAAGCCTGGAGACAAATATTGCTTTGATAAAACATAATGCAAAAACAGGGGCGGAGATTGCCGTGGCTTATGCAATGCCGCCGGATTAATCATGCCTGACGATAAAAATATAACCGCCATCATCCTTGCCGGTGGAAAAAGCAGCCGGATGAAAGAGGATAAGGGACTCATGATCTTCAATGGAAAAGCGCTGGTGCAACATGTTATTAACGCGGCCCGGACGGTTACCGGCAATATCATTATTATTACCGCGAATCCGGCCTATCAACAATATGGAGTGGCCTGTATCGAAGATGCGATGAAAGACAAAGGACCGCTGGCGGGGATATTTACCGGATTGGCGCATTCGACAACTGAAAAAAACATCCTGCTGGGCTGCGATATGCCCTTTCTTTCGGAAGAGCTTTTAACTGCGCTGATTCATAACAGCGGGGAGGAAGATGTGTTGCTAACCGAACACCAGGGTTTGGCTGAACCTCTTTGTTCCGTTTATGACAGATCCTGTATAACGCATATCAGTTCACTGCTTGAGCAGGATCAGTTAAAAATCACCGATGCGCTGGCGGGATTAAAAACCAGAGTGATTAGTTTTGACAAAGAAGCCTGGTTCAGGGGAAATGAATTTGCCAATTTCAATTCCCCTGAAGAGCTGAGGAAATACGATTCATAATATTTAAAACGATTCTGCTTGTCTACCACTATCAATCCCGACCTGGCCATTGCCCAGGCCGCCGCTATCCGGCATATCAAAGAGATCGCAGCGAATGCCGGTATCTCCAATGATGATCTTGAATATTACGGCAAGTACAAGGCCAAGCTGCCGCTGAAGCTGATCAACGGGGAAAAGATCAAAAAAAGCAAACTCATTCTCGTGACCGCTATCAGCCCGACACCCGCGGGGGAAGGAAAAACCACCACTTCGGTGGGATTGGCCGACGGCCTGAATAAAATAGGCAAGAACGCCATGCCGGTGCTGAGAGAGCCTTCCCTGGGACCTGTTTTTGGTATCAAGGGGGGTGCGGCCGGAGGCGGACATGCGCAACTGATCCCGATGGAAGATATTAACCTTCACTTCACCGGGGATTTCAGCGCCATAGAAAAAGCCAACAACCTGCTGGCGGCGATCATTGATAATAATATCCAGAGCAAGACCCGTAACCTCAATATAGATCCCCGCACCGTGGTTTGGAAAAGGGTGATGGATATGAATGACCGGGCGCTGCGGAATATCGTCATTGGATTAGGCGGAACCGCCAACGGCATGCCGCGGTCCGATGGTTTTAATATCACCGCCGCTTCAGAGATCATGGCGATCCTCTGTATGTCGAAGGATATTGACGACCTTAAACATCGCCTGGGAAATATCCTGGTAGGTTTTACACGGGAGGGGGCTCCTGTTTTTGCCCGCCAACTGAATGCACAGGGTGCCATGGCCATTCTTTTAAAAGAAGCCATTAAGCCGAACCTGGTCCAGACGCTGGAAGGCAATGCCGCGATCATGCATGGAGGGCCCTTCGCCAATATCGCGCAGGGCACCAATACCATCATTGCTACAGAAATGGGGTTGTCGCTTGCCGATTATGTGGTAACGGAAGCGGGGTTTGGCGCCGACCTGGGTGCGGAAAAATTCATGAACATCAAATGCGGTTATTCCGGGCTGAAACCGGACGCGCTGGTGCTGGTAGCGACGATACGGGCGCTTCGCCATCATGGCGGTGCTAAAAAAACAGAATACAATACGCCCAGCCTGGAAAAAGTGAGGAAAGGATTTGAAAACCTGGAGAAGCATATTGAGAACTGTAAAAAATTCGGACTGACCCCGGTGGTGGCCATCAATCATTTTCAAACGGATTCGGAAGAAGAGATGGAATTCGTAAAAACGGAATGTGCCAAACACGGGGTGAATGCCGTTATGAGTGATTGCTGGGCAAGGGGTGGCGAAGGAATGAAAGAAATTGCACAGGTAGTGGTGGACATCATTGAAAGCGGTGTCAATCATTTTAAACCCCTGTACGACTGGAGCCTGCCGGTGGAAGAAAAAATAAAATGTATCGCCAAAGAAATCTACGGGGCCGATGATGTGGAATATTCTCCCAAGGCAAGGGAAGGTCTGAAGATGATAAAAGAGCTGGGTTTTGACGGGCTCCCGGTATGCATGGCGAAAACACAAAAATCATTTTCGGATAATGAGAACAAGATCGGCCGTCCCCGCAACTTCATCGTCACGGTCCGGGAATTTGAATTCGCGGCCGGGGCCGGTTTCGTGATACCCATTCTGGGGGATATGATGCGTATGCCGGGGTTGCCCGCCGTTCCTGCTTCGGAAGGGATGGATATTGATAATAGCGGGAAAATTTCGGGGTTGTCCTGAAAATTCATTTTTTGAACCATATAGCTACAGGGGCGAACACATCGTATTGTACGATGTGTTTTCTGTTGTGTTCATTGTGTCTATGTGGTTCATTTCTATACACTTCCGGCTACCTGAATTATTTCTGAATAGCCCGGACATTTGGTAAATTTGATACATGCGGCCCTCCTCAGTAGCAGCGGTTCAGATCCTGAAGTTTACTTCTCCCGGAAGCGATAAAAATTCCTTTGCATCCAGCCAGGCCGAGGACCTGCTGGCCGTGGAAACACCCCTGGAGATCAGGATCGTGTATGGGCCGGAAAAGGAGCGCCAGCAAAAGAATATCTCCGTTACCATGTGCACACCCGGACACGATTCTGAGCTGGCCGCCGGCTTTTTATTTACAGAAGGCATCATCCAAAGCCGGGGAGATATTTTGAAAATGGTTGCAGTGGAAGAGGCCGGTAATTCCGGTGGTAATATTGTGATCGCGGAACTGAGACCCGGCATCTCCTTTGACCCCAAAAAGATAGAAAGGCATTTTTATACGTCGTCCAGTTGCGGCGTTTGTGGCAAATCCTCGATCGAAGCGGTGAAAACTGTTTTCAGTAAACCGGGAATACAAGATAAAATTGGAATCAGCGCCCCTGTACTAACAAAGCTTCCCGATACATTACGGAAACAGCAGGAAGTCTTTGAACATACGGGTGGCCTGCATGCATCAGCCCTGTTTAACGTAAGCGGTGAGCTGTTGCTAACACGTGAGGATGTAGGCCGGCACAATGCGCTGGATAAACTGATCGGGGCGGCGTTGACAGCCGGCGATATCCCGCTGGATCATCATATTTTACTCTTAAGCGGCCGCGCGAGTTTTGAATTGATCCAGAAAGCGGCGATGGCGGGTATAAAATTTGTATGTGCCGTGGGGGCTCCTTCCAGCCTGGCGGTGGAACTGGCAAAGGAATGTGATATGACGCTGGTGGGGTTTTTGAGAGATGGACGGTTTAATATTTACACAGGTGATCAAAGAATTATTAATTATTAATTCAATTAATTATTTCCGTAAAAACCTAAAGAACACGAAGCGTTGGGGAATTGGTTAATAAATATCAGCGCCCCTTGTGGCTTTACGGGAGACAATCATTATGAAAATCAGGATCAAAGGAAATTCCATTCGCTACCGGCTTACCAAAACGGAGATCGCCAATTTTGGTAACGATGGTTTCATCGAGGAAAAAACAGCGTTCCCGGATGGCAGCTCATTCAGTTACCGCCTGGAAAGAACAACGGGTATTGACAACCTGGAAGCATCTTATTCCGGAAACAGGATCTGTATTTTTGTACCCGAAGGGATCGCCGGCGAATGGACAACCACCGATGTGGTGGGTTTTGACCACAGTGTGAAAATGGCTGAAGGAAAAGAGTTGTTCCTGCTGATCGAAAAAGATTTTGTTTGTCTTGACCATACTTTTGAGGACCAGAGCGACAATTTTCCGAACCCGAATAAAACTTGCTGATCACTATAACGATTGCCATGTCAAAAAACCTGAGTGAACTTGCCGGTAGAAAAGGAGTCCATCAAACATTGTTTGAGGAGCTCGGCATAGCTGCCCGGCAAACCGGCACGCCCTCCGTGGATAAAATGGAAGAACTGGCCGATGCCTTTATCATGGGAAAGGCCAATGTGTACGGCGCCGCAACCTTTTACGATTTCCTGAAACCGGAAAACAGGGGAAAGAAAGTTTATATCTGCAACGGCAGTTCCTGCATGACGGCCGGCACACAGCCGGCATTAAAAGAAAAACTGCTGCAGCATTTTGACGAATCCGAGATCGGGGAAATGTGCTGCCTTGGCCGATGCCACGAGAACAGTTCTTTCCATGTTGATGGAAAAAATTATTCTGGTAACGCCATCAGCGGGATCGCGACGGTCAAAAAAGAAAATACGACGATTGCCGACACCTATGGTGTTGCTTCTTACGGAACAGCGGTTTTAACGGCTGCATTTCCGGGTGTGAAAGAATACTATTCCCTCCTGGCTGATTGTTTGAAAAGGCCGCCCGGTGATTTACTGGATGAGCTCAGGGTATCCGGCCTGAGAGGAAGGGGTGGCGCCGGATTTCCCATCGCCATCAAATTAGAGGGTTGCAGGAATGCCGCGGGCAATCAAAAATTCATTGTCTGCAATGCAGATGAGGGTGATCCCGGCGCTTACAGCGACCGGTATTTGCTGGAGCAGCAGCCGCATCGTGTGTTGCTGGGAATGTTGATCGCGGGTTATATCGCCGGTGCCGATACCGGTGTGCTGTATATCCGGGGCGAGTATCCCGAAGCGATCCGCATCAATGAATCTGCCATTAAAGAATTGTATGAACAAAAACTGCTGGGAGAAAATATCCTGGATTCCGGTTTTAATTTCAACTTCAGGGTAATTGCGGCACAAGGCGCTTATATCTGCGGCGAAGAAACGGCTTTACTTTCTTCTATTGAGGGCCAACGGCCCGAGGTTCGGGTTCGTCCGCCTTACCCGGTACAACAGGGTCTTTTCAACAAACCCACGGTGGTCAATAATGTGGAAACCCTTGCCTGTATTCCCTGGGTTATAAAGAATCGGGGGGAAAAATTTGCCGCGATCGGTGTCGGCAGGTCCACCGGGACCAAACTGGTTTCGCTGGACGGCTTTTTTAATAAACCGGGGATCTATGAAGTGGATATGGGGACGCCGCTTTCGGTTGTAATGAATGAACTCGGCGGCGGATTCCGTTCACCGGTCAAGGCCATGCATATCGGCGGACCGCTGGGAGGCCTGGTGCCTGTTTCGAAGATCAAAGACCTGGCCGTTGATTTCGAATCGTTTTCTATGAACGGGTTCCTGCTGGGCCATGCATCCGTTGTTTGCATCCCGGAAAATTTTCCAATTGTAAAATACCTGGAGCATTTATTTCAGTTCACCGCGCATGAAAGCTGCGGCAAGTGTTTTCCATGCAGAATCGGTTCTACCCGTGGCGCCGAAATGCTGCAGAAGGCACAGGAAAGTGATTATAAGATCAACCGGGTCTTATTTGACGACCTGGTGGAAACGCTGGAAGTAGGTTCGCTTTGCGCTTTGGGCGGCGGATTGCCGCTGCCGGTAAAAAACGCCCTTCAGTATTTTGAAAAAGAATTGTCACCCTATTTTAAAAGATCCTGATCATGGGTATCGTATACAGAAAAGAGGACAAATATTCGCAGGATAAAAAAGGCAATACCGCTTCTTTTGTCTCGGGCAACGGAAACGCGAAGGCGGGTATTGCCTATATCAATAACGAGCCCTATGAAATAAAGGAAGGCGAAACCATCCTATCATTGCTCCGCAGGAATTTTGGTAAGGATGCCGTTCCAACACTCTGCGATGCACCCAACCTGGAACCCTTTGGTTCCTGCCGGGTCTGCAGCGTGGATGTGGCATTGGTTGAAAACGGTCCGGCAAAAGCGCAGGCCTCCTGTCATACCCCGGTGATGGCCGGCTCCTATATTTATCCCGAATCCGGCAGGATTCAAAGACTCCGCAGGAATATCATTGAACTCGTGTTGACGGATCACCCGCTGGATTGCCTGACCTGCGAAGTGAATAATAATTGTGAGTTGCAAACAGTTGCTGCAAGAGTCGGCATCCGGGATGTTCGCTATCCCGAAGGAAAAAACCATCTCAACCGCAAGAAAGATCTCAGCCATCCTTATATGACCTCCGATCTTTCCAAGTGCATCAATTGTTTCCGTTGCGTGCGGGCCTGTGACGAAGTGCAGGGACAATTTGTGCTGAGTATGGCGGGAAGGGGGTTTGACAGTCATATCATCAAGGGAAGCGATGTGAGCTTCAACGAGAGCGATTGTGTAAGCTGCGGCGCCTGCGCCCAGGCCTGTCCCACGTCGGCCATCAGTGATGTTTTTGAATCGAAATCCGTTGTATTTGATAAAAAAGTGAGAACGGTTTGTACCTATTGCGGCGTAGGCTGCAACCTGGATGTGGCCGTGAATGCCGGTACCATCAAATCCATACAGGCACCTTTTGATGCAGCGGCAAATGGCGGGCATACCTGCCTTAAGGGGCGGTATGCGTTTTCATTCTATAATCACCCCGACCGGATAAGAACCCCGCTGATCAAAAAGAACGGGGAATTTGTGGAAGCAAGCTGGGAAGAAGCGTATGATTTCATTGCAGGCAAACTCACTACTATAAAAAATAATTACGGTCCGGATGCCATTGCCGGCATCTCTTCTGCAAGATGCACGAATGAAGAGAACTATATCATGCAGAAATTCATCCGGGCGGTGATCGGCACCAATAATATCGACAGTTGCGCCAGGGTTTGCCACTCACCAACGGCCATCGGGATGCAGCGAACATTCGGCACCGGTGCGGCCACCAATTCCGTCATTGACATGCAATACACCGATTGCATGATGGTGATCGGGGCCAACCCCACGGATGCGCACCCGGTTACGGGAGCCAAAATAAAGCAGCAGGCGTTGAAGGGAAAGACCCTGATCGTGATCGACCCGAGAAAAACGGAACTGGTAAAATATGCGCAGCATCATTTGCAGTTGCGGCCCGGCACCAATGTGGCGTTACTGAACATGATGCTGTATTATATCGTAAAAGAGAATTTAGAGGACAAGGATTTCATTGCTGCAAGAACAGAAGGTTACGAAGAATTCAGGCAGAATATTCTGAACCTGGACATGAATGAGCTGGAAAAAGTTACGGGTGTAAACCGCAGCGAAGTCCGTGCCGCCGCGATCGCCTATGCCACGGCGCCCAATGCCATGTCGTTCCACGGACTGGGAGTAACCGAACATTCACAGGGCACGTATACCGTGATGCTGATCGCCGACCTGGCGATGATAACGGGCAATATCGGGAGAAGGGGTGTTGGCGTGAACCCGCTCCGCGGGCAGAATAATGTACAGGGAGCCGCGGATATGGGCTGTCAGCCTTACCAGGGAGCAGGTTACCTGGATGTGACCAACCCGGAGATCCATAAAATGTACGAGGAATTTTATGGCGCCAGGCTGCCCCTGCATGTGGGTTATAAGATCCCGCAGATGTATGACGCGGCACTGAACAATAAATTAAAGGCCATCTGGGTGGTGGGAGAAGATATGGCACAAACCGATCCCAATACGCATCATGTGGTGAAGGCGCTGAAAAGCCTGGAGTTGTTTGTAGTGCAGGAGTTGTTCATGACCGAAACAGCCAGGCTCGCCACGGTAATATTACCCGGTGCCTCATTCCTGGAGAAGAGCGGGACCTTCACCAATGGAGAAAGAAGGATCCAGCGGGTGAACCAGGTGGTAGAGCCCATCGAGGGAACCAAAACAGACGGGCAGATCATCGTGGACATCATGAACCGCATGGGTTACAAACAGGCGGATTATGATGCCGAAACCATGCTGGAAGAAATTTCGCAGGTGGTGCCCTTCTTTGCCGGGGTGAAATGGAAAGAGCTGGGGGATAACGGCAAGCAATGGCCGGTGCTGAAAGACGGAACGGATACCGAGATCCTGCACACGGAAAAATTTACAAGGGGTAAGGGGAAATTCCAGTTCAATAACTTCAAAGAGTCGGAAGAGATCGTGCAGCACGGTAAGGAATATCCCTATATCATCACCACCAACCGGGAGCTGGAGCATTATAACTGCGGGGCGATGACAAGACGCACCCGCAACGCCGAGATCCTGACGGAAGATGTATTGCTGATCTGCGAGGAAGACGCCCGCAAGCATTTGATCAGTGACGGCGACATGGTTTGCGTGGAATCGCCCCGTGGAAAGGTCGACATCAAGGCAAAGATCACCGACGAGGTAAAACCCGGGATACTCAGCAGCACCTTCCATTTTCCGGAGATCATGCTCAATAATATTACTTCAAGCATCAGTGATTCAGAAGCGATGTGTCCGGAGTATAAAGTGGTGGCTTGTAATATCCGGAAGAGCAAGGGCAAGTATAAGTTGAAAAAGGATTGACCCAACGCAAAAGACCGGCCCTTACGGAACCGGTCCTGCATTCAAACTACTATCACCTGTAGGTCGTTCAGGCCATTAATGCGCCTTCCATGATATTTTCCTGAATAGCGCTCCACCTTTTGGCGGGTAATTCTTTTTCTGCTATGGCAAGCAGGCCGTTGAAGATAAATTCAGGCGCCGAACCCTTAACCTCTTTCAGCCAGACCGTAATTTCATTATTGCTTAATCCCCTCATCATCCATATGCTGAACAATTGCAGGGCTTCGGGAGGCTGGTGGGCAATTATTTTCTGTGTTATACCGTGCAGGTCCTCATCGCTGTAATAACGCCAAAGCAATTTGTTGAGCACCTCTTCCTCTTTGGCCATATGGTTCAGGTTGAATACCAGGAATTCCACGAATACCGGCCGCAGCACGGCTCCCCAGGTATTGATGTCATCCCCGGTGGTTGAATTTTCCAATCCTTTCAGGATGGAACGAAGTTTTTCACCGAGTGCATGATCCTGTACATGTTCTTCTTCGAACAAATTACAGACTGATGGTTCGTATCCAGTAAGCGCAGGCAGTATGAAAGAATCTTCCGTATGGGCGTGTTTGTCGAACAGGTCGACCACGATATTCACCTGCTCCAGGACAGCCTCTCTTTCCTGGTTGGCGGAAAAATCCGTTTGCTGCAGGCGGCTGGCGGTTTGGTACAGCAATTCGCGCAGTCCTTTGTGCACCTGGTTGAAAATATTGTAGCGTTGCATAAAATAAGGTTTAATGATTAATGTTTCGATGCTGAACCAAAGATGCTATGGACTTAGGCGGTAAAAAACCCATAACTGAACCAATTGTGCGAAATGGTGGATTAACTGAGAAAAGGATTATTCGGGGCAGGGGGCAGCCTGAAATGAAAAGGCCCCCGAATTGGGGGCCTTTCGTGGTGTGGGGCGGAATTGAATCTGTGAATTTGAGTTAACCAATGTTTATCCGGTACGCTATGAAAACCAACCCAAAAATTTAGTAAAAACTAACTAAAATTAATAGTAATTAACTATCTTTGGGACACCTATTTGGGACACCCTCCCATATAAAACATAGGTAATCTCACAATGCAAACTTTATATTTTCAGCTCGAACGAAGCAAGAAATTAAAGGACGGCTCCCACCCGATTTACCTTGTCCTTAAATTGAAAAAAAAGGGCGTAGAAGAAAAGCGGATCCGTTATTACACCGGCCGGACTGCAATCAATAAGCATTGGATTGGAATTGGACAAAGCAAAAGAGTATCAGCAAAAGCACCGGGTGCAACCAATACCAATTCCCGACTGAATACTCTTTGGCAGGGCGCAGATGCCATCATCACCAATGCAAAGAATCTGAAGATCCCGCTAACAGCGGAGTATTTCCGAGGCAGATTTGACCGGGAAGTATTGGGCATGGAGGATGCCCCGGCAAAAGCGGGAAAGGGCTTTTATCAGCACCTGGACGAGTTTATAATGAATCGCAGAGGAGTATTGCAGCCCTCGACTATCAAAACATACGAAACCCTGAAAAGGTCAATGATTGATTTTGAGGAAAAGACAGGGTGGAAAATAACTTTTGAATCCATCAACTCAGCCTTTAATACCCTTTATACAAAATTTCTGATAGAGGATAGTGGGGTATTGAACAACACCCTGGCAAAGCGTATTGCAACCCTGAAGGCGTTCCTGCGCGAAATGAAGTCCAGCGGGGAAAATCCGTTTGATCACTTCGAGCGATTTAAAGCGACACGGGACACGGAAACAACTTTGATGCACTTTTCCGAATCCGAGCTGAACAAACTGATTAAGCATAAACTCACAGCCGGGACCACAGATGCACATGTCCGGGATGCCTTTTGCTTTGCCTGTTATACGGGGTTACGGTTTTCAGATTGGGATAAGATCAAACCCGAGAACATTGTAAAGGATAAGGACAAAGAGGGTAAAAGTATTTCGGTACTTCAGTTCACCATGCACAAGGTCCATAGGACCGTAAAGGTCCCGCTGGGATTGGCCGCCCTTGACATCCTTAAAAAATACTCCGATTGGAGGACCGGGGAAAATATTATTCCTATTTACACGAATCAGGAAACAAATAGGACATTAAAGGATGTGGCAGAAGCTGCCGGAATTGATGAAGTGGTCCGGGAGGTAAAGAAAAGCGGAGCAAAGCGGATCGATTACATTAACCCAAAGCATGAAATTGTTTCCTGCCATGATGCCCGCAATACAATGGCCACAATCTACCTGGAGAAAGGCGGACGGCCAGAGATCCTTCAGAAGTTGCTAGGACACTCAAATATTAAGCAGACAATGCGCTATGTCAAGATTGTAGATAAAGCAATATACAGCGACTTCGCAAAGACACAGAAAACTGGGAAGGTATTACTAATGAAAAAACTAGCATAAAATGATAGGAGAAATAGATTTGACATTTATTCTTGCTTTAGGCGAACCGCCATACGCTAGGCCAGATTATTTTGTACGTAAACAAAAGGAAAGCGGGATTGATAAATATGTTTTTACAAGAAAAATGATCGATGCGGCAATGTTTTGGCTAAACAGAATTGGACGGGAGGGCGGATGGCCCATCCTTATCGATACTAATGGGGTGTTGAAGGGCCATCTATTCAAAGAGGATATTAATGGATTAATAGAGAATGTTAAAGCGGCATTTCTTCCGAATGCGAACAAAAGCGGAGACAATTCAATTCAAAGAGATATTTTGATAAAGGGTATTGACAAGAAAGATCTCACCATCCTGAAAAAACTTTCTGAGAGTGTTAAACAGGATAACATAGGGAGTGCAATACAAATTAGCACCCGGGCTGTAAAAAATCGAATCCGTAAAATGAAAGATCTTTCAGGAGTTAATGATATTGATGCGCTTTTAGAAGTTTTCCGCACTCATAATTTGATAAAGTGAAGTACTAACTTCACTATTTTGCACTAATAGTGTATTGGAGGTTTCCCCCATTCATGGGTAGGTTTGTTGGATAACAATAGATTCAGTTATGCAACAACAAATCTCTATTAATCTCACACATGATGAGCTTTCCGCGCTTATCAATTCAGCCGTTTCAGAAGCAATACAAAAAAACATGGCTCCAGCCGATGCTGATACACTTTTAACAGTGGATCAAGCCTGTAAGTATTTGAAATGCTCGGATGTTTTCCTATGGAAGCTCCGAAAGGCTGGCAAGATCGCGTCAACTAATGCCGGGAAAAAGATCCTTGTCCCCAAATCTTCAATTGATAAATATCTCAACCTGAAACAAGTGGCATAAAAAATATGCCGAGGTTATGAGCTACAACTCACCCCGGCATAAAAAGAAATCATCTATGGAACAAAGATACAAAGATTCAGAGGATAACGGGGAGCGGGTTCACAATGCGACTCAAACCCAAAAGGACAGTTATACAAAGCTGAACAACGAAGGCCAGCGGTTAAGAGAAAAGACGCTGGTTTACGAGACTCTCCGGCATCATCAGCCCCTGACCAGCCGGGGCCTTTCTGAAAAGACAGGCAAGGAAAGGACCAATATTACCCGGTCCATTTATGACCTGTTAAACGAAATCAGTCCCCAGGTAAAAATCGCATTTGAGGCTCCCTGCCCTGTTACAAGGCGGAGGGTGCAATGGTATGCCCTGATCGACTGGCAGCCCAAACAATCAACCCTTGATTTAAAAGCGGCATAGTATGAAACAGGGACAGCTTGAATTTGTGGATGATGGCACCATCGATGAAAACGAACTAATTGAATACATAAATCAAAGATTTCTTGAAGATTTTAGTGAACAGGAAAAATTTGAATCTGAAATGTTTGAACTGATGGACCGTGAAGCAGCGGAAGAAAATGAGCGCGAGCGTTTAAATGAATTGTATATGTGGTCTAAGCTTATTGCCGAACAGGATCAGGAAGAAATAGCGGAAAGACTCCGGGATGCGGAAATATGGGCAAGGATCGTAGAGGAAAACGAAAAGCAACATAATAAGGACTTGGAAGCCTGGTTTGAAGTCATGGAACATAACGGATCCGTAATGTTTAGCCCGACAGATAAGACCGGGACGGATCCGGATGATAATAAGAATTAATGATCTGAATATATAAATCCGGTGTTTTCAAGTTTCGACCGGGAGGGCATGACAAACCCGCACAACTCAAAAAAGTTCTTTGTTGAATGGTTTCTACCGACCTGTTGCGGCAATGTCAGGCGTAAGCCTTCGAGATGACAACCGCTAATTTGAAAAGCACATATTTGGAGTGAGCGGGTCCCCTGTTTCCAGTCATGGCATTGACAATAAGACCTGAAGCTGGTAGGTATGATGATGACCCAAATCGTAGTTTTTTGACGGCCAAATTTTGACCACATCAACTATTTCAGTGGTTTAGGCAGTCTGAAAACATCATTTACCGAGGGTGGGCAGGGATTCAGCAAGTCAAATCGGGTGCGCTTTATTGCAGTGAGCTTTATATAGTTCAGCGTAATAGGGGGTGCTTGAAATAGATCTCGTGTATCATAGACAGAACGGGGAGTGGGGTAATATTGGCAACACCGCTTAATTGATTGAAAAAATACAATAAAAAACAAGTTTATGGCTTTTGAGAAAGGTATTAGCGGAAACCCGGACGGGAGGCCAAGGGGGGCGGTAAACAGGACCAGTTCACAGCTCCGGGAGATGATCGCCGGGTTTTTAGAAACCAACTTTGACCGGGTTCAGGCCGATTTCCTGGAACTGAAACCCAGGGACCGTGTAAAACTATATTGTGATCTTTTGCAGTACGGATTGCCCAGGCTACAGGCTGTCCAATTAGAAACAGATATTGAAAGATTGCCTGACGATCAGATTGACGAATTGTATCAAAGAATCATTGAGAATCAAAACAGCTATACAAATGGACAATAGAAAAAAAAAGATTCAGGCACTTCGTTGCCTAATGACCGGCAGGGTTTCAATTGGCGATCTGCGCCCACCCAGGGTTTACATTTTTATACAAAGTGATGATAAGCCCGGTATTTATGAACATGATGGTGTTGAATACTCAAAAGAAGAATATGAAAGCTTTTGCGCAAAAATCTCAAAGAAAAAATCCAGTTCTATTATGTGGAACGAGGGTAGAACCCGTGAGGACACAATAATAACTTTTGTATCATATAAAAAGCAAGACATTGGTAAACACGAACCCCACAATTAAGTTATATTGAATTAAGTACAAATGATTCCTTCCGCTTATTATCAAAATATTGTAGCTTAGATACAGGCCCCCATCGATATTTAATCAAAACCTTATACCAGGATTATGAAAAAGTTGCTAATTATATTAATCTTACTCCCGCTAGCGGTACAGTCGCAAGATAAAGGGTATGCCTTTTTACAACCCTCCTTTTTTATAAAGAGAAATTATACAAATCAATTTAATCTTAATGGAGGGGTTGGTTTTCGTTTAGGCGATTATATTGGCTTGGGGATAAGCCTTGATGCGTATGTCTTTAAAAAAGCAGCCGATCCCTTTATTATTCCAAAAGCTGACTTTCGGGGTTTCTTATTTCCGAAGGATAAAAACGTTTTACCCTTTTTGGCGTTTCAGCCTGGTTATGTTGTGTACAAGCAAACAGTACAACGAGTTACAACGAAAGGAGCAGCTGCATTTGATGCTCTAATTGGCGTGTTGGCGAAACCACCCAAAGGAGGCATAGGGTTTACAATGAGCATGGGCTATTCTTCTTTCGGTTTTTCGGCTCCGGGGGTATCCATACGCTATAACGGGTTTAAGGTACAGGCCGGAGTGGCCTTCTAAATCTACTCGAATTGGTCCCCAATTAACTTACTCCATACGCTTGGGTATATCAATCACTCAGTACAAAAACGATCCCCCTATTGCCTTTCACACAAAGATCCACAATCATTATTCGCACCGTCTCTTATCTGATCTGTCATTGGGTCGAAGTCGGGGTCACATATTAACGTGTCTCTGGGGGGGAAGGAGGCACAGGTTATTGAACACTGCCAGCAACCTTGATTTTTTTTACATCCCATAGCCAGTGCCAAAATCAGAAAAAGGCAAATCTTTGTCATTTGATTTCTTTTGCGATGGATTAATAAAATAGTGCTAGAGGCTTTTATAAAAACGGGGGGGTTGAGTTTGACCTAAACCACAACACACCTTTTAGGCCATTTGTTGATTATAATTTTATAAAACTACTGATTCTCATCACTACAAGCTTGTAGAAATTTAGTTTTTCTACAGAAAATATTGAAATGGCAAGGAGTCGAGATTACCCCCGGCTTTATCATTTACTTAAACTTAGCGTTACCTTGAAAATGCCAATTTAAGACTTTGAATGATTGTTGGCCTAAGCTCCCAAAGAGGCTCACATTCCCATTCACTTGGGAAACCCATAGCTACTGGATCTATGTTTGGGTATTTATTAAAAAGCATACGTATTTTAAAAATAAATTGATTTCTTGGATCTACGGTTTGGAGTATGTAAAGGATTGTTGAGAACAAAAAGAAACACCGCGAATTTGATTTAGGCAATTTTTTCAGCCATGTTTTAGAAAGTTCAGTTGGTATTTTTGGTTGTATCCCCATTTCACGATTCCATAACCTCATGTGATGAGCACACACGTTTCTTAAGTAAGCAAAGCAGTGAATCCACGATGTGAATGTCTTTCTGTCAAGCCCAAAATATTCTGCAATTTCTCTTTTTTGTACTACGGGAGAAAGGTTTTCATAGAGAATTGAAAGATTTCCGAATGGCATTAATTCTAAGATCATCCAAGAAGGCGGAAGGTAATCAGAATATTTATTCTTAAACGCCTTTAGAAATTGAGCATCGCTTTTCCTATAATCATTTTTCATCTCTATAATTGTCCGAGTGTGCTTTTCTTTTTCTTTAAAATTAGTCGGATCATTGAGCCAGAAAGGGGTTCCAGTGTAATTTGACATTACATTTATTATTTGGGACCTTATAGCGACTTCAATTTTCTCTAATTCTCGTACAACAAGCAACCGGAGTTCTCTGTCAAATTTATAAATTGTGTATGCTTTTTCAAATGATGCCCCGTCTTTAAATGTATGTGCACTTTTCGGCTCTACTAGTAATGGATAACAATAGGCGCTGAATCTATAATAACTAATTTTTTTAAGTAGATGGAGTACTTTGGACTTATTCTCTAATTTCAATCCACGATTTTCAAATAGTTTTATCTGATCTTCAAAAGTCGTTGGAAGTTTGTTGTAAGGAATCAGGACAACTATTACATCAATAGGACTGACACCCCTGGATATTAGCAGTTGTACAGGGTTTTTATAAACAAGTGGAGATTGTGTTGGAAGTGTTTGCACTAGTGCAAAAAAAAAGTCCACTCTAAGCACCCAGATCTAACGAGATGGGGAGTGGACATGTTGGTTCAAAGTTAGTAACTAGTATTCAAATAATTCGCAAAAATTAGCTAATAGCTTTTGAGATACTCAAAACAATATTATTTTGGGACACCCATTTGGGACACCGAATTCAACAAAAAACCCTCATTTTACTGAGGGTCAATTGTTTGTGTATTTTTTTTGTGGTGTGGGGCGGGATCGAACCGCCGACACAAGGATTTTCAGTCCTTTGCTCTACCAACTGAGCTACCGCACCTTTTACCAGCCAAAGCCTGAGCAAGGCTGGAGCCTGAAACACAGAGACTTGGTAAGTGGAAGCCTATCCTCGTTTTTGCGCTTCGGGGTTGCAAATATAGGCAGGATTGCACAAAAAAAAGAGGACAGGGGCCTCTTTATTGGGATTTGTTACTTCCGGGTGCAGACCCTACATCCCATACTCACTCAAAAACTTGATCCGCATGATCTTCAGCTGCTCCCAGTTGAAATTATAGTCAGACAGCTCTTCCTGGGCCACTTGTAAAGAGGATGTTTCACAGCCCTTGAAGTACTCGATTATCTCATCCTGGTCGTCCTCATCCAGCATTTCATCGATGGCATAGTCGAGGTTGAGCTTGGTACCGCTGGCGGCAATGGTCTCCATTTCTTCCAGCATCTCATCCATGCGCCAGCCCTTATTCTTGGCGATGGTTTCCAGGGAAACCTTTTTATCGGTGTTCTGGATGATATAAACCTTGTTGCCGCTCTTATTCACCACGCTCTTCATCACAAAATCATCCGGCCTTTCAATATTGTTCTCTTCCACGTAACGCGCGATCAGGTCCACAAAAGGTCTTCCGTATTTCAGGGCCTTTCCCTTGCTTACGCCCTGGCATTTTTCCAGGCCCTCCATTGTTATCGGATAGAAAGTAGCCATATCCTGCAAGGAGGCTTCCAGGAAAATAACAAAGGGCGGGAGGTTTTTTTTCCTGGCTTCTTTCAAACGCAGGTCCAGCAGCATGGCCATCAGCTTTTCATCGGTAGCTGCACCAGCGGTCGTCTCTGTTCCTTCTTCATCATCCGCATTGGCATCATCATATAATTTATTCAGTACGATCGGGAAGGATTTGGGTTTCTTCAAAAAGGCTTCCGTTTTTTTGGTGAACTTCAGCACCCCGTATTCTTCAATATCCTTTGTCAGCAATCCCTCGAGTATCAGTTGCCGGATCAGCGAGTTCCAGAAATAAGCGTCCTGGTCGTTCCCGCTGGCAAAAACCTCCAGGCCATCGTGACGGAACATCTGGTTCTGCGGAGTGAGTTTTCCGATGATGATCTGGACCACGTAATCCGTGGCAAACTGTTCGTTCAGGGCTTTGATGGCTTTCAGTGCGATCACCACCTGTTCCTTTGCTTCCACCCTTTCCTTCGGATGCTTACAGTTATCACACTGACCACAATTTTCTTTCTCATACTCTTCGCCGAAATAACTCATCAGCACTTTACGGCGGCATACCCCTGTCTCGGCAAAGCCAACCGTCTCGTTGATCAGCTGCGCCCCCACTTCTCTTTCACTAAGGGGTTTGTCGCGCATCAGGTGTTCGAGTTTGCTCACATCCTTATGTGAATAATATAGCACACATTTCCCCTCCAGTCCATCCCTGCCGGCCCTGCCGGTCTCCTGGTAATAATTTTCGATGGACTTGGGAATATTATAGTGGATCACAAAGCGGATATCGGGTTTGTCGATCCCCATCCCGAAGGCGATCGTGGCACAGATCACCTGTACGTCTTCATTGAGGAACTGGTCCTGCCGCTCCGAGCGCAACTTGCTGTCAAGGCCCGCATGATAGGCAACGGCCTTGATACCGTTGGCCATCAGGATATCCGCCAGCTCTTCGGTGGTCTTCCGGTTCAGTGTATAAATGATGCCGCTTTTATTTTTCATCCCCTTGATAAAGCGGACGATGTTCTCATCGGTCTGGGCTTTCTTGATCTTGGGAAGCACTTCATAATAAAGATTGGGGCGGTTGAAGGAAGAGATGAACACTTTCGGTTCCCTGAGATCAAGATTCTTGATGATGTCGCTTTGAACTTTTGGGGTTGCCGTGGCGGTGAGCGCAATCACGGGCGCATCGGGATTTATCTGGACCATCATTTCCCGTAACCGGCGGTACTCGGGACGAAAATCGTGCCCCCACTCCGAAATACAGTGTGCCTCATCCACGGCAAAGAAAGAGATCTTCAGGTCGGAAAAGAATTCCAGGTTCTCCTGTTTTGTAAGCGTTTCCGGCGCTACATAGAGCATCTTCGTCTTGCCGGTGAGCAGGTCATCATGAACCTCTTTTATTTCCCTCTTATTTAATGTGGAGTTGAGAAAGTGCGCCACTTCGTCGTTACTGCTGTAACCCCGAACCAGGTCCACCTGGTTCTTCATCAGTGCGATCAGCGGGGAAACAATGATGCAAACCCCTTCGCTGACCATTGCAGGCAATTGGTAGCATAAGCTTTTACCACCCCCGGTGGGCATGATGACGAATGTGTCGTGACCCGCCAGCAACGCTTCAATGGCTTTTTCCTGCGTTCCCTTGAATTTGCTGAATCCAAAATATTCCTGCAGGGCTTTGTGCAGGTCAAACCGTTTGTCTGCCGTTCGTTTCTTTAACGTTGTTGTTTCCTTAACCTTAACTGTCTTGCCGGTTTTTGACGGACTGGATTTAGCGGTTGGCTTCTTCGCTGTTGATGTTCCCATTACTCAAAAATTTACTCCGAAGGTCACTGGTTCGTATTGAGATCCTTCGGTCTCTCACGCCCGAAAATGCTCGGGCCGCTCCAAATGCTGATTTATTTAAGATACTCATTTTTGCTCGAAATGGCCGCCGCTCAAACTATATTTTTTCAACGGCAGCCGCCCGTGTTCAGGGTCATCGGGTAAATAAGTGTTTATACTCTCTTAAAAACCGGGGAGTCAGCGTTAAGCGGAACTATCGTGGCGGGTCCAGGGGGGACAACTTCCGGAGAGCCTCTCGCACAACCTCATTCCCCGTTTAAAGAACTGCAAATTTACAAATGGCGGGGCAGCAGGATGCGGAATAAGCGTTAAAATTGAAAAGCAACGATTGCGTAACGGTGTTTTGAGGTTAAATCCTCTAATTTTGCCGCCATCGTCTGCCGTTCCGAATGCGGGACAGGCAGAATGAATTCATTTTATGTCGGTTTCGATCATACAAAAAGCTCTCCAAACCATTGAGTTAGAGGCTCAGTCTGTTGCCGGACTGGCTTCCTTTATCAATGAGGATTTTGAACGGTCTGTTCGATCCATTGCGGATTGTAAGGGCCGTGTGGTGGTAAGCGGAATCGGTAAAAGCGCTGTGATCGCACAGAAGATCGTTGCCACATTCAACTCTACCGGCACTCCCTCTATTTTCATGCATGCTGCCGATGCCATTCATGGCGACCTGGGAATGGTGTTGCCGGATGATGTGGTGTTGATCATCAGTAAAAGCGGGGAGAGCCCGGAGATAAAAGTGCTGGTGCCCCTGATCAGGAGTTTCGGCAATGTGCTGCTTGGAATGGTCGGCAATACCGATTCATATCTCGCCCGCAACTCAACCTATGTTTTAAATACAACCGTGGAGCAGGAAGCCTGTCCGAATAACCTGGCGCCCACCAGCAGTACCACCGCGCAAATGGTAATGGGAGACGCGCTTGCCGTTTGCCTGATGGAGTTAAGGGGGTTTCAGCCCGGAGATTTTGCACGGTTCCATCCCGGCGGCATACTGGGAAAGAAATTATACCTGCGGGTGTCGGATCTTTCGGAAAACAATGAGCGGCCCATGGTAAAAGCGGGGCAATCGCTGAAAGAGGTGATCGTGGAGATGACCGCCAAAAGGCTGGGTGTAACCGCCGTTGTGGACGAGGAAGAAAACCTGCTGGGTATCATCACGGATGGCGACCTGAGGCGAATGCTGGAAAAGCCGCTGGCCATCGATACGGTTACGGCCGGCGATATCATGACCACCCATCCCCGGACGATCGGACCCGGCGAACTGGCGGTGGATGCGCTGGAAATGCTGCGAAAGAATTCCATTTCACAACTGGCAGTAACAGAAAACGGAAAATATTCGGGGATCATTCATTTACACGACCTGGTAAAAGAGGGGTTGATTTAACGGCCGTATGGCTTATTGGAACCGCATTCGCCATTGACTATTGACAATTCATCATGAACAAACATCACTACGTTGCAATAATGGCCGGGGGGATCGGAAGCCGTTTCTGGCCGATGAGCCGCACCAACCTTCCCAAACAGTTCCTGGATATCCTGGGAACGGGAAAAACGCTCATACAGCAAACCTTTGAGCGGTATAATAAAGTGGTGTCAAAAGAAAATATCTATGTGGTGACCGCCGGAGAGTATGTGAGTATTGTAAAGAAACAGTTGCCCGATATTCCCGAAGAAAATATCCTGGCGGAGCCTTCCCGGAAGAACACGGCTCCCTGTATCGCCTATGTTGCCTTCAAATTAATGAAGAAAGATCCCAAAGCGCTGATGATCGCGGCGCCGTCGGATAACCTGATTTTCGAAACGGATGAGTTTGTCAAAACGGCCAAAAAAGCCCTTCACTTTGTGGATCATATCAACGCCCTGGTCACCATTGGCGTAAAACCCACCTATCCCAATACGGGATATGGTTATATACAGCACGAAACCACAGAGGCCGCTCCGGGAATGTATAAGGTGAAGACCTTTACCGAAAAGCCCAATGAAGAACTGGCGAAAACCTTTATTGCCAGCGGTGATTTTTTGTGGAATGCCGGCATCTTTACCTGGAAAGTGAAAAACATTCTCGCGGCGCTGGAAAAATATGAACCGGAATTGTATGAGTTGTTTGCCGCCGAGAAGGACAAGTTCAATACGTCAAAGGAAAAGCAGGCCATTGAGAGCATCTACCCGCAATGCACCAATATCTCCATCGACTTCGCGGTAATGGAAAAAGCCGATAACGTGTACCTGACCCCCGCCTCTTTTGCCTGGAGCGATCTCGGCACCTGGAACAGCGCCTGGGAAAATATGGAAAAGGATTATTTCGGCAACGCGGTGGTGGGCAAGAACGTAATGGTGGTGGATGCCAATAATTGTATGGTACACGTGCCCGATAACAAACTGGTGCTGCTGCAGGGATTGAAAGATTATATCATTGTGGACACAAAAGACGTCCTGCTGATCTGCAAAAAGAACATGGAACAGGAGATCCGGGAGTATGTGGCCGAGGTAAAGCGCAACAAGGGCGATAAATACCTCTGAAAAATCCGGTTAAATGACCATGGAGTTTCTGGCCTCATTCCGTACTTTTAAAGTACCCGCAGGTCATGAGCCAATTTCCCCTACATAATATATTATTCCTCGACATTGAAACCGTTCCCCAGTATCCCGGATACGGGGCGTTGCCGGAAGAATGGAAGGATCTTTGGGATATCAAGGCCCATTCGCTTGCCCGGTTCCATGAAGGAGAATCCCAGGAAACACTTTATCCGCGTGCGGGGATCTATGCAGAATTTGGCAAGATCATTTGCATCAGTTGCGGCGTTGTGCAGGGGCCACCCGCACAAAGGAAGATCGTCCTGAAAAGTTTCGCGGGAGATGATGAGCGATCGCTCCTGCAGCAGTTCACCGAAATGCTTGTAAAATGGGCTGCCGGTGAACCTAAATACCTTTGCGCCCACAACGGAAAGGAATTCGATTTTCCCTATTTGTGCCGCAGGATGATCGTGAACGGACTTCCGATCCCGCCCCTCCTGAATATTTCCGGGAAAAAACCCTGGGAGGTGAATCATTTTGATACGCTGGAACTCTGGAAATTCGGAGATTTTAAAAGTTTTACTTCCCTGAACCTTCTTGCCTATACGCTGGGCATTCCTACACCCAAGGATGATATTGACGGCAGCATGGTGTGGAAGGTGTACTGGGAAGATAAGAACCTGCAGCGCATCGTTACGTATTGCCAGAAGGATGTAGTGACCGTGGCGCAAATATTGCTTCGGCTGAACGGTGAGAGTCTGATAAGTGAAGAGAATATGGAAATTAAACGCTGAGGAAGCGGGGGCCTGAAGAATGAAGAATGATGAACAAGGAGTTAAGAATATCGAAGGGCGGATGTGCTTTGAGGCAAGCTCTTGTTTACTTTTCAAAACTATTATCACATGCAAAGAACTAACTATTCTTCCGGCGCCAAATGGGAACCGATCGTAGGTTACAGCCGTGCGGTCAGGGTTGGGAATATCATAGAAGTTACCGGCACCGTGGCCGCTGATGAGAACAATGACCTGGTAGGCGGTAACAGTGCTTATGAGCAGACAAAATTCGTGCTGCAGAAAATAGAAGCCGTGCTGCAGCGTGCCGGGGCCTCTCTGAAAGATGTGGTGAGGACCCGGATCTTTGTAACCGATATTTCCCGCTGGGAAGAATACGGAAGAGCGCATGGCGAATTCTTTAAGGACATCCGCCCCTGCACCACGATGGTAGAAGTGAGTAAACTGATCTCCCCGGAATACCTGGTTGAAATTGAGGCCTCTGCTATAGTGGAGAATGCTTAACGCAATACAATTTGGGGTATGAAAAAAATCTTTCCGTTCTTGTTTTCGCTGGTGGCAATCGCCGCCTGTAAAAACAAGGAAGCAAAAAGCGGCTCACCTGTAACGACAGCACCTCCAGCACGCGTTGATAGTTTTCTGGTTACCAACAGCTCCTGGGGTCTGATCGGGGCCCATACCGGCATTGATGAATTGAAACGGATCTTCGGGGAAGAAAATATAAAGGATGTGCGGGAGTGCGATGCGGAATGCATTGATTCCATAGACGTGACCAAAGTGTACCCGAACCAGGCCAACGAGATCACCATCATCTGGAAGGATTCCGCCTATCACCGGGAGATCGGACTGATCGAGTGTTTTGGCGATCGTCCTGCCTGGCATAGCGCAGAGGGAATTAAGATCGGGTCGGGATTAAAGGATCTTCTGAAAGCAAACGGTAACAAAATATCCTTTTATGGTTTTGGGTGGGATTACGGCGGTTCGGTCTATTCCTATAACGGAGGCGGGCTGGATAAATCGGCGATCGGGTACCGGCTCAATCTCAATGATACATTTGAAGGAGACGGGGGCTTGTATGGGGATGGCGGCCTGGACACCGATATGCCGCTGGTAAAAAAGGCGATGGATAAGATCACGGTGTGGTGGATCACGCTTTCGTTTTATGTTCCTCCGGCTGAGTGATCCTAAAAGATGAACATTCAAAATTGAGTTCCGACCATTATCGACTCAATATCACCCGCAACCTCCAGTCCGGTATTCCTTCCTGTATCATCCAATATCATACGTTTATTCTTTTTATCGTATAGAGTTACCTGTGTTTTGGCGGTCATGCTTTCTTCAATACGTCCATCCATTAAACCCAGTATCGGCGACGCAAGGGCCGTGGCTTTATCGCGGTGTGCCAGGATCTCGAGCCGGTATTGTTTGTTCTCCATTACCAGCTCCAGTACCTGTTGATCGGCAAAAGCCTTTTTGAGTAAGGATCCGTTATAGGTAGTAAACCGTATAAGCCTGTTCTTAAGCCAAACACCCGCGATAAATCCCGTAAAGGAGCTTCGCAACCAGGGAATTTTTGCTACGGATGCTTTCAGCGAGATACCCGGTTCACTAAAGTGATTTGTCTGCAGCCAGAAATAAGCGGAGGGAAAGGAACGGCCCCAGTCTTTCTCGATATAACCCCGCCCGTTATTAAAATCGATGCGCACGCCGTCTACAATCAATTCGCCGCGGATGGCATGGTCCATGCTCACGATACCGTGGTAACACTCCATAAAGGGAGCAAAGGAATAGGGACCCATGATCCCGGGGGAGTAAAAAGGCTTTGGCCAGGAAACATTACCGGAAAACCAGAGCTCCCCCTTTACACCAGGGAGGTGCAGCCGGATATGGTCCTCAGAAAACTGGTTCTCCCCGATCTCCAGCTGGAATTTCCGGGCAGATGGTTTGAAGCGGGAAAAATCAAACTTATGATAAAGGGCCGTTCGTTTTTTACCGTCGAGCACCTGGATAAAGGCCTGCCGGTTCCCTTGTGCGTCCATGGCAATACCCGGAATAATAGCAAGGGCATTTGTTTCCGCCGCATTGACCACTTTAAAATACCAGCCCTCAAAATAACGTCGCTTCTTCCCCCAGCCCCTGAATTGTTCGGGGTTGAAGAACGCCAGGAGTTTGGTTACCATTGCTTTCCAAATTACAGCATTTACGCTGATGTATCAGCAAATGGCAACCCTGGTTTTACTGGTGTCCGAAGGCAACAGTAATCAAAAAATATGTTTAACTTGATTGAGTATGAAAAAACAGCTACCCGCTTTTCTGTTTTGTTTTGCCGTGGCTGCAATTATGGGTTGTAAAAAAAGCAACAATAGTGTTCCGCCAGTCCCACAACCCTCCGAAATGCAGATAGATGCCGGTTATACTTATTCGTTCGTTGTAAAACCCGATCATTCGCTTTGGTCCGCAGGAACAAACGGTCAGGGACAACTGGGAGACGGAAGCGTTACTAACAAAAACAGATTTACAAAAATTTCCGATGGCGTAACCGCTGTAAGCGCCGGAGGCGCGCATACACTGGTAATAAAAAACGACAATTCCCTTTGGGCATGTGGTAACAACTATTATGGACAGCTGGGGGATGGAACTAACAATAACCGGAACAGTCTTGTAAAGATCACAGACAATGTAAAAGCCATATGTGCCGGTAATCAACATAGCCTGGTAATAAAAAATGATAATTCGCTGTGGGCTTGTGGAAATAATCAGCAGGGCCGCCTGGGCGACGGCACCAGTACATCAAGGAACATTCTGACAAAGGTTGCGGATGATGTTAAGGCAATAAGTACGAATGAAGACCATAGTTTAATAATCAAGAACGATAATTCCCTTTGGGTATGCGGTGGTAATGCCCTCGGGCAACTGGGCGATGGTAGCAGTAATATCAGTTTGTCCTTAAAAAGACTTGCGGAAAACGTACTTTCTGTAAGCGCCGGATATTTATACACCCTGGTATTAAAAACCGATAATTCGCTGTGGGCTTGCGGGGCCAATTATTGGGAAACCCTTGGAGATGGAACCAATACCAATAAAAGTACTTTAATCTATATTACAGGTAACGTAAAGGCCGTATGCGCAGGTTGGAATCATTCGTTTATTATTAAGACGGATAATTCGCTGTGGGCTTCCGGATATAACAGTTACGGACAATTTGGCAATGGGTCTACTGCGAGCAGTTCTGTCTTTATTAAAATCACCGACAATGTAAAAAGTGTAAGTATCGGCAGTCTACATACTTTGATAGTAAAAACCGATGGCTCTTTGTGGGCTTGTGGATCAAACTCACAAGGCGAGTTGGGCGACGGTTCAGGTGCTGATAGCCCTGTTCTGATTCCGATTACACTGCAGTAAAGCTGCAGCCTTTCTTTTGTTGTATCATTTTTAGCAGTTTTTCACTATGAATATTATTTTAACGAAGCCGTTCATCTTCTTATTTTTATTGCATATATAATTAACTCGTTCCCGTTGTACATTCATTCAAAACTCCCCGGTGTCGGCACCACTATTTTCACCGTAATGAGCCGGCTGGCCTCCGAACACAATGCCATCAATCTCGGCCAGGGCTTCCCGGATTATTCCATGAGCCCGGAACTCGTGGCGCTGGTGAACGAAGCCATGAAGAAGGATTTCAACCAGTACTCGCCCATGCCGGGATGGATGCCGCTGCGGGAATCCATAGCTGAAAAGGTTTCTTTATTATATAACACCAGCATCAACCCGGATACCGAGATCACCATTACACCGGGCGGCACTTATGCGATCTATTCCGCTTTCACGAGCATACTCGGGCCGGGTGATGAGGTGATCGTATTCGAGCCTGCCTATGACAGCTATATTCCCAACATCGAGATCAATGGTGCGAAGGCGGTCACGATCGGTTTGGTTTACCCCAACTATCATATTGACTGGGCGGCGGTGAAAAGGTCGGTGAACCCCAAAACAAAGGCCATCATCATCAACTCGCCGCACAATCCTACCGGTACCGTTATCCGTGAAAATGACATCGCGGAACTGAGAAAAATTGTGGAGGGTACGAATATTTTTATCATCAGCGATGAAGTGTACGAGCACCTGATCTTCGATGGTATTCCACACCAGAGCCTCCTTCGCTACCCGGATCTGCTGCAGCGGAGTTTTGTGTGTTTCTCTTTCGGGAAAACCTATAATTGCACCGGGTGGAAACTGGGTTACTGTATTGCTCCCGCGGAGCTGACCAAAGAATTCAGGAAAGTGCACCAGTTCAATTGCTTTTCCTGTTTTACCCCCGCCCAGGTGGCGCTGGCGGCCTTCCTGAAGAACCCGGATGCCTACTTATCTCTTTCCTCTTTTATGCAGGAGAAAAGGGATCATTTCAGGGAACTGATGAAGCAGACAAAATTCAGCATGCAGGAATCTTATGGCAGTTATTTTATCTGCGGCACCTATGAACGCATCAGCGATGAGGCCGATAAGGACCTGGCCATTCGCCTGACCCGGGAAGCCGGCGTGGCCACCATCCCCGTTTCGGCCTTTTACCGGGATGGCCGGGATGATAAAGTGTTGCGGTTCTGCTTTTCCAAGAAAAAAGAAACGCTGGAGGCTGCGGCAGAAAAACTTTCAACAATCTGATGCCGGTCGATTCCAGATACAGGGGGATCGTCTATATGCTGCTGGCCGCCCTGGGGTTTTCCCTCATGGGGGGAGCCGCCAAGCTGCTGAAAGGAAGTTTTGGCGCGGGGCAGCTGGTGTTCTGGAGAAATGCCGTTGGCCTGGTCGTGCTGATCGCCGGGTTTCTTGTGCGCCCCCCGGTAAACAAGGGGGGAAAACTGCACCTGCTGATCTTTCGCGGGATGATGGGTACCACCGCGCTATATACGTTGCTGTATTGCATCCTGCATATCTTACCATCTGGCGGGTTTGGTGTCCGGGATCACCTCGGCCCTTGCCTATATAACCGTGAACCGTCTCGCCGGGTTTTATGACAACCGGATCATCGTTCTGGCCTTTATCGGGAGCGGGGTGCTGGTGCCGGTGCTGTTCATGATCGTACAGGCCGTTTTCCGTTTACCACCCGATGATGTTTTCTTTATTCAGTGGAAATGGCCGGAAAACAGGGAATGGCTTTATGTACTATGGCTGGGGCTGGCGGCCCTCTTCGGGCAATATTTTGTAACCCGCGCCTACGGGGCCGATAAGGCCGGGGTTGTTTCGGCGATCGGTTATGCCAATATCATCTTCTCGGTTTTTATCGGCATGATGCTGGGCGACGATTTTCCCGACTGGATGTCGCTGCTCGGGATCCTGCTCATCATCTCATCCGGCGTCATCATCTCCCTGGTAAAGAGAAAAACGGGGGCTTCCTGACCGTTCATACAGATTCCTGGTAAAATATTTGGTGGCTTGACTTTCTATATCGTATATTTGCGATATAAAATCAGTTTTATGGCTTTTCATAAAAAAGAAGAATTCACCCACAAAGAGCAGGAGCTGGCCGCATTCGCCAAGGCGTTGAGTCACCCCGCCCGTATTGCCATCCTGAAAGTGCTGGCCCGGCGCAATGAGTGTATCTGCGGCGATATTGTGGAAGAACTGCCTCTCGCGCAAAGCACCGTGAGCCAGCACCTGAAAGAGCTGAAAGCCGCCGGTCTTATCCAGGGAAGCATCGACGGGCCCCGCAGTTGTTACTGCATCAACTGGAAGGCCTTTGAGAAATACAATAATGAATTCAATTCCCTTTTCAGCACCCTGAAAACAAAGAATGAGAACGCCTGTTGCTGAACCACTATTAAAACCAAATAATCATTAAATAAAATATAGCCATGAACACAAGTACAGAAATCAAAAACGCGGTACGGGAAAAATACACCGAGATCGCGACACAGTCAAAGGACCAGAACCTTTCCTCCTGTTGCGGCGCCACCGGCTGCTGCGACCCGAAAGATGTATATAATATTATGGCCGACGACTACTCCAAACTGGAAGGCTACAATCCCGATGCCGACCTGGGTCTGGGCTGCGGGCTTCCTACAGAGTTTGCCAGGATAAAAGAAGGAGATGTGGTGATCGACCTGGGTAGCGGGGCCGGCAACGATGCTTTTGTTGCCCGTAGAGTGACCGGCGAAAAGGGAAAGGTGATCGGCGTTGATTTTACCGAAGCCATGATCGCAAGGGCCCGGGATAATGCGGAAAAACTGGGGTTGAACAATGTGGAATTCCGGCAGGGTGATATTGAAGACCTGCCGGTCACGGCCAATAAGGCGGATGTGATCGTCAGCAACTGTGTGCTCAACCTGGTACCCAACAAGCACAAGGTGTTCGGCGAAATTTACCGTGTGCTGAAACCCGGAGGCCACTTCTCCATTTCAGACATTGTGCTGGAGGGCGAGTTGCCGTCTAAATGGAAAGAAGTGGCAGAACTATATGCCGGCTGCGTTTCCGGCGCCATCCAGAAAAGCGAGTACCTCGGGATCATCGAAGAGGCGGGCTTTAAAAATATGACGTTGCAGAAAGACAAGACCATTACCATCCCGGAGGAGATCCTGGCCGCCTATTTAAGTGCCGAAGAGATCGTTGAATACAAAAAAGGCAATACAAGGATATCGAGTATCACGGTATATGCGGAGAAGCCGGCAAAGGATGACAGGAACTGCTGTGAGCCGGGAAGCGGCTGCTGTTAAAAGGTCCCTTATTTTTTCATTATAAAAAGTAAAGCCATGAACACAAACACACAAAACAATCACGATGGTGGTTGTTGCGGCGGTCTTTCCACAGGGGGCTGCTGCTAACGAAAGAAACAGGCTCCCTCGGCGGGGGCCTGTTTTAAAAAAATGATTATGCAAACATTTTACCAGGTAACGGCGGCTGTCAACGAGGATCTTCCTTCCATCTCCCTGTTGCTGACCCGTAACGAACTTCCCGTTGAAGATATCATTCCCGGAAAACAACGCTTCTGGATCATAAAAGAAGGGGATCGTATCCTTGCTGTGGCCGGCCTGGAGCAATACGGCGAATTCGGGCTGTTACGCAGTTTGGCAACGGACCCCGGGCAGAGAAATAAGGGAATGGCGGCGCAGTTGCTGAAGGCGCTGTTTGAATACGCGAAAAGGGCGTCGATCAAAGAACTATACCTGATAACAGAAACAGCGGAAAGGTATTTTGAAAAAAAGGGGTTTCAGAAGATCGGCCGTGATGCCGTACCGGAGGCGGTAAAAGAATCAAAAGAGTTCAGTCAAATTTGTCCTTCGACGGCGACCGTTATGAAAAAGCCTGTCAATAAAAAACGTTTGCTTTTTGTCTGTGTGGAAAACAGCAACCGTTCCCAGATGAGCCAGGCCTTTGCCCGGATGCTGGGGGGTGACAGCGTAGAGGCGTACAGCGCCGGAAGTAAGCCCTCCGGCATTGTTAATTCAAAGGCAATAGCGGCAATGCGGGATTTGAATTATGACCTGGCCTCACATGAATCAAAATCGCTGAAAGAGGTGGAGTCATACGCTCCGTTTGACGTGGTGGTGACCATGGGTTGCGGCGACGCCTGTCCCTGGATGCCTGCCAAAAAATTTGTTGACTGGGAGATTCCCGATCCCAGGAATATGGAGCCCGCTGAGTTCAATAAAGTGAGAGATCTGATCAAGGAAAAAGTACGTGATCTTCTTGCATCATTGTGAGGCCTTGCTAAGATATTTTCCGGGTATAGGATTGTCAGGGGTTTCCGCCTGCCAGAATACCGAAACGATCCACCAGCGCCTGCCGTCATTCCACAACTGTATGCTGTTAATTCCCCGCATAAAAGGTTTCTCGTCCTTCAGCGTCCTTTTAGAATCATAACTGCTGAATACGTGCACCACGGAACCAAATTGTTCAGTTGTTCTTCCTATTTCCTGTTCAAAAAAACCATCTTTCTCTAAAAAGGGTCCTGAGCTGATGATATAATCCTCTACCGACATTACCCGTTTTCCCATGGTGCCGTCTGCCCGTTTTCCGGTGGCCATCAGTTTTGCCTCCGGGATAAAAAGCGTTCGCATTC
>JBGATE010000070.1:0-13563 GCA_044229375.1 Chitinophagaceae bacterium
TGGAAAAAAACGGATTCCGTTTACCAGTATTACTGGCAAACACAGGGCTGGAGCAAGCAGCAGGTGGACTTCAACGTATTTGAAGTGGGCAGCCAGTTCTATACCAACGGCACCCGTTACGATCCCAAATCCATTATGCACTATTCCATCAATCCCTGGGAAACAACAGACGGGTATACGGTGAAAAATAATTTTGAACTGTCGGAAGGGGATAAAAAACTGATCGCCGCCCTCTATCCCAAACCCAATACGGCCGCCGCCAAAGTGGTGCCGAAAGTGGATATCACCAATTTCACCAAACTGGATGTGACCTATGATCCGCAACGGGGGGGATTGGTGATCAAACCTGTTTTCGACCTGAAAACAAATTCCAAGCTGGGCGAAGTGTATTTTGTGGCCCGGCTGGCTGACGAGAAAGGGTACTACTTCAAAGCGAACGATAAATATTTTAACTGGGGAGGCGCACTGGCGGTTTACCTCAAAATGAACCTCTTGCCCAATTCAAAGGTTAGTTATAACAAGACCGTTCGTGATAAAATGGAATTGTTCTTCCCGTTCAAGATGTTCCCGGATCTCTATGGTCAACGGGTTAGGGTGGCCTTTGCGGTTTACCTGGATGATGTTGCCAATAAACAAATGGACAAGTTGATGTATTTCAACTCCACCAACCCGCTGAGTATTCCTTCCGGTTCCTTTTGACGGATCGCACATACTACTTTTTATAAGGCCGGGGCAAACAACGCCCCGGCCTTTTAGTATACAGGAACCCTTAAATTTTTGTTTATTAATTCACCCGCAGTCAGGCGCGGCAATGATGATTTCATAAAAAATTGTTGTAACCCGTATTTGCCGTCAGCGGGAATCAGATATTATCTTTTTTTTCGTTCTTCTATCTGCAATCAACGCCTATTTGACCCTTTTCTACGCATCATCAAATCACAACGGTCCACGATGGATAAATTTTTATTCACCGACGGAATCAACGGGGTCAGAGAGGCGCATTCAAAAAAACAACTTCTTTCCCTTGTTCATTCCGCAGCAGATCCGGATACCATCCGGATCTGGATCTTCAGCAGTCATGAATGGACCGATTATCCTTCCTTTCTCCGCCAACATCCCGGGTTTGAGAAAGACGAGAAACGTCCGGTGTTGAACGTAATCGCAGACGGGACCGCCGGGCGCAGTGGCGTGCGTTCATGGATGAAGAGAAGTTTTTTCTTTATCGTGGTACTTACCGGTGCCTTACTGGTTTTCAATTTCACCAGCGCCGGCTGGGAGCCGGTCACTCCCTTGCGAACCGAGGCCGCCCGTCCGGCCAATGTGCCTGTAATGGATATGGATTCGCTGGTAAGAGAGATCGAGGCCCTGCGCAGCCGCCCGATAGATAAAAACACCCGGAATAATCTTCGCCTGCGCAACAACTGGCCTGATTTTATTTTTCTCCGGTTACAGGCGGAAAAGGAAGTAAAGGGAATTACCACCCGTTTCATCAAAGTTGAAATCAGCATTGATAATGCCACCGGATTCATGATCGACCAGGCTAGTGTACAACTTCAGCTCTGGAAGAACGGTAAAGCATCACCCGCTGATACGTTGCAGTTTTCCGACATGCGGTATGATAAGATGCAGGTACGGAGACTGGATCGCATTTACCGCTGCGACAGTATTTCAGTTTCCTTCCGTAAGATCAGGTCAAAGGCCTTTAATTTCTGTTATGCTGACGGTACAGGTAATCCTTCCAGCAATCAAAACGACCAGTGGTTTTGCCGTGAGGGAAAGATCCGCGAATAATCCATTCAGTAACCCAACCATAAACGCTATGGCACTCTACTATCTTCCCTGCCTGATCCGGAGCGACCGGTATTTTATCGCAAGACTGGAGCCCGGTATACGGGAAGAACCCGATTTCAATTTTGTTACCGGGGCAGCCGACAGGATCCTGACGCCCCTGCTGACACTGGAGGACCCGGATAAGATCGTATTGACCCAGCTGGCCCCTTCGGACAGGCAGGATATACCGTTGCGGGAGTGCCATATTTCACTGGGCAGGACACCGGACGGTTATGAACTTCTTTTACGCAAGGCAAACAGTTTTGCTGTTGTTCCTTTTGTGGATGAAGAAACGGGGTTGCGGCTCGATCATTCTGCAGGGCAAAAAAGATTAACGGTGAGTATGTACCAGTTCCTGGTCAGGCAATCGTCGCTCCGGCTGCGACTAACATTGCAGCTCAGTGAAACGGAAAGTTATTCGTCCGATTTATTATTCAGTGTGGTGCGCGCGGACTGCTGCCAGCATGTGGTCGTCGATTTTGGCAGCGAGGCCAGCCAGGTGGGATACAAGAACGGCGGTCCTCAATCCTCGATCGTGCAGTATGATATACTGGAAAACGTGATCAGCAGTCTCCATGCGGCAGACGGGAACGAACATTTTCGCCGGGAAGATTTCCTGAACCATGAACCCGGTCAGCCGAATCTTTACCGTTCCTTTTATGCCATCCGCAAAAAGATCGGAAGAGAGGAGCGGACAAATTTCCCGTTCAATTTCACGGATGATATCCGGGAGGATGAGATCCGGCTTTTTATCAACCGAAGGGAGGTGGCGGCCACGGGGCATGCTTTCCGGGACCAGTATGAGATCATTCCCAACCTCAAACTGGGTATGGAGAAAAGCCTCCAACTTACCGTAGGCAATCAGCCGGAGGATTACAGCATCGTATCTCATAAACAGGAACTGATCAGCGCCATCATCCTCCGTCTGCTGCGGCTGATCATTCGCTCCAAACCCGGTTTCCGGGCAGGAGGAATGCAGGTTACTTTGCTGGTTCCTAATATATATACCCAGCACGATGTGTTTGGCCTTTTGAACCAGTTAAGGAAAAGGACCTGCGATCTGCTTGCCTCCCTGCAGATCGGAGAAACGGAGCTTAGCATCGAATTCGAAACGATCTCTGAAAGCGATGCGGCTTTCATGGGGTACCAGCAAACACATCCCGAAGAGATCCGGCTTACCAACGGGGAAATCGCGCTGGTGATTGATTGCGGGAAGGGCACCACGGATATCTCCATGCTGCTGGCGGACGACAATGAGAACTACTCCAGTTTTTTCCGTACCGGTTTTGCGGCCGCGGGCAATGTATTGCTCTGTGGTTTTGCCGAAGACTTCCTGACACTGGTACTCCGCGCTATCCCCGGCAGTAATGCCCATTCTGTAAAGGATTTTATCAGCAAACATATCCTCGACCAGCAACTCACGGCGGATGTGCTGAATTTCGTGGAACTGATGGAGGAGCAGAAACGGAAATTCGGCAGTTTCCGTGCAGTGGGACTTTCCGTATTTGCCGGCCTGGAGGAAAACTCTCCTAGTACGGAACGCAGGATCGGCAACCTGCACCGTGACCTCCCGACACTGTTGACGTATACAGATGCCATTCTGAAGAACCGGAACATCCGCTGGGATGAGGAAGTGACCGGGCTGATCAGCAAGGCTGCCGATTGTATCGTGCAAAGCATCATCAGCAGTGTAAAGAATGTGATCACAAAGGATATCCGCAAACGGATCAGGGTGGTGATGCTCAGTGGCAGGGCTTTTTATTTTGACCTGCTCCGGGTTCGACTGGAAAAAGAACTGCAAACACTTTTACACAGTGATACCGGCATAAAAATGCTGCCGGCGGGCCGCCAGCTGAACAACAAGAACGTGGCGCTTTTCGGGGCTTTCAGCGGGGCCTATAAGATCACCGACTTCACCGGCATACCGGTTGACAGGAAAGAGGGACTGGCGAAGAACAATGATGTGCTGAACAATAATTTATTTCTCTACCGGGGTATCAAGATCGATCCCTGCAATGATATCCTGTATAATACTTCGGTGGTACGGCGAAACAACCAGGCGTTGAAGGCCTTCAGGAATAAAACAATGGATATTTTCTTCACCCGTGATAATATCTACCTGCGGCTGATGGAGAACCAGCGGGTAAAAGATGTGCGTTCCCTTTACACCGTATTGTCACCGCTGCCGGAAAATTTTTCGGCGGCCCGTGACCTGAAAGTGCTGTCGATGTTCCCGAATTATTCAGGTGAAATGGCTTCCCTGGCCGACCTGTACAGGGACCTGGAGACCGCCGCAATGCATCATAGCCATTTGCCCGTGAAAAAAAGAAAAGGAGTGCTTCAATTCTTCCAGTTCTGATGAAAAACAAGCGTATGACAAGGAAAACGATCGTATTAATCTTTTTAGTTGGCTGCGGCCTGCTGTCCGCAGCACAGCAACCCCCGGGAAAAACACTGCGGATCGCGGACAGCCTGACGGAAATGGAGAAGGCCGGGCGAAACACGGTACTGCTGCGTGCCGAACTCGATTCGCTTATTAAACTCTATGCCCCTTTGCCTGCAAATCCCGGTAACCCGGAAAAAGCGGCAGAGAAAACAGAATCGGTATCTGCATATCTTTTGGCGGGTATGGCCTTATTGCTCCTTGTATCCGGATGCGTGCTCTTCCTTCTTTTCCGGCAGCGCAGCGATTTTCGAAAGACAGTGCAGGTATTACAGCAAAGGGCGGGAATGAGAGAAACCGTATCCTCCAACGGAAATGGAAAAAGCCGGGGCAGATCAACCGCCGGAAATAACCCCGAAGCCAGGCTGGAGATCCTGAATGCCGAACTCCTCCAACTGCTAAAGGAGAACGAAGGCCTGCAGGGGGTAATCAAATCATATAACGGTATTCAGCAGGACTTTGACTCGCTGAAAATGGTGATGCAGAAAATGTACAAAGTGAAAAATTATCCCGGTTATGATAAGAGTAAGGATGAAGTGAGTGCCTGCAAAAACGTGCTGGCAACTGAAGGGGCGGTAGCGGAGTACGCATATGAGAAATTCCTCAAACCTGTTCTCGCTATCGCCGATGCCCATAAGAATCTTCCTTCCAGGATGAATACCGCCGACCGGGAAAGGATATTTGACCTGCTCCTGTCGCTTTATTTTTTTTATATAGAATACCTCTACCTGCGGGTGAATGAACTGTCGGTGGGCGGTACCATCGTGGAAAGGATCAGGAGCCTGACCGGCGGCCAGGCGCTGAAAACAGAATTGCTCAAACAGCTCAATACCGATTCGGGCAGCCGGGCGCTGGTGGTTCGGCTGGCCCTCAGCAAAATGGCAGTGAAGGATCTTTCGTATCCGGTATTTGACGAAACCAATCTCAACCATTCATGAACCTATGTTGAAATTCCTGACAAGCCTGAGCTTTTTATATCTCTTCGCCATTTTAGTGATGCTGCTGTACGGACTTTTGTATTTCAGGGGATTTAGCCGGAACGGCTACCAGCGAAGATGGTTCCCCTGGGTGTTTTCACTGGTCATGGCAGCCTGCGTATCTTTTTTGTACCTGAATATGCATGCTCCCCTCAGCCGGGAATCCATCAGCAACCTGGATCATCATTTCATCCGGCATGATGGTTTCCGGGTGGCCGGCAGTTTGGAACTGGGCAGAGCGGATACCACCGGTGAAAAAGGAAATGCTTCCAGCCGGTTCGGGTTTACCCGTGACAGCAAAGGGTTGGTCGTCCGTTCTCCCTATTCGGAAGAGCCTTTTTATATTTCATCGGGAGGCAAGACCCGCTTGCTGTCTGCCGCATTCCCCGCCATCGGGCATTCGGTGCGGCTGCACTCCGACAGTGCCGTCATCCTCCTGTCTGCGGCTACAGGTAATAGTTATGAACTAATCATAAATGGAAAGACTTCGGGGAAGACGAACAGGCCGCTGACAAGGGGACAGAATGCCTGGAATCTTTTCCAGGATGATACGCTATTCCTGAATTCGGGCTGGTACAGTCATGACCGGGTTGCCGCCTGCCTGAAAAGTATCCTGCTGCTGTGGGATGATTTTTCAAACCGTGATCCGGGGCTGTTGCAATTTTTTCTTTCCGGACGGTTGTTCCGGTTTGCGGATGCGGTTCAATATGACAAGAGAACAGTCCTGCCTGCGGATCTTGCATTCAGCGCCCCGGTCGTGAATAACGCTATCATCGGGTGGGGACTGGGATTCCCGGGCAGGAGTAAAAAACAATTCCTGGTTTCCTTACTGGGGAATGACAGTTTCAGGCTGGCAAACCGTTATCCTGTTTCTTATCCGTTGACGGAAGACCCTTCTCCAGGAGACAGTAGGGAATGGGTCAGCCACGATGTGGTGAAATTCCTGGTAGCCGACCCCCGGCAGATCGGGGAATTGCCGGCTGTCTTCACCGAAGGTTTTTTATTTTCAGGGTCAGCCGGTGACAGTGGACTTGCCTTCCGGCCCGTGCTGTTAAATTATCGAAAGGATAAAGCGCAGGCTCCAGTAGCGTTAACGGCAAACTATGCCGGCTCATCACAATCGCTTCCCGTTTTAAACGGAGAAAAGTTATTCCTGGCCGCCGGAACACCCGGAACCGAATGGGAGTTTACCGTCGTCAATTCATTGAACTGGAATTTCGGGAACTTCCGGTTAACGCCCCAGGCATGGCAGGGTTTCCTTTTTGGTAGTTTGAGCTTCTTCTTTATCATGGTATTTTTTTCTTCCTGGCTCAAACCCGCCGGCCGGCTCAGTTGGGTATGGCAGGTACTTTCCTGCCTGGTGCTCCTGTTGCTTACCACCCGCTTCTTTTTATACTGGCGGTACAAAAGTTTCCCGCCTTACGAAAACCTGGACCTGCCTTCGCTCCAGCAGCTGAACAGTGGTTGGAATTTCGGGATCATTGTTTTTGCGGCGGTCCTGCTCGGGATCGTTTTCGGGGCAAACCTTTTTGGTTTCCTGTACCGGGTTACGGTCGGGGCGATTCGTTCCCTGACAGGTAAGACATCCCGCAGTGAAAATATTCGATCGCGCTTTCCTTGGCAAAGCTTCCTTCTGCGATCCGTTCAAAGCATCAATGAGAACCGGTCAACCGCAAAGAAAGTATTCTGGATGAGCTGGGTGCTTGTATTGACTGCCGGGGGGATTCTGGCGATGTTGTCGAATTATGATCCTGCGGTTTGCCGTCACCTGGCCATAGCACTGATACTATTATATTTTGTTTTTGCCTATTTGTCCTGCAGGGTTTCTCCGCTGGTGGCCTCGTCGGAGAAGAGCTGGTGGTCTGTCTCCACGGGCAACGCCGCCGAGCTTCTTATCAGCAACCCGGTAAAGGTCCTGTTGTCATTGAGCCTGTTGGGTTTGTTCTCCTTTATTGATATCGGTTTTGCGCTCCTGTTCTTTAATTTTCTGTTATTCAATGAAGCGTTTCTTTGTATCAATTACAGTATCGCGGGTTTGTCGGCCGGCAGCCGGAGGAATGCATTCCTTTTCGGGGCCATGGCCTTTTTCTGCCTGTTGCTTTTTGTTGTGAACCTGGTCTACGGCCCTTACCTGTTCGCGTACATTTTGGAAATGCCCGCCATTGCTTATATGGCCGGGTACCTGCTCTTTGCATTATTGATTGCATTTGCAGCGGGACGCCTGCTGCACGTAAACAAAAAAAGGAAAAAGATCCTGACAGGGTTAACAGCGACGCTTCTCTTTGCAGGCGCTTTTATTCTTTTTCCAAAGGAAAGGATACAGGAGAAGGCCACCATGACAAAATACCGGATTGATGTGCTGATCGCTCCCCCGGATAAAGCGATACAAAAGGCATTTGAGAACGGCGATGGTTATGAACCCGTGATCCGCGCGGCACAGAACCAGTGGTTTATCAATACATTCATCAGCACAGAACACAATCCGGCAGTGAACAAGGCCGGGTTCCACCTATTACCGCACGCGCCGCAAAACAGGGGGGCCAAATACAATGCCCAGGCCACCGACCTGGTGACAAGCCGTTTCCTCATTGCCGAGCATGGACGCTGGTCGGTATTGTTGTTTGCGCTGCTCCTGTTGTTGCCGGTGGCCCTGCTCGCGTCCTTTTATAAATTGTATCCCGATTTTACCAACCGGATCAATGCCGGTTACGCGGCCGTTACCACCGGTTTTTCCGTGCTCAATTATTTGTTCATTACCGCGTTGCTGGTCATACTGGCCGCCACCGGCAGGTATATCTTTTTCGGGCAGGATCTTCCGTTCGGGAGCATACTCAGCAAACAATCGGTGCTGTTCCCTTCGCTGCTGATAACCGGCGTGATCCTTTTATTCAGGAATATTCCGTTACAGCAATACCCCAATCCTAAAAAAATGCTCCCGGGTATCCTGGTTTTTTCCGGGCTTGCCATCCTGCTTTTCCTGGTAAAACCGGCCTTCAATAATAATAAGGAATTTGCTGTGGCTGACCTCGCCAAAAACCTGGATGGGTTTATCCGCTACCGGCTGCAGCCCCTGTTGGATGAGATCGATACCGCGAAGGCGACCCGTAAACTATCGGTCGAAAATAAGGACCGCCTTTTTGTAAGCCGGGTAAAGGCCATGACCGGGGCGGGCTTATTGAATGACGGAGGTGCGTTTGCAGTGAGCCAGGTGAAACATTATTCCCGTTCGGGATTTACAAAGCACCTGGATCCAAACAGGATGCTTTACCTGGACCTGCATGCGGGTAGTCCCCGGCTTGCCGTGAACGAAAATTATTTTCATGTGGAGCCGCCACCGCACCTGCAACAGCTCTGGAGAGGTAATGTATATGGTGACACTACCCGGTATACAGCAACTTTATGGAATGTGAAGAAAGCTTCCGCTGAAAAGGTGGTAACCGGAAATTATTCGGAAGAGAACAGGTTCTCTCTTTCGGCAGGACTTGAACTGGCATTTCGAAGGAAGACCGGGGAAAATTTTTATGAGCAACTTTGTTTGGTGAATCGCTCCGGCGCCGCAATGGAACTGCATGCCGATGCAGGAAAGTTCCTGCTATCTCCTGGTGACAGTTTTTCCCTGGACAATCCCTGCAGGATCCATATCAAGGGCCAAGGCGATGACGGTGACAGGATCCTACAGGTGCAACCCGATGCCTTCATGAAGAATTATTTTGTCAACGGCAGCCGTTTTTATTACTACCCGCTGGGCAAGGACCTGATCTGGGCGAGGAATTTTGCCGAGAGCATTGCCGCTGATTTTTCGGGTCCTTCGCAACGAGATAAAAATGTTTTTATCTCTATGGATGCAGGTCTGACCGATTCCTTATCGGCCAGGATCAAAAAGATGCTGTACGCCGATACCGCTTACAAAAAGGGAGCCGAGTATGCCATTTGTATCGCTGACGGGAACGGGCGCTTGCTCGCCATGCCCGATCATATCAAGGGTATTGACCGCCCGGACCCGAATGATAAAACCGCTTTCCTGGAGGCCGTGGGAGGCATGAATGCCTTTATTTCCCAGTCCGAACTGCGAAAGAGGACCGGTAATATCAATTTATTACGAATGAACCCGGGACCGGGATCCACGCTGAAGCCGATCGTGTTTTCCGCCATTGCCTCCCAACTGGATCTTGACTGGGATGCGTTTGCCGCGGAAGGGTTTTCAGAACGGCAGCAATATTTTGGCGGCGAGAAAGTGGGGGAGTACGACTTTGAGAAAAACAACGGGAGGATCAGCAGCGTGTCCGATTATATCCGTTATTCTGATAATTATTATCATTCCAACCTGCTCCTGCTCGGATCCTATTCACGGCAAAGCCTGCAGGCACTGTTGTTAAAACATTTCCTCCGGCAAAAACCACAGGGGGATGCAGTTTGGCCCTGGTTCAGTTATAAAGGCGAACAGTACTGGTTGAACGGGTTTGAGAACTGGCCGGGATATGCGGCGGGTAAGGCCCATTTCGGATCCGACAGTTCATTTATTTCCGTTGGACTGCAAAACAACTTCGGTATTCATACTTATCGCAACGGAAAGGGATTTGACCGGTTCCATTCGGATTTTGATTCGGCGCTTCTTGAAAAGGCTTACAGGAGATCGGGATTCATATTACCGGAGTATGCACTGTTCGATCAGAAAGGAAGCGGCATGAACCTGGACCGGCCCAACGAGGTGTTCATGTCATCCTTCCGCGGGCACGTGAAAGGAAGCAGCCAGGTGATGATCCCGCCTGTAAAAATGCTGGATGCTTTTGGTAAACTGGTTTCCCAGAACCGGGATTACTCGCTGACACTTGATCCTTATCCGCCCGATAAAACATTTACACCCATGCAGGTGGAAAACGGTGTCAGTTACAGCCGGTATCTTTCATTGATGAAAGGGAGTGTTTTTACGGGCATGAGAGAAGCCTTGTTCAAAGGAACTGCTTCAAGGCTTGGAAACATGCTGAAAAACGGGTCACCATGGTTTTATTATGCCAAAACAGGCACCACCGGCGATGATGCAGTACAATCCAAATCAAAACTTTTCACCCTGGTTATTTCCAAAAAGGACATTGCTGATCCCGGTTTTAATTTCCGGAAGAACAAATTCGTGATCCTTTATTTCACTTCGCAAAACGGTCCGGCGAAACAGAACGAGGAGTTCCAGGCAGAGGTTATCCGGATGGTTCGGGAATCCCCGGCGTTCCTGAAATATATGTATTCAGCGGATCAGTAATTCTCTTCCAGCGGCCCATCCAGCACATCCCCGGCCGGAACTTCTTTTCCCTGAATGAGGAGGTTCTTTTCGGGTTCCCGGTTCAGCTCAAGATGCAGTTCCGTGTCTATCCGGTATCTGTCTTTCAGGAAATTATTGACGGGCAAAAGCATCCGGTTCACTTGTTTACGGGTATGTCTGTGCAGTGCGGAAAATTCCTGTTTGAAAAAGGAAACACCATCCTGCAAATGCTGGTTTGCCTCTGCATAGGTTTCCCTCAGGAACTGGTGAATGGTCATCCTGTTCTCCAGGAGAACTTCAGGAGCAACCGTACTTAGCATTGACTTCAGCATAACAATTGATTTTTTCTAAGCTGCACAAAGATTCATGCCAGAAAATATGTTGTGCATAATTCAGCAGTGGCAATCAATTTTTTCTGTTGTAACCTGTGGAAAAGTCGTGAACCAGGCCGGAAGAAAAAAGCCTTGGGACAACGGAAATGATCATTTAGACCATTCCCACAATCCCCATTTTACCGCATCCGGTATCTTTTCGCCGGATTGTTTCAGGGTGAGCAGCATATTGCCGCGGTGGTGTGATTCGTGCGAAATGAAATAGCCCAGCAGGGGGATGACACCGTTTTTAAAACCTTTAACCTTGCCTCCGTTATCCCAGCTTCTTTCAAAAAGCTCCTCCAAACCCTTTGCCGATTCTTCGAGTGATTTTACCAGTAGTTTCCTGTTAAATGCCGCATCTTTTTCCAGGGGCTTATATTTTTTAAAGATATCCGGGGCGCATACTTCAAGCCATTGTAACCGTACGTTATGGATATGCACCCATTGCTGGAAAATGGTCCTGCCGCCGCGGGTGCCCAGGTTCTTCTGCATGCCCGTGTCGGATAGATGATCCAGCAGGAGTTTATTCCTGGAACAATGGATCTGCCAGGCGGATAAAAGTTGATCTCGCATGCGTAAAAGTTGATATCAAAAATCGGGATTCGGGCGGGAATAAAAAAAACCCCCCAAAGAGGGGGGGTGTATTCGTAAAAAAATTTTAATCAGTTAATTGCCCTTTGACGTACCCAGTTTTGCAGGTCCCATAGTTTTGGCGGGAGCTGTTTGGGGAGCAGTCTTTGCAGCAGGCACGGTACCATCTTTTTTTCCTTCTTTCTTATACGCTTCATACGCTTCTGTGGTCAGTACCTCACCGGTGATATGTACTATTTTCTGGGCATCGATACCGGCCAGTTTGATGTAAACGTCTTTCGTGAAAGGAGCAACAGCGGCGGCGTTGTACACCACTTTGATCTTGCCAACCTGGCCGGGTAAGATGGGCTCGGTGGGTTTTTCGGGGGTGGTGCAGCCGCAGGAAGCGCTGGTATTCTCAACAACGACAGGTTTGTCGGAGATGTTCTTTAATTCAAAAATAAAGGTTACGGGTTCGCCCTGCTTGATCTTGCCAAAATCATGCGTTTCGAAATTCACTTTGATCACATCCTCGGGTTTGGGTTGAGCCATTGCACCCAGGGTGAACATAAAAGCAGTAGCAAGTAAAAAAATCTTCTTCATGGTTTACGAGTTTAAAAGGTTTGTTTTTTTAAAAAATTTACAGCAGCGTTGGCCGGGGCAGCGCCTTCCGGGGCCTTCCAAACCGTGCCTTTGATCAATAAAAGTTTACTTTGACTGGAATTATAGGTGATCGTGATATTCTTGTCAAATGGCCCTTCTCCGGCGGCATTATAACCCACCCTGATACGCGCGGTGGCACCCGGGGCTATCGGATCACGGCTCCACTCGGGTGTGGTACATCCGCAACTGGCATGAACATCGTCCAGTTTCAACGGCGTTTTCCCTGTGTTAGTGATCTCAAAATTATAATAAACAGGCTTGCCCTGTGGAATATTGCCGAAATCGTGGGAGGTTTCCTTTAGTTGAAGCTGATCCGTTACTACGGAAGTATTCTGTGCCCGGGCAAAGAAACTGCCCGCCAGGAATGTCAAAAAAAAGATTGTTTTCCGCATACGAACCTTTAAGGAGGTCAAATTTAAGGTAAAGATGGCAGATTTACCAGAGGGGTTGCAGACGTAAGGATCAATTTTTTAACAAACGTTCCGCGGCCTGCCAATCTCCGTATTTTTGCCATATGGAAGGTACAGATCCCATTCTAACATCTGAGGCCGATAAGCTCTCTTTTGAAAGGTTTCGCGACGAAGTGCTCCGCGACTACCGGACGGCTTGTATCAGCCGGGAAACCAGCCTGTTAGGTAGGAAAGAAGTGCTTGGTGGCAAGGCAAAATTCGGCATTTTCGGAGATGGCAAGGAAGTGGCCCAGGTAGCCATGGCCAAGTTCTTTTTGCCGGGTGATTTCAGGAGCGGGTATTACCGTGACCAGACCTTTATGATGGCAGCCGGACTTGCGGATACGGAGCAGATGTTTGCCCAGTTATATGCCGACCCCGATCTTGACCGCGAACCCTTCAGTGCCGGCCGGCAGATGAATTGTCATTTTGCCACCCGTATGGTGGATGAAGCGGGTGAATGGCTGGACTTGACCCAACTGAAGAATATTTCAAGCGATATTGCCCCCACGGCGGGACAAATGCCCCGTGCCCTCGGACTGGCGTATGCGTCGAAGGCATTCAGGAATATTGATCAGTTGAAAAATTTCAAAAACCTTTCTTCCAACGGGGATGAAGTTTGTTTTGCCACGATCGGGGATGCGTCCACGAGTGAGGGACATTTTTGGGAAACCATCAACGCGGCGGGCGTTTTACAGGTGCCCCTGGCTGTTTTTGTATGGGATGACGGCTATGGCATTTCAGTTCCTAAAAAATACCAGACTACAAAATCTTCTGTATCGGATGCATTGAGTGGTATGCAGAAAAATGACGATACGAATGGTATACTCATTTATAAAGTAAAAGGCTGGGACTATGCCGGAATGTGCGAGGCCTTTGAAGAAGGTATCGGCATTGCCAGGAGAACCCATACGCCCGTATTATTCCATGTTGAAGAGATCACCCAGCCGCAGGGACACTCCACCTCGGGCAGCCACGAAAGATATAAGTCGCCCGAAAGGCT
>JBGATE010000071.1:0-13516 GCA_044229375.1 Chitinophagaceae bacterium
TGAAAAGGTTCCCGGCCGCAAAGTTCTGGCACCAGGCCACCGTTGGGTTAAAGAATATCCACTCCGCTACTGAAGAGGGTTGTCTGCAGGCCGATTTCCGGCACCATGATTTTTCCCTGATAGCCGTCCGTTCGGGCAAACTGCTGCTGGCACGGAGTTTTGAGTACAGCACGCCTGAAGATGTGCTCTATTACCTGTTGAAAACCTGCCGGCAATTTTCCTTATCACAGAATGAGGTTCTGCTTGAACTGTCGGGCCTGGTAGACAGGCAATCCGCATTATACAGGGAACTTTACCAGTACTTCAGTCAAATCCGGTTAAGGGAGAATGACTGGAAAATGAAGGATGGTGAATTTCCCGCACATTTTTTTACCTCTCTCAAGGATCTTTCCGTATGCGTATCATAAGCGGAACACTCGGGGGCAGGCGCTTCAACCCGCCGGCCAGCATGCCGCATACCCGCCCCACAACGGATATTGCAAAGGAGGGCCTGTTCAACATCCTGCAGAATAATTTTGATTTTGAGGAGCTGAAGACACTCGACCTGTTTGGCGGAACCGGCAGTATCAGTTATGAACTGGCGTCAAGAGGCGTACCTGATATGACCCTTGTGGAAAAGGATCCGGCGATGTATGAATTCATCAAAAAAACAGCGGCGGGTTTCGGGATCAGCAAACTTCGAACGGTGAAAACGGATGTATTCAAATTCATTCTCAGCTGCACGGAAAAGTTTGATCTCATCTTTGCCGGACCTCCATACGCCCTGGCCAGCATTGACGATCTGCCCCGGTTCATCTTTGAAAAACAATTGCTGAAGAAGAACGGATGGTTCATCCTCGAACACACACCGAGGAATGATTACAAGAAATTTCCCTTCTACCGTTCGGAGCGCAATTACGGAACAACGATCTTCAGTTTTTTTGAGGAAAACAGGGAATAGGCAGTCCGCAGTCCGCAGCCGGCTCTACCTTATTTTCAGTACCTTTAACCGGTTATGTTCCCCAATCTTTTCCTGCGTTCGTTCCGCATTTTATTATTCCCCTTTTCATTGCTTTACTGGCTTGGCATTGCAATAAGGAATTTCTTGTATGACCGGAATATTTTAAGATCCAGCAGCTTTGGTTTGCCGTTGATCTGCGTGGGCAATCTCAGCGTGGGTGGAACAGGGAAATCACCGATGGTGGAACTGCTCGTGGAAATGTTCAGGAACCGCTTCAAACTGGCGACACTCAGTCGAGGTTACAAGCGCAGAACGAAAGGATACGCACTGGCAGGTCACGGTAGCACGGCCCTGGATATCGGGGATGAACCCATGCAGTTTCACCTGAAGTTCCCGGAAGTACCCGTGGCCGTAGGAGAGGAACGGCTGGATGCGATCCCGCAGTTGCTGCATGACAGACCGGAAACGGAACTGGTGATCCTGGATGATGCTTTTCAGCACCGGGCCGTGACCGCGGGGATGAATATCCTGCTGACCGACTATCATAATTTGTTTACCCGGGATTTTTACCTGCCCACGGGTGACTTGCGCGACCTGAAGAGCAGTTATAAAAGGGCCCAGGTGATCGTAGTGACCAAATGCAGGCAGGACCTGGAAGAAACCGAACGGCAGGAGATCATCAGGGAAATAAAACCGGTACCCGGGCAGCGTGTTTTTTTTACAACGTTAGAATACGGGTTACCCTATCATTTTAACGGGGAAAGGAAATTCATATTCAGTCCTCAAACGGATGTCCTGCTCGTCACGGGCATCGCGAATCCGCGTCCGCTGAAAAAAATGCTCGAGGAGCAGCATAACAGTTACCAGATGATCCAGTATCCCGACCACCACATTTTTTCGATCGATGACTGGAAAGAGATCCGGAAAAAATTTGAGTTGATCCCTTCCTCCGCTAAAATGATCCTTACGACCGAAAAGGACGCGGTACGGCTGGAGAAATTCAAAAAGGAATCCGGGGATCTTCCGCTTTTCATCATCCCGGTACGGCATCGGTTCCTGTTCGGGGAGGAAGATCAATTCAGACAGGAAATGGAAGCGTTCATACTTCGTTTCAAAAAAACAGTTTAATACCAATGGGAAGAAAAAATTCAAAAAAGAACAGGCAAAAAGAAAAAAAGAAACAGGCGCATGGCCAGTTACTGAAGGGTATACTGGAGATCACCCGTTCCGGAATGGGATTTGTAAAGATTGAAGGGATGGAGGTTGACGTAATGATCCGCCCGGGTGATTTTCATACGGCACTGCATGGCGATACCGTATTGCTGGCGATCAAGGAAATGCGCAGCCGCGGAAAGCGCTTGCAGGGGATTGTGAAAGAAGTGCTTCGCCGCAAACGGGTGGAATTCATCGGAAGGCTGCAGATGAACAAGGGCTTTGCCTTTTTCGTGGCGGAAATGGATAAACCGATGCCGGATATTTTTATACCGCTGTCAAACCTGAATGGCGCAAAGGATAACGACCGCGTGGTGGTTAAATTGCTGGACTGGGAAGACAATGGAAAAAGACCGGTGGGAGAAGTGATGAACATACTGGCCGAAGAGGCTGGAAACGATGCGGCGATGAAAGGGATCATGCTGGAAGAAGGTTTCCCGCTTTCATTCCCGGATGAAGCGCTGGAAGTGGCGGCCAGGATCCCGGACCGGATTACAGCGGAGGAGATAAAAAGGCGAAAGGATATCCGGGACATTCTCACCTTTACGATCGACCCCGCGGATGCAAAGGATTTTGATGATGCGATCTCATTCCGGAAGTTAAAATCCGGCAACTACGAGATCGGTGTGCATATCGCCGATGTAAGTCATTACCTGGAACCGGATACGGACCTGGATAAGGAGGCCTATCTCCGGGCCACTTCCGTTTACCTTCCCGACCGCGTGAATCCCATGTTGCCGGAGCATATTTCCAATTTCCTCTGTTCACTTCGTCCCAAAGAAGATAAACTGACCTTCTCCGCTATTTTCCAGGTGACGCCGAAGGGGGAAGTAAAGCAACACTGGCTGGGCAAGACCGTGATGCATTCGGATCACCGGTTTACCTATGAGGAAGTGCAGGCGATCATAGAAGAGAAAGCCGGATTGTACGCGGAAGAAGTGCTGGTCCTGAATGATATTGCCCAGCGGCTCCGGAAAAAAAGATTTAACCACGGCGCGATCAATTTTTCTTCGCAGGAGGTACGCTTCAAACTCAGCGAAACGGGTGAACCGGTCGGGATCATGATCAAGGAAAGTAAGGAGGCCCACCAGCTGATCGAGGAACTTATGTTGCTGGCCAACCGGACGGTGGCGGAAAATGTTTCCAAACTGAAATTCAATAACAAACCGTTGCCCTTTCCTTACCGGATCCACGATGATCCCGACGAGGAAAAACTGCTGCCCTTTGTAGCGTTCGCCAAAAAATTCGGGCATAAGTTCGACACCTCATCTCCGGATGCGATCGCCAGTTCCTTTAACCAGTTGCTGAAAGATGTGCACGGAAGACCGGAACAGCATGTCCTGGAACAGTTGGGTATCAGGACCATGGCAAAGGCGAAGTACACGGCTGAAAATATCGGCCACTACGGGCTGGGGTTTGAAAACTATTGCCATTTCACCTCACCCATCCGCCGTTACCCGGATGTAATGGTGCACCGCATACTCTTTGATGTGCTGAATAACAAAGCGCAGCCTGATAAAAAACTGGAAGACAAATGCGTGCATTGCAGCGAGCGGGAGCGGGCGGCCATGAATGCCGAAAGGGCCGGGAATAAATATATGCAGGTGCTGTACATGAAGAATTATCTCGGCGAAGAGTTTGAAGGGATCATCAGCGGGGTGGCGTCCTTTGGCTTCTGGGTGGAAACCGTGCAGCATAAATGCGAAGGCCTGGTAAGCATCAACAGCCTGCTCGAATACGATGAGTTCCGGCATGAAGAAGCGGATTACTGCCTGGTGGGAAGGAGGAGCGGCCGAAAATTCAGGATGGGCGATAAGGTTTGGATAAAAGTGGTGGCCGCGAATCTCACCAAACGGCAATTGGATTATGAGTGGGTGGTGGCCGGGGAAGTAGTAAAAGAGAAGGCCGGGGTTGGTAAAAGCAGGAAGAAAAAGTAAGCTTACAGAGGTTTTTCGATTACCCGGAATATTTTTTGAATCTCCGCACTAAATGTTTCCTGCAGCATTGCAGCGTTTACCGCGGGGGAATTCCACGCAAGGAGATATAAGTCTCGCAGTGTGAAAAAAGAACAAAAGCAGGAAGCGTGTAAAATCAAGTTTTTTTCGGTTTCTTCAGCAACCCAAAAAAAAACACCCGGGGCGCTCTGTATACGCAGCAGGTGCTTATATTTAACGTTCAAAACAAATAGAATTCAGGATTATTAATTCTCTGCGAGCCAGGCAGGCTCTTCGTGAAACTCTTAACCATGCAATCATTCGAACTCCTCTCCCAAAAATTCACCCTCTACTTCGATAAACGGCATTTTCCCGCCGAACCGGCCACCTTGTATGAGCCGAATGAATATTTCCTGAAACTCGGGGGGAAAAGGATCCGCCCTGTACTCTGTCTCATGGGTAATGAACTCTTTGAGGAAATCAGTGAGGATGCCTGGCATGTGGGAACGGCCATCGAACTCTTTCACAATTTTACCCTGATCCACGATGATATCATGGACAAGGCACCCCTGCGCCGGGGCAAAGAAACGGTTCATCATAAATATGGCGGGAATACCGCGATACTTGCGGGTGATGTGATGCTGGTGATGGCCTATGAAGAGCTCAATAAGATCGGGATCCCTTTCCTGCGGCCGATACTTTCGCTTTTCAATAAGACCGCCCGCGAGGTATGTGAAGGACAGCAAATGGATATGGACTTCGAGAACATGGAGAGCGTTTCGCTGGAGGCGTACCTGAAAATGATCGAACTGAAAACTTCTGTGGCCCTGGCAGCCAGCCTTCAAACGGGTTCCATTCTCGGCGGGGCGGGGGAAAGAAACCAGCACCTGCTTTACGAATTCGGCAAGAAGCTTGGGATCGCTTTCCAGGTGCAGGACGACTACCTGGATGCATTCGGTAACCCCGAAAAATTCGGTAAGCAGGTAGGCGGTGATATCCTGGCCAACAAAAAAACATTCCTGCTGCTCCATGCCATAGAAACCGTTTCCGGAAGTCAGAAAAGTGAGTTAGAAAAGCTATTAAAAAGCGGCGCGGCGGATAAAGTGGAAAAAGTGTTGCAAATCTATCATGACTGCAAAGTGGATGAATGGGCCCTGCAATTGAAGAATAAATACCTCGATGAGGCCTTTGAACACCTCGAAGACATTGCGGTTCTCTCCAAACGAAAAGAACCCCTCCGGGAACTGGCGCATTTCCTGGTAAAAAGAGAGTATTGATTGACAACCGGGCATTTTCCTTTTCTTTTCTTTTCTTTCTTACGGATGTTTCAATTTTAAAATTGATCTAAAACCCGTTTTTTTCCTATTTTGAACAGCAAAACCAACTGTTATGGCCAATCAACTGTTCCGGAAAAAAGACATACCGACTATTCTGAAAGAAGCCGAAGCGGGCTTGCTGGACGGGCACACGGCAGGGCTTAAAAAAGTCCTTGGGGTCCGTGACCTCACCTTCTTTGGTGTGGCTGCCATCATCGGGGCGGGAATCTTCAGTGGTATCGGTTCCGCGGCCTCCAGTGGCGGACCCGGCGTCGTTTTCCTCTATATCTTTACTGCCATAGCCTGCGGTTTTGCCGCGCTTTGTTATGCGGAGTTTGCCTCCACTGTACCCGTTTCAGGAAGCGCCTATACCTATTCCTATGTGGCTTTCGGGGAGATCTTTGCCTGGATCATTGGGTGGGACCTGCTGATGGAATATGCCATCGGTAATATCGCCGTGGCCATCTCCTGGAGCGATTATTTCACTAACCTGATGTCAAAGGCAGGGATGCATTTCCCCGACTGGATGACGATGGATTATATGACGGCCAAAAGAGGCGCTTCCGAGGCTGCCATCTCCGCATGGTCGGATGCACCGCAGTTATTTGGATTACGCATTGTCATGGATATTCCGGCACTGCTCATCGTAGCACTCATCACGTACATCGTTTTCCGGGGTATAAAGGAATCCCGTTCGGCCAGCAACCTGATGGTGATATTGAAACTTGCCGTTATCTTCTTTGTGATCGTATTGGGTGCCTTTTATATCAACCCGGACAACTGGTCGCCCTTTACCCCCGAAGGGTTTGGTGGTATCATGAAAGGTGTGTCGGCCGTCTTTTTTGCCTATATCGGTTTTGATGCCATTTCCACCACGGCGGAAGAATGCAAGGATCCGCAGCGTGACCTGCCAAAAGGCATGATCAATTCACTGATTATTTGTACGATCGCGTATGTATTGCTGGCCCTGGTGCTGACCGGTATGGTGCCTTATACCAAACTGAATGTGGGAGACCCGCTGGCCATGGTCTTTGATGAACGGGGTTTGAAATTCATATCCGGTATCGTGGCGGTGAGCGCCATCATCGCCACGGCAAGCGTGCTGCTGGTATTCCAGCTGGGCCAGCCGCGGATATGGATGAGCATGAGCCGTGACGGGCTGTTACCGAAAATATTTTCGAGGATACATCCCCGTTACGGGACACCTTCTTTTTCCACCATCCTCACCGGCTTTGTGGTGGCCGTTCCGGCCCTCTTCCTCAACCTCGGCGAAGTACTTTCCCTCACGAGTATCGGCACCCTCTTTGCCTTTGTGCTGGTCTGCGGCGGGGTGCTGGTGCTCCAGCAGCGGAAGGACAAGCCTGAAAGTAAATTCAAAGTTCCCTTTATCAGCGCACAGTTCATTTTTCCTGCCATGGTGGTGGCCGCGATCGTGCTCATCCTGCGATATGCGCCAACGCATTTCACGGAAGATATCTGGACAAAGGACACCTGGCCCATGGCAGTGTTCTGGCTGATCGCGGTGATCATGGCCATTTTGGCTTTATTGCGAAAATTATCACTGCTTCCGATACTGGGACTCATAAGTTGTTTATACCTGATGGCGCAGGAAACACACAAGGTCTGGATGCGCTTCCTGATCTGGCTGGCCGTTGGGCTCGTGATCTATTTCCTGTACAGTTTTACACACAGCAAACTGCATAAGAAACGGCAATAATGCGGGTAAATAATAAAAACGGGAGTTGCACGATCCAGGTTGTGCAACTCTTTCTTTTTATTGACGGGGGCGCCCTGTAATTTTGCACTTTATATTCTTATCCCCGGTTGATCCGGGTGATCCCGGGTACACATGAAATACCAGATAGGCGATACGGTTTTGATTCTGCATTCCGGTGAGGAAGGGGTGGTGGCGGATATCATCAACGATACAATGATGATGGTGAATGTAAAGGGGGTGATCTTCCCGGTCTATATGGACCAGGTGGATTTTCCTTATTTCAAACGGTTCACGGAAAAAAAGACAAGCTCGGCTAAAAAAGAAAAACAATATGTCGACGATGTCCGGAAAGAAAAAAGGGCGGAGATAGAACAGGTGGAGGACGGTGCCTGGCTCACCTTTCTCCCGGTGATGGATATGGATGAGTTTGGCGACCTGGTGGTGGAGGAACTGAAACTGCACCTGGTCAATCATACGTCAAAGGCTTACCGCTTCATTTATAAGCTGCACTATTTCGGCAAACCGGATTTTGAACTGAAGAACCTGGTTCATCCCTTTGAGGATTTCTACCTGCATGATATCCCTTTTGAAGACCTGAATGACAGCCCTGCTTTTGAATTTGAATTTTCCCTTGCGGAGCCCGATAAAAAGAAAGCGGGACACCACGAAGTAACGGTAAAACTGAAACCCAAACAGCTTTTCGCGAAGATCGAAGAGCTGCGGCAAAAGAACCAGGCCACATTTTCCCAGCTCCTGTTTGAACAATACCCGGATAAACCGATCGATGATATAATAGAACCCGGAGGACTGGCGGCAAAAGGATACAAGGTCTACGATGCATCAAAGGCCAGGCAACACCTGGAACCTGCCCGGACGGTAATCGATCTGCATATTGAAAAACTGGCGGATGACTGGAAGCATATGAGCAATTATGAGATCCTCAGCCTGCAACTCAGGACCTTTGAAAAGTATTATCACCTGGCTGTTGTACATCACCAGCCTTCACTGATCGTGGTGCATGGGGTAGGAGAGGGTGTATTGCGGAACGAGATACACGATCTCCTCCGGTTAAAGAAGGAAGTGAAATCCTTTGTGAACCAGTACCATCCGGGTTTTGGTTATGGCGCCACGGAAATATTCTTCCAGTACTGATCATTCATTTTTACCTTTGCATCGCTACAAGCCGGGCTATCGCTTTCCCGCTTCCAGGGAAGGAGGAAAGTCCGGACAGCACAGAGCAATGCACCCCTTGATAAGCGGGGCTGTTCCGGGGTCACAGCCGGGACAAGAGAAAGTGCCACAGAAAATAACCTCACCCCCCAACCCCCGCTCCACCCAGTGGAGCGGGGGAGCAAGGAGTGGAAGGGTGAAAACGTAGGGTAAGAGCCTACGGCTTTTGATGGTGACATCATCAGCGGGTAAACCTTGCATGCTGAAATGCCACGTATAGTACTCTTCGAGGGCTGCTCGCCCGAGTCACGGTGAAAGCCATGACGGGGTACAGGGTAGGCAGATTGATCCCGGCTTAAAACCGGGACAGATAAATGATAGCCCAAAACCCGCCTTCGCGAAAGCTTCGGCGGGTGAGACAGAATCCGGCTTACAGGCTTGTAGCTTTTTAAACCCCCTGTCTCCCTGAAGGGGAGACTTAGATCTAATATTCTTTCAAGGAGTAAATTTTACAAAAGCATAAAGCCTCTACTGGAGGCTTTATGCTTTAATAGTATTCAATTGATGTGACGACTTTTCGGCCTAAGTCACTCTTTAGGGGGACAGAGGGTTGAATCCTCCCAGCTCCATCAGCCAGGCAATACCCAAATGAACGAGCAGGCCGCCTAAAATGGAACGGGTATTATAAACAACGATCCCTAAAATGATCCCCCCGAAATAGGAGCTGATGCATTCGGCCATTGGTTTGCCGAAATGGATCGTGCAGTAAAAACAGGCCATGGGCAGTATGGCTTCCTTACCCGCCCATTTTATAAAAGCCAGCACCAGGAATCCCCGGAAGAAGAGTTCGATCGTGATGAAATCACTTCCGTACGAAAGCTCAAACAGTATTTTATGCCAGAAGCTTATCCGCTCATCACCAAAGATCCCTTCGATCGACCGCAGTTTCGGATAGGCAGCCTGGAAATCCGGTTGCGTGGAAGCAAGGGCTACCAGCGGTAGCATTATCAACAACATCATCCAATAGGGTTTCCAGTGGATCCCTTTTGTTTTCAATCCGTAAAAAGGCTGATCAGCATCCACCCATTTCCATACAAGGAAAAGGATAATTCCGATGATCAGCACCAGCAGGGGCCAGTAGAAGATTTGATTCCAGTAGTGGTTCATGCCCGGATCATCCGTGATTCGAAGCCGGAGATCGAGTGAAAGTTTTAGTGCGAAAATGAATGGGGCGAGCAGCAACAACAGTAAATATTTCGGAGCCTCTGGTTTTTTAAGAACACCGGTGGCCATAGAAACCAGGTAGGGAATGATAAAGGCCACGGCACTGACTCCGTACCAGGCAAGAAGTTTAACCGGGAAGGAATTATTTCTTATCACGCTGTCCAGGTCGTACCGGTAATTAATAAATACCAGTAACCCGGTGAATAATGTAACAACCGTAAATACCCTTTTATCCGACTGCTGTATAAAGGCTTTAATATAATTAAGTATCGTTTGCACCGGCTGAAAAGTAATTTATTTTACCCGTCTTTAAACTTTCTTGCTCCAACCGCTTCCAAACTTGTGTTAAGATTTTTAACCCTAAAAAAAAGTATAGCCATGAAAACTATCACCCTGAACAAACTAACAGTAGCTTTTTTTGCAGTACTGTTCACTGCGTTCCTCTTTTCCTGCCAGAAGGAAAACAGCAGCGTAACTCCTGACATTACGGATGAAGAGGCGGTTGCTTACACCGATGAAAGTGCCCAGGCGGAAGCCAGCTTTGACGACGCGGAAGATGTTGGTATGATCGCTGCCGAAGAAGAAGGCATTGCCAGCGAAGGCGGCCGCGGGTATATGCCCTTATTTGAGGAACTCCGTTTACGTCTTGGCCCCTGCGCTACCATTACGGTTACCCCGAATGACAGTACGTATCCCAAGACCATCACCATTGACTTTGGCAACGGTTGTATCTGTGCCGATGGCAAATTCCGCAAAGGTGCCATCGTCATTCACCTCACCGGGCCCATTCGCAGAAGCGGTTCTGTCATGACCATCAACTTCCGTGATTTTTACCTCAACAGGGCCCATATCGAAGGCACCAAGGTGGTCAGCAACCTGAGTGCGAACAGCAATATCAAATTTACCGTGCAGGTGGTGGGGGGTAAAGTAACCTTCCCCAACGGAAGGGGCTGGCAGTACGACGGGCTGAAGTATGTGGCACAGGTTGAAGGTGGCGCTACCCGGGTCATTAGAGATGATGTGTACAGGATCGAAGGCCGTTCCAAAACACAATTCAACAACGGCCTTACCGTAAACCTGAACACCGAAACTCCGCTGATCAAAAAAGTGGCATGCCCCTGGGTAAGTAACGGCGTGCTGAAGATAAAGATCAATGCAAGGGTGCTGTTCCTCGATTTTGGTGCCCCCGATAACGGCCATTGCGATAACAAGGCATTGCTGACATGGAACAACGGCAATAACCAGCGACTGATCACACTTCCGTAAACGATATGTAAACTGTGAAAACGAAAAGCGCCCCTTTTATCGGGGGCGCTTTCTTATGTAATCAATTCAGCCAGTCGGTTTCTTTTAAAAGGGTGCCGCGATAAAAGCAGTTTAGTCTAAATGGAATGCGACCAATGTCATGATATTTTGCAGTTGGAGTACCCGGGTTCCCATCGGAGCTTCTTCCCTGATATATTTCAGCACGCCTACACCTGGTTTGAAGAATACCTGGTCCTTACGAAAATTCCGGGCATGTTTTTCAAAATAAAAACAGTCTTCAAATGTTCCGGCAGGGGTGGGGGTATCCTCATATAATTTCAGGGAACGTCCGTTGGCGGCGATATCTTCAAAGCTGGTCAGGTACCGGATAGAATCACCAGGGAAAAGGCTGTAATCTTTTTTGGCATCCACCAGGTTGGGACTGTATTGCCGTTGCCGCATCAAGAAGATGGCAGAGTCGTTGCTGTACAAACGCTGCGGCAAACCTACATTGACATCACTTTCCCACCAGATAAGGCCGTCGCTCAGTGAACGAATATTCCTTGTGTACCGGAGCGTATCCCGTTGCACCTTTACGAAAGTGCCGTAATCGAATATGGAATCCTCGTAGATCCAGTAACTATTCGCACTCAGGGGCATGATCCCGCAATGCTTTTCGGTACAACGGTAGCCTACCAGGGAATCGTTAGCGTAAGTGCGGCCGGCCGGGTTCTCTGTCTGGTTAATGCAGGGCAGGGGCATTTTCTCCGGTATAGGCGGAGACAGCTCCATCACATCTTTTTTTTGGCAGGATACAAGGCATACAGCGCCCAGGATAAGGGTTACAATAGTCTTTTTCAAAGGTTTTGATTTATAGATCCAAAGGGTGGACAAAATAGAAACTAGATCTCAGAAATCATAACTTTACTAAGTATTTTTCCGATTTGTCACGACCGTATTTTATGCAAGACATTTGTAATCAACAGAATTGCAGCGGGCACTTAAAATTAAAAAATCCGGCAGGGTTACTGCCGGACTTACAATTAGTTATCCATTTTACTGCAATACCTGCTTGAAGAAGGATTTCATATCGTTCCAGGAGGCCGTATCGGCCGCCGCATCGTATTTGATCGGCATTTTGAACTTTTCACCCATCGCGGTTGCTTCCGGGTTGGTAAAGGCATGCGTGGCTCCTTCATACACCTTAAAGCTGTATTTGGCCCCGATGGAATCCATTTGTTTTTTAAACTGGTCCAATTCAGACTGCGGAACAAAAGGATCCGCCCCGCCATGGCAGACCAGGATCTCCGCTTTTAGCAGGTCCTTGTTTGCCGGAACCACATTCAGGTTGCCGTGAAAACTCACGGCCGCTTTAAAATCGCCTCCTAATCTTGCCACGCCGATGGCCACCGCGCCACCAAAGCAATAGCCAATGATCGCTGTTTTGGTAGCGTCCATATTCGGGTTCTTTCTGAAATTCTCCAGGGCGTAGTCAACACGGGTTTTGGCCAGTTGCGGGTTCATATAAAAAGGCATGGCCAGTTTTTCCGCCGCGGCAGGGTCGGTTCCCATCTTTCCATCGCCATACATGTCGACCGCCATGGCGATATAGCCCAGCTCCGCCAGTTTTTTTGCCCGCATTTTGGCATAGTCATTCAGCCCCCACCATTCGTGTATCACCAGTACGGCGGGTCTGGGGCCTGTGATATTTTCATCATAATAAACATAACTGGTCAGGGTGACCGTGTCGATGTTGTAGCTGACCACTTCTTCTTTCAGTTTGGGTTCTTTGGCAACCGGCTCTTCCTTTTTATCACCGCTTTTGCAGGAAAGGAAGAAAAGGGAAGCGGCAAGGCCTGCCATCAGCAACCGGGTATTTTTTTTCATGTTCATATAATTTTTTAGTGAACAAAGGGAGACGACTAAAGTTCGGAAAATTTCGGTAATGGCCTTTCGGTCGAAAACCTGCGCCTCAATAAACCCTGAACGCTAAACCGTAAACTTCCCTAACTTTGCAACCTATGACAATCGAGAAATTACAGGATATGCGGTCCCGCATTGCCGGGATAAGGAGGTTTCTTTGACGTTGAGAACCGCAACGCTAAAATAGAAAACGACAAACAACTTTCTCTGAGTCCCGGTTTCTGGGACGATAACGCCAGGGCCACTTCCATCATGAAGGAGATCAAGGTGAATGAGTATTGGGTGAACCTCTATGAGTCCACCAATACCTCCGTGGAGGATTTTGCCGTACTCTTTGAGTTCTGGAAGGCAGGGGATGCCACGGAGGAGGAAACGAAGGAGGCTTTTGATAAGGCCATTACCGCACTGGATGATGCCGAGTTCAAGGCTACGCTCAACGAACCCGAAGATGAATTACCCGCCGTTTTACAGATCAATTCAGGCGCAGGGGGCACCGAAAGCCAGGACTGGGCCGAAATGCTGGCCCGTATGTACCGCATGTATGGCGAAAAACAGGACTGGAAAGTGACCGAACTGGACTGGCAATGGGGCGATGGCGCCGGTATAAAAACAGCCACCTTACAATTTGACGGACCCTTTGCCTATGGTTTTTTAAAAGCGGAGAGCGGGGTACACCGGCTGGTCCGTATCTCACCCTTCGACAGTAATGCCCGGAGGCACACATCTTTTGTGTCGGTGTATGTTTACCCCCTGGTGGATGACACGATCAATATCGAAATAAAACCTGCGGATGTAAAAATGGAAACATCCCGGAGCGGTGGCGCCGGGGGACAAA
>JBGATE010000072.1:0-13509 GCA_044229375.1 Chitinophagaceae bacterium
CGGGTTGGATAATGCAGCTGATATCCGTATTGCGTTTACCCTGGGATTAGGAAACAATCTTGACCTGAATATTGCCCGTGCCAAGGGAGCCGGTCCGCAACAGCAATTATATGAAACCGGGATCAAGTACCGGATCATGCAGCAACGTGAAAATGATCCCTCTCATCCTTTGTCCATTGCACTTTATGGAAATATGGTGATTGCTGCCAGTACACAAAGTGCCTTCCCTAATCAGGATAATAGTTATGATGGCCTCGGCGAAAGAATGAGCAATGTGCTCCAGTTAATCCTTGCCAAAAAAATGGGGAAGATCAGCTTCCAATTAAATCCCACATTTGTAACCCGCGGTTATGCCATCAGTTATGATCAGAAGAATTTCTTTGCCCTTGGTGGTGCAGTGAAACTGCCCTTAGGTGGCCGGGTTAATCTTTTACTGGATTATTTCCATCCTTTCCGGAATGAGACCAGCAAGAATGCCTTTAAAACAAATGATAATATCAAATTTCATGACCCATTAGGAGTTGGATTCGAGATCCTCACTTCGGGTCATATCTTCCGTTTGAATTTTACCAATGCCACTGAGTTACTGGAAAACCGGTTTATTCCAAGGACCATTACATCCTGGGGCAAGGGTCAGTTCCGCTGGGGCTTTACCATTTCAAGGAAGTTCAGGTTATGGACGGCAAAGTAGGGGAGAGATTATGTTGAATTTTGAATGATAAATTTTGAATGATGAGGAAGGACTCCCGACTCTTGACTCTCGACTCCAAACTCCCGACTCAAACCACCCATTCTATCGATCCAAAGTCAAAAGTTTCAGGAATGGCATGTGTTGTTTCCAGTTGACCTTTTGCATTCACGTATTTGATCAGTGCTTCAAAAACCCTGTTATCTTTTTTGAGTTTTACTCTTTGTCCCTGTTTGTATAAATAACGGTTGTATTGACTGAAAATATTCTCCGGGCCGGTGGTCAATAGCTCTTGATAATAAAGATTGATTCTGTTTACAATAGCTTTAGCCAGTTGAATCGGGTCATGGTCCTTACCGGTGATCTGTTTCAGGGATACCGGATTGGGAAGATCGGAGGGGAATTGGGTCTGGTTGATATTGACCCCGATACCGGCAATGGCCCAGTTCCAGCTGCTGCCACTCTGTTCCTGACTACTCAACAGGTTTTCTATGAGGATACCACCTGCCTTTCTGTCCTGCCAGTAAAGGTCATTTGGCCATTTGATGGTTACCTTTTCGATGCCATATTTCATAAAAAAAGCGTGAGCAGCAACGGCCGCACAGGCGCTTAGCTGAAACTGCTGGTCAACGGTAAGCGGATGCGGCTTTATTAAAAGGCTCAGTGCGATATTCTTACCCTTTTCCGAGGTCCATTCACGACCGCGCTGGCCTTTCCCGGCTACCTGTTCATGCGCGAAAATAGCCAAACCATGCTGTGCCAAAGATTCATAAATCTGCCGGCGGGCATAGTTATTGGTACTGTCAACCGATTGCAGTTCAATGAATGGCGAACCGATGGTATTTATGGGAGGTCCGTCGGGACCCCCTTGAAGGGCTTGTGACAATTAATCGCTATTTTTGACAGGGTAAACTTAAACCAAAAACCAAACACTCTCAATTATTGGAACATTTGGCAGTACTGACCAACCGAAAAAAGAAAAGTGCAGTCCGGTTAACGAGGAATTCAAAAATCATCAAAACCATCATTGCAGCAATCCAGGAGAAAAAAGGGGAGCATATTGTTTCCCTTGACCTGCGAAAAATAAATGAAGCGGTTTCCGATTTTTTTATCATTTGTGAAGCCGGAAACCAGCCACAGATCAGGGCCATTGCCGAGAATGTGGAAGAGAAAGTGAGGACGAAATGTGGTGAAAACCCTTATCACCACGAGGGTTATTCCAACCTTCAGTGGGTGCTGCTCGACTATGTAAATGTGGTGGTTCACGTGATGCTTCCGGAAAACCGGAAGTTTTACCGGCTCGAGGAGATGTGGAGTGATGCCGCGGCAAGTGAACACAATGACTAAGCTTTGTTAAATGTTGGCCCAGGATCAACCTTTTTGGAACGATAATCATTAATAAGCAGAACAGGACTATTATTTATGTCACAAGACCCCAACAGGCCTCCCCGCTTTAGTAACCGACCTCCCGGCCAGGGAGGGGATGACCCTAATCAACCTCCCAAAAGAGGGCCCCGCTTCAGCATTTACTGGATCTACGCCATCATTTTCGCTGTGCTGATTGGTTTCCAGCTTTTCAGTCCTTTTTCCAGGAACATGTCCAAGATCAATGAACTTGATTTTAAAACCATGGTCGCTTCCGGTGATGTGGCCAGGTACCTGATCATTGACAACCGGAAAAAAGTAAAAGTGTTCCTGACCAAGGCGGGGATGACCAAATATGCCGACAAACTTAAAAAAGGGGTCAGCGGCAAGATCGCGGAGGAAGGTCCGCATATGATCTTCACGATCACCAGCGGCGATACCTTTAAAAAAGGAATCGACGATTTTTATAAAGAAAATCCTACCGTTGCAAAAGTGCCCTTTGATGTGGACAATGAGCGGGATATTTTCGGCGGCATCCTGCAGTTCCTGCTGCCGGTGCTGATCTTCGTGGGATTATGGATCCTGCTGATGCGCAAGATGAGCGGCGGTGCCGGTGGTGGTGGTGGTCCCGGTGGTATTTTCAATATCGGGAAATCAAAAGCCACCTTATTTGACAAGGGAACAAAGGTCAATATCACATTCGCGGATGTAGCCGGGCTCGATGAGGCAAAAGTGGAAGTGATGGAGATCGTTGACTTCTTAAAAAGTCCGAAAAAATATACCAACCTCGGTGGTAAGATACCCAAAGGGGCATTACTGATCGGCCCCCCGGGAACCGGCAAGACCCTTCTGGCAAAAGCCGTGGCGGGAGAAGCGCAGGTGCCCTTCTTCAGCCTGAGCGGTTCCGACTTTGTGGAGATGTTCGTGGGTGTTGGAGCAAGTCGTGTAAGGGATCTTTTCAAGCAGGCAAGGGAAAAAGCGCCCTGTATCATATTCATTGATGAGATCGACGCGATCGGGCGCGCCCGTGGAAAAAATGCAATGATGAGTAATGATGAACGGGAAAGCACCCTCAACCAGTTGCTGGTGGAAATGGACGGGTTTGGAACCGATTCGGGAATCATCGTACTGGCGGCCACCAACCGGCCCGATGTACTCGATACCGCCCTGCTTCGTCCCGGACGTTTCGACAGGCAGATCACCATCGACAAACCCGACCTGGTGGGAAGGGAAGCGATCTTCAAAGTGCATCTCAAGCCGATCAAGATATCCAGGAAACTCGATATTCATAAACTGGCGGAACAAACGCCCGGTTTTGCGGGGGCAGATATCGCGAACGTTTGTAACGAGGCCGCGCTGATCGCCGCCAGGAAAAATAAAGAAGCCGTTGATATGAATGATTTCCAGGATGCGGTTGACCGTGTGATCGGCGGACTGGAAAAAAAGAACAAGATCATCTCCCCGGAAGAGAAAAAGATCATTGCCTACCACGAAGCCGGCCACGCGATTTGCGGCTGGTTCCTGGAACATGCCTATCCCCTGTTGAAAGTGACCATTGTACCCAGGGGAACGGCAGCGTTGGGTTATGCGCAGTACACTCCGAAAGAGCAGTATCTCTACAATACGGATCAGCTCAACGACCAGATCTGTATGACACTGGGCGGAAGGGCCAGCGAGGATATCTTTTTCAAAAAGATCTCCACCGGTGCGCAGAATGACCTGCAACAGATCACCCGGATCGCCTATGCCATGGTAACCGTATATGGCATGAATGATAAAGTGGGCAATATCAGTTTTTACGATCCCCAGCAGGAAACCACGTTCACCAAACCCTATTCCGATGAGACCGCAAAGATGATTGATGAAGAAGTGAGGAAACTGGTTGACGTGGCCTACGAAAAAACAAAGCAACTCCTGACCGAAAAGAAAGCGGATGTGGAGAAGCTGGCGAATGCGCTCCTGGAAAAAGAAGTTTTGTTCCAGAGCGATGTGGAAGCCCTGATCGGCAAACGCCCCTTCGAGGAAAAAAAGGCTTTGGCGGTGGATGAAACCGAAGAGGCCCCGGCTGCTGATGGCACCCCGGCCGTTATCAAAAAGGAAAGCGAGGAAAAACCCGAAGGTCCTGTGAGCGGTTTTGATTTGGCACCTTCGGTATAAACAAACCCGAAATTCATGAATGTTTCTCCCTCCAAAGAGAATATTTTAAAGAAAATACGTAAGGCGTTGAGTCACTCAACGCCTTTACCTTTTCCCCAGAGCGAAGGGAACCAATCCGTTTTCCCTCCCCTGCAGCAGGAACCCGAGATAGAATTCGCCGAGCAGTTCACCCGTTTGCAGGGCAAATTCATTTTCTGTATCAACCAACAGGAACTGGCTTTCCAGCTCACCAGTCTTATCAAAAAACAGGACTGGCAGAAAGTATATTGCGTGGAAGACAAACTGCTGACCCCGGTGGCGGGACAACTGGCCGACAGGCTGGTGAAAGAGGACCTCGCCGGATGCGATGTTTCCATAACGGGTTGTGAATACCTGGTGGCCCGTACCGGCAGTATTGTACTGAGCTCCGCCCGGCAAAGCGGCCGTTCCGTCAGCGTGTATGCGCCGGTGCATATCTGTATAGCCTTTACCAGCCAGTTGGTGTATGATATAAAGGATGCCCTCCGGGCAGCAACTGAGAAGTACGGCAATAATCTTCCATCGCTCATCAGCTTTGCCACCGGTCCCAGCCGCACCGCCGATATCGAGAAAACACTGGTGGTGGGGGTACACGGACCCAAAGAAGTTTTCCTGTTCCTGGTAGAGGATTAAGGGCCTTTTACCTTTCTCCCGGTTCTCTTTTCACTCTTCCCCCCTTGACTTATCTTTACAGCATGACCAATCACGGCGTTTACCAGTTATTCGTGTACGGCTCGCTCCGCAGCGGGTTTCACCACCCGATGTATGAGTACATCAGCCGCTTTTTCACTTTTATCGGGAATGCAAAAGTGAAAGGAAAATTATATGATATGGGCACTTTCCCGGCAGGGTTGCCTGCTACCGACGACCATTATATCGTCGGCGAACTATACCGGATCAGGGAACCACATGAGTTTTCCTGGGCCATCGGCCAGCTCGACGATTATGAGGGCGTGGCGGCGGAGGCCGATGAGGTGCAGCTTTACCGCCGGGAACTGACCGAAGCATACGTCGACGGACAAACGATCCCTGCCTGGATCTACTGGTTCTGCTGCGACGTGAGCGGGAAACCGCTGATCCCTTCGGGCGATATGATGGAATACATGAACCAAAAGAAATAATACTCCATGCGAATCAAAACCTTATTCAGCCCCCTGCTTCTCATCGCCTTCATCCTGACCTCCTGTGAATTCAAATGCAGCGTAGGCGATACGACTGCTGAAAAAGAAGGGGAAGGCAAGCCGGTTGAAAAGAACGGGACCCTGCTTTACAACGGCATCAAACTGGAGGCAAAAGAGGTCAGCATAAAAAAAGCCTACCTGGTGGTCAATGATGATTCAGGTGAAATGGTGGGCGAGGGGAATTTCGCAGATATTAAAAAGGGAGTGAAACTGATCCTGCGCACCGGAGACGGGTGGAAAGTGACAGATGACAGGGTATGGCTGGGTGCGTCGATGAAAGTGTATTCGGAGACGGGCGAACTCCTGCTGGATAAACCCGATATGTTCTCTTCCTATGATGAAACAGGTATCACGGCGGAGGATTCAAAGACCCTGGCCCTCTCTGTATATTTTACCAAATTCGAGAATAAACAACCGGTTTCACTCGATGTGGTCTTTAGAGTCTGGGATAAAAAAAGCAGTGCCCAGGTTGAGGGCAGTTATACGGTACATTCTAAATGACCCGGTATAGTGGCAAAAAAAATATATTTTCTTTCCGACTTCCATCTCGGTGCGCCCGATCATGCCACCAGTCTTAAAAGAGAAAAGAACATTGTTCAATTCCTGGATGAGATCAAACAGGATGCGTCCGAGATCTTCCTGGTGGGCGATATGTTTGACTTCTGGTATGAATACCGGAAAGTGGTTCCCAAAGGATTTGTCCGCCTCCTCGGCAAACTGGCGGAACTGAGCGACAAGGGGATCGTTCTTCATTTTTTCGCCGGCAACCATGATATGTGGATGCGGGATTATTTTCAGAAGGAACTCTATATCCCGGTATATTATGAGCCTAAAGAATTTGAACGCAACGGGAAGAAATTCCTTATCGGTCACGGAGACGGGCTCGGTCCGGGTGATCATGGTTACAAACGCCTGAAAAAACTGTTCCGCAACCCGTTCAGCAAATGGCTTTTCGGCATCCTCCCGCCTGTGGCAGGTATGGGACTTGCACATTATTTAAGCCGCCGCAGCCGGGCCCAGACCGGCGCATCCGAAGAAACTTTTCTCGGGGAGGACAGGGAATGGCTGATCATTTACTGCAAAGAGCAGCTGCGGCAAAAAAAGTTCGATTTTTTCGTCTTCGGACATCGACACCTTGCCATTGATTATCGTCTCTCAGAGGACAGCCGTTATATCAACCTCGGCGACTGGATCCGTTATTTCAGTTACGCGGTGTTTGACGGGGAGAACCTGGAGCTGCGCTCTTACGGGGGCCAGGAGGATAAATTCATACGGAAGTGAATGAAAAAATTTGTGGTCATACTGCCTTTTTTTCTGCTGGCTTCGCTTGCCGGTAATTCGCAACAGGATACCAGTTTTCGCCTGGTAAGGGTACTGCGGGGCGATTTTGTGAGTTTTACCATTGACAATCTCGACAACCTGTATGTGCTGAACAGCCGCAACCAGGTCAAGAAATTCAACTCCAGCGGCGATTCGGTAGCTATATACAACGATGTCAGGAAATTCGGACAGGCCACGCTGATTGATGTATCCAATCCCCTGAAAGTGCTTTTATATTATCGCGATTTCGCGACAGTGGTGATGCTGGACCGTTTCCTGAACGTGGTGAATACCGTGGATCTCCGGAAAGCGGGGATCCTGCAGGCAAGGACCATCGGCCAGTCCTATGATAACAAGATCTGGGTCTATGATGAACCAGAGGCCAGGCTGAAAAAGATCGATGAAGATGGTAAGCTGCTCCAGGAAACACCTGATTTCCGCCTGCTGCTGGGACAGGCCATCACCCCGGTGAAGATAGCTGATGAGAATAAATATGTTTACCTCTATGATCCCGTAAAAGGAGTATTTGTGTTCGATTATTTCGGCGCCCTGAAGAATGGTATCCTGATCCAGCAATGGGAAAATTTTAAAGTGAGCGGTAAATATATTTTCGGGTCGAAAGGCGATACCCTAAACCGGTATGAGATCAGCAGTTTCCAGGTGGATGACTGGAAACTCCCGGAGCCCATCCGGAACAGCGGTAGTTTCAATTTCAGTTCTGCCCGGCTCTATGCGCTGAAACCCGGTTGTGAAGGCCCGGAAGGCTGCATTTATATCTACTCCCTCCAGTAAGCTCCCGTCTGCTTCCAATTCAATATTTTTATGGGGTAAAGCGATACGGTATGAATGATTTCCTCGAACAGGTCTGGCTGGATAATACGGTAAGGGACTATCTCATGGTGGCGGGTGTCATCCTCTTTGTCTGGTTGCTGAAACGCTTTATTTCCCGTTATATCGCCGGCTTATTATACAAGATCGTACAAAAGATATGGAAGGAAATTGACCGGCAATCTTTCGTCAAGCTGGTCGTAAGACCACTTGGCTTTTTCCTGGCGATCCTGGTATCCGTGGTGGCGCTGTATAAACTCAATTTCCCGGCTGCGTTGAATGCAGATGTCTATAAATTCACGGTCAAGGAGATCGTTCACTGCCTTGGCAATATCATACTGATTGTATCCTTTACAAGCCTGCTGATCCGCATCATTGATTTCATCGCCCTGATACTGGAAATAAAAGCGAATCTTACACCCGACCAGTCCGATAACCAGCTTATCGTTTTCTTCAAGGATTTTTTCAAGGTCATCCTTGTCATCATCGGCATCATGCTGGTGCTGCGGTATGCATTCGGGCTGAATATCGGGGGACTACTTACCGGTCTCAGTATTGTCGGCGCCGCTATCGCCCTGGCCCTTAGAGAAAGTCTAGAAAACCTGATCGCCTCCTTTATCATTTTTTTCGACAAACCCTTTACTACCGGTGATCTTGTGAAAGTGCAGCAGGTGACCGGTTCCGTGGAAAGGATCGGGCTCAGAAGCACCCGGATCAGGACTGACCAGAAAACATTTGTGAGTGTACCCAATAAGCAGATGGTCGACAGCATCCTGGATAACCTGACCCACCGCACGCAGCGGAGGGGTGACCTGAAACTGGAGATCGGTTTACAGACCCGACCGGCCGAGGTGGAGAAACTGGTGGACGGTATAAAAAAGATCACAGATCGCCCGGATGTAGAGAGCGCCAGTGCCCATCTCTCTGACATTTCCAACCATGCCATTATTATTTCAGCGGAGTATTATACGGCACCGTTCACAATTGCTGAATTCAACTCCGTCAAACAGGAAGTGAACCTGCAGAGCCTGCAACTGCTCGAGGAACTGAAAATAGAACTTGCCGGTACCAGCACCGATATACGCCTGAAGCGCGGGGATTAGTTGTTACTGAAAAGGATCGCACCCAGTTCCTTGTCAAACATTCCGGAACTGCCGTATTCGATCACCCTTCCTTTTTCCTTTCCCTTTTTCATTACGATTATGGTGGGAACATTCGTCACATTCAGCGCTTCGCAAAGATGGCTGAGTGTTTTTTTGTTCCGGTCGGTACCCACCAGGGTGACCCGTTCGCCGGGAAACCCGGCCGCATCGATCAGCGAGAAAAAGCGGGGAATGATGAAATGGGAATCTTCGCACCAGGTGCCCATAAAGACCAGTAACTCCACCGAATCCTTATTGGCCTTCAGCGCCTCCACGGCCGTGGTGTTGGGGGTATAACCTTTCTGGTTAGCTGCAAACCATTTAAAGGAAGTATCGCTGACCAGCACTTCCCGGGATAGGATCCCTTTCAGTGATTTTTCATTGGGACGTTCCACCAGTACCTGGTATTGGTTTTGTGCCTTTGCGGTACCGATGTTCAGCAGGGTAAGGATAAAAATGGGCAAAAATTTCTTCATAATGGTAATTCTATGCGGCAAATGTAAAAGGGATCGGTTGAAAGATGAAGGAGGGGGTGTTAAAGTTGCACAAGAGATAGTCGGCAGTTGGCAGTCTGCAGTCGGTTTTCCCAAAGTATAAAATGCTCTACAAAATCAGGATATCTGCAGACTGCTGACTGAGAACTACCAACTGCCGACTATCACAAGTTGGCTTTTAGCTCCAAAAGAAACCCCCTGATCTTTTCCAGCGAGCGGATCATCGCGAATTTCTCTTCCGCTTTCTTGTTCTTTTTGAGGTATTCCCTTGCACCTTCGATGGTGAATTTGCGGCGGCGGAGCAGGTCATAGATCAGGACCAGGTTCTTGATATCAACCGGGCGGAAAAACCGATCACCTTTCCGGTTCTTTCGGGGCTGGAGTATATCGAATTCGGTTTCCCAGTAACGGATCAGGGACTGGTTCTCCCGGAACATGGTGGCCACTTCGCCGATAGAGTAGTATTGTTTTTTGAAAAGGATCTCATCTTCCGGTACCTGCACCAGGTCGGCATTCAGGCTGATCTCCTTCAGCGATTTACGGCCGCGTTTGCCCGGGGCGGGTTGCGGATCGGCTGTTACCTTTTTTTCTTCCTGTAAGGTCACTTCGGTTTCGTTTACTTCCATCACGGGTTGCTCCGTTGTGGTAACGATAGCAATGGGTTCTGTCGTATCTTTTGCATCCTCAACGGCAGCAAAATCAAATGTGATCTGTGATAAAGATTTTGACATTTTGGTAAAGGTACGATGCCTTTTGCCAACAGCATGCCGGTAATAACAGGTGTGGAAAATTAGGAAACAGGGCCAACCGGCGTTAATCCAGGCTCTGGTTACTGGCAGCCGCTTTTTTAAGGATAAGGTCAAACTGCTCCGGGCTGAGGTCATTATAGAAGAAATAAATGGGGTCGATCTTGTCACCGTATTTGTGCACTTCATAATGACAGTGAGGCCCGGTGGATTTACCGGTGCTGCCCACCCATCCAATCACTTCTCCTCTTTTTACTTTTTGTCCGGATCTGGCTTTCACCCTTACCATATGACCATAGAGTGTCTCATAACCATATCCATGATTGATGATGACGTGGTTGCCATAACCGTTACCGGTATTTCCGGATGTGGTAACGGCACCATCGGCAGTTGCATAAATGGGTGTTCCCTGGGGGGCGGAAAAATCGAGACCCGCATGAAACTTGGTGGTTTTATATACCGGGTCGATCCGGTAACCAAATCCTGAAGCGATACGGTTCAGGTCCTTATTACTCACCGGCTGGATGGCAGGTGTATGGGCCAGGAGCATTTCCTTGTTCTTTACGAGTTCTTCCACTTCATCATAAGATCTTTTCTGTGCCGCAATGCGACTCTGAAGGTTGTTGATCGTTGTCATCACGGCCGACCCCAGCAGGTGTTCCTTTATTCTTTCAACTTTGGCTATCTCCTGTTTTTCCTCGAGTTCCTTTGCCCTGGCGCTGTCGGGAATCGGGTTGGCCTCGAAAATGGCGCGGTACACGTCGTTATCTCTTTTTTCCAGGTCGTGCAGCTGGCGCTGCAGCGATTCGAGCGTGTCTTCCAGGTCACGGTAATTATCCCGAAGTGCCCGGTTCTGCTGGGCGAGGATCCTTTCCCGGGGTGAGCCGATGAACTGGAAAGCGACATAGGAGATCAGCCCGGCCGTGACCAGGGCGGCGGCAATAAAACCAAATATCCGCAGCAATTTCACCCGCAGGGGGGTTTCCAGTTTTTCGTACCGGAGCGTATTGGTATTATAGTAATATTTGATTTTTTTCATACCCATGACCCAAGGGGAGTGCCAGCATCGTTTTTTAGACCGGTTGTCCAACCTGCTCTTTCTTCCACTTTGGGTATTACCTTACCTTTGCAGCCGTTTGCAGGGCTGACAAATATAGGCCCATAAACAGCAAAAATCAACCCAAGAACAGCAGCAAATATGATGACGAGTGCAGAAATACGCGGCGCCTTTATGGACTTTTTCCGTACCCGGGGGCATGAAATACTTCCTTCGGCTCCCATTGTAGTGAAAAATGATCCAACCCTGATGTTCACCAATGCCGGGATGAACCAGTTCAAGGACTATTTCCTGGGTAATAAAAAAGTGACATTTCCGAGAGTGGCCGACACGCAGAAATGTTTACGGGTTAGCGGTAAACACAATGACCTGGAGGAAGTAGGGGTTGACACTTATCACCACACGATGTTTGAAATGCTCGGTAACTGGAGCTTTGGCGACTATTTTAAAAAAGAAGCCATTGCCTGGAGCTGGGAATTGCTCACCGAAGTGTACAGGATCGATAAAAGCCGTCTTTATGTGACCGTATTTGAAGGGGATACAAAAGAGGGACTTCCCGTGGATGAGGAAGCTTTTGAAGAATGGAAAAAAGTGATCGCGGCCGACCGGATATTGATGGGGAACAAGAAGGATAATTTCTGGGAAATGGGCGATACCGGTCCCTGCGGCCCTTGCACCGAGATACATGTGGACTGCCGCCCCGATGAGGAAAGAAAACAAGTGGATGGAAAGACCCTGGTGAATAATGATCACCCGCAGGTGATCGAAATATGGAACAATGTGTTCATACAGTTCAACCGGAAAAAGGACGGAACACTGGAGCCACTGCCTGCCAAACATGTGGATACGGGTATGGGATTGGAAAGACTGGTGAGGGTATTGCAGGGAAAGACCTCGAATTACGATACGGATATTTTCACCGGCAGCATTTCCGCTACGGAAATGATCTGCGGCAGAAAATATGACGGAAGCGATACCCGGGAAGCAGTTGCATTCCGTGTGATCGCCGATCATATCCGCGCCATCTGTTTTACCATTGCCGACGGCCAGCTACCTTCCAATACCGGCGCCGGTTACGTGATCCGCCGGATCCTGCGCCGGGCGGTGCGGTATTATTATTCTTACCTGGATTATAAACAGCCGCTGCTGACCCAGTTGGTGCCCGTACTGGCAAAGCAGTTTGAAACGGTTTTCCCGGAGTTGCAGCAGCAATTGGATTTTGTGAGCAAAGTGGTGAAAGAAGAGGAGGATGCATTTCTGCGAACGCTGGATAAAGGATTGAAAAGGGTGGACGATCTGATTGCCCGGGGAGAGATCTCCGGTAAAGATTCATTTGAGTTGTATGATACCTACGGGTTCCCCTTCGATCTTACCCAGCTTATCGCTGCGGAGAATAATTTAACAACGGATGAGGAGGGGTTTAGGGCTGAAATGCAGCAACAGAAAGATCGCAGCCGCGCCGCCACCTCCATTGACGCGGGCGACTGGGTGGAACTGAAAGAAGGAGGCAACCAGTTCATTGGTTACGATTCGCTGGAAACCCAAACATCCGTACTGAAATACAGGAAGGTCAAAGCCAAAGGAAAAGAGCAATACCAGCTCGTGCTGGAAAGAACACCTTTTTATGCGGAGAGCGGGGGCCAGGTGGGTGACAGGGGTAAACTTATCATCGGGAATGAAGAAGTAAGAATTACCGACACGAAGAAGGAGAATGATCTTATCATTCATTTTGCCGAGAGCATATCAGGGGATCTTTCCGGCGAAATAATCGCTCTCGTAGATCCTGTTACCCGGAAAAGCACAACACTTCATCACTCCGCCACACACCTGCTGCATGCCGCTATGCGAAAAGTGCTGGGCAGCCACGTGGTGCAGAAAGGCTCGCTGGTGAATGATACACACCTCCGCTTCGACTTTTCTCATTTCGCCAAGGTGACAAATGAGGAAATAGCACGGATCGAGACGATGGTGAATGAGAAGATCAGGGAGAATATCCCGGTTGTTACCAGGTCAATGCCAAAAGACGAAGCATTAAAACTCGGGGCAATGGCCCTTTTTGGTGAAAAGTACGGAGATGTGGTTCGTGTAATCATTATGGATCCGGGTTACTCGGTGGAGCTTTGCGGCGGCACCCATGTAGGGTCCACGGGTGAACTGGGACTTTTTAAGATTACCAGCGAGACCGCTGTAGCGGCGGGAGTGCGCCGGATGGAAGCCGTTTGCGGATGGCAGGCGGAAGAATACGTCAATGAAAAGATCGCATTGATCGAAGACCTGAAAGAACTGCTTAAGAACAGCAAGGATATCCGCAAATCAATAGAGAACCTGCAGGAAGAGAACAGTGAACTGAAAAAGCATCTTGAAGGGATGGAGGCAAGGCAACTGGTTGGCATCCGGAATGAATTGCTGCAAAAAGACGAGATCATCAACGGGGTGAATTTTGTTGGTGATATCGTGGAGGTCGGCAACGCGGAGGCGTTGAAGAAACTTTGTTTTGACCTGAAGAATCATTT
>JBGATE010000073.1:0-13099 GCA_044229375.1 Chitinophagaceae bacterium
AAAACAAAAGACGGACCGGGACAAGAAGGCCCGTGACCTTGATGATGTGCTCGACGAACTGAACGAAGCCGACCTGGATATCAACACGGACAAGATCCGGGAAGAGATCGCGGAGGCCCTGAAGAATATCGACGGGGAAAAGATCCGGCTGGAGGTCGAAAAGGCCATGAAGGAAGTGGATTTCGACAAGATCCGCAAGGAAGTGGAGGAATCACTGGCCAAAGTGGATTTTAAAAAGATAAAAGCCGAGATCGAAGAGGCCATGAAAGAAGTGGACTTCGAAAAGATACAGAAGGAAGTGCAGGAATCCATGTCCAAAATAGACTGGAGCAAAATGAAAGAGGATATGCAGCGGATGAAAGAGGTGGATATGAAGAAACTGGATGAGGATATGAAAAAAATGCGGGAAGAGATGAAAGACCTGGGCCCCAAACTGGAAAAAGAAATGGCCAATGCAAGAGTGGAGATCGAAAAGGCCAAAGCGGAGATCAGGGAATACAAAGGTTTTGTGGACGGACTGGAAAAAGACGGACTGATCAGCAAAAAAGACGGCTATACCCTGAAACATAAGGACGGCGAACTGCTGATCAACGGGAAAAAGGCATCCGAACAAGTTTACAACAAGTACCGCGACTTCCTCGAAAAACACAAGAAGTTCAATATTGAAAAGTCCGATGACGACTTTGATATGGACCTTGATTAAGGAATCCGTTATAACCTAAACCAGCCAGGCCCGGTGTAACCCCGGCACAAAAAAGTCCCTTCTCTGTATGGAGAAGGGACTTTCAACTTTTTGCTGAATTATTTATTTGCTTACATGCCGCTGAAACTTCCCGGGGAAGGCATGATATGGAAATCATTGTTCTCGATCATTTCTATATTCATCAGGAAACCTTCGTCGGTCTTTACCACTACCTTTTCTTTTGTCGCTTTCCGGAAACCGGCTTTCTCAAATACAAATTTGTAGGTACCGGGTTTCAGTTCGTCGAAGGAAAATATTCCATCCTCATCCGTCAGCACCACTTTTTCCTTTTTGGTTACGTTGTACGCGGTAATGCTTACATCCTTCAGCGGCTTCCTGGTTTCCGCATGCACCACCACCCCGTTGATATCATCTTTTTTGCCATCACCCGGACCGGGACCGATGCCGGCTGCTTTGGCAGCGACAAATCCCAGGAGTGAAAGGCCCAGCAGGAAAAGTTTTTGTTTCATTGGTTGTGTTTTGAATGGTTTAATTACCCTTCACACATGTTCCTGTTTTGGTGGTTTGTATAAAATTAAAGTTTTTTCACCGGATCGGCCAAACCGCTCATAAATTCGTTCCATACATTTTTTACGATCTCCCCGGCCGGTAAAATACGGTCGAGCAGGGCACCTGCCTGGCCAATTTCAAGCTCTCCTTCTTCCAGGTCCCCTTCAAACATGCCTTTTTTGGCCCTTGCCCTGCCCAGTATCGTTTTTAATTCCTCTGCCGTTGCCCCTCTTTGTTCCGCCTCCTGTATCCGCTCATAAAATTTATTCCTGATCAGGCGGACCGGTGTAAGTTGTTTCATGGTAAGCACCGTTCCTCCCTCTTCCAGTTCCAGCACGGCATTTTTAAAATTAATATGGGAGGATGCCTCCTCACTGGCCACGAACCGGCTCCCCATCTGCACCCCTTCGGCGCCCAGCACCATGGCGGCCAGCATTTGCCTCCCGGTGACGATCCCGCCTGCGGCGATCACCGGGATCTTAACGGCCTCCACCACCGCCGGGATCAGCACTATTGTGGTGGTTTCCTCTCTCCCGTTATGCCCGCCGGCCTCAAAGCCTTCCGCCACCACCGCGTCGCAACCGGCCTCTTCCGATTTCCGCGCAAACTTTGAAGAACTGACCACATGCACCACCGTAACTCCTTTTTCCTTCAGGATACCGGTCCAGGTCTTCGGATTACCTGCCGATGTGAAAACGATCTTCACCTGCTCTTCCAGCAGGATCTGAATGTGCTTATCAATATCCGGGTACAGCAGCGGTACATTCACCGCGAAGGAACGGCTGGTGGCCGCCTTGCACCGGCGGATATGTTCCCGTAAGACATCCGGGTACATCGATCCGCTGCCTATGATGCCCAGTCCGCCGGCATTACTTACCGCGCTGGCCAGCCGCCAGCCGCTGGCCCAGATCATACCGGCCTGGATGATGGGATAACCGATGTTAAATAGTTGTGTTACACGGTTGGAAAATGATGCCATAATTTATCCTGATTGTGGAAAGGAAGATCCAAGAAACAAGATACAAGAACCAAATAAATTAAAAGTAAAAAATCAAAACCGGTTCCGTTTTCAACAGCAGGTTAGCTGCTTACGGAGGCCTTTGAATTTGGTGCTTATTTGGTTCTTGTATCTTGTGCCTTGTGTCTTGTGTCTTGTGCCTTGTGCCTTGTGTCTTGAAATTCTTACCCCAGGTCAATACTCGTATTGTCCCCGATATTCAGCGACCGGCTTTCCCCCCGCAGATGGGTGTCGCTTCCAATGACAGACGAATCCAGTACAATATCAAAAAGATCGGAAAAGGAACCGATGATGGAGTTCTTGATGATGGAATAATCAATGGTGCTGTTATCGCCGATGGCCACATCGGGACCGATGATGGAATTTTTGATATTGCAGCCCTCACCGATGCTGACGGGAGGGATAATGACCGTATTCTCGAAGAGACGAAGATCCGTTTGCGGGGCGAATTTCTTCAGCAGGGTGGCATTGGATTCCAGCAGGGTTTCTTTACGGCCGCAGTCGAACCAGTTCTCCACTTTGAAAGACCTGAACCGGCATCCTAATTTGATCATGCAATCCAGCGCATCGGTGAGGCTGTATTCACCATGACTGCGCAATCCCTGCCGGATATTGCTTTCCAGGCACTGAAACATCTGTTCCGTTTCTTTGATCTTGTACACGCCCACCATGGCCATATTGGATTTGGGGATATGCGGTTTCTCCACCAGGTGGGTGATAAACCCATCCTCCCCGGTTTCCGCGACACCAAAATCTCTCGGGTCATCCACTTTCCGCAGACCGATCATGGACCAGGGACTGTTCACTACTTCCTTTACATCATACTCGCAGATGGTGTCGCCCAGCACCACGATCACTTCTTCATTGCTGACAATCGTTTTCGTCAGCCGGATGGCATGACCCACACCCTGCCGGTCCACCTGCCGCACATAATGCACTTTCAGGTCCGGGTATTTGAGTTTTACATAATCCTGGATCTTTTCGCCCAGGTAGCCCACGATGAAAATAAATTCGTTGACCCCCGCCTCCCGGAGCTGATCGATGATAATGCTGAGGACTGTTTTCCCGGCCAGGGGAATAAGGGCCTTGGGTTGCGTATAACTATGCGGTCGCAGCTTGGTGCCTGCTCCTGCTACTGGTATGATTGCCTTCATCGCCTTTGAACCGCCTTGCGGCGTTTTTGCTCCTGTTCAGGAACTGTTTTAATAAAAAATAGCTGAAATATGTTCCAACTTCATTCTATACAACCCTGTTCCCTTCCGGGGTCAGGGGCAAAAGCCAACGAAAGTAAGACTTTTGAAATAAACGGGATCCTGCCATAAACCTGCAGGGATTGCCCCTACTCTCTTAATTTTGCGCCATGCAAAAAGACAACCTGGTCTTCGACCTTATTAAAAAAGAACTGGAACGGCAGCGAAGCGGAATTGAACTGATCGCATCGGAGAATTTCACCTCGCTCCAGGTCATGCAGGCCATGGGAACCGTACCCACCAACAAATATGCGGAAGGTTACCCGGGCAAACGCTATTATGGCGGATGCGAAGTGGTGGATGAAATAGAAACGCTTGCCATCGAAAGGTTGAAAAAAGTGTTCAACTGTTCCTGGGCCAATGTACAGCCGCACAGCGGCGCCTCGGCCAACGCGGCGGTATTTCTCGCAGTGATGAAACCGGGTGAAAAATTCATGGGACTGGATCTCAGCATGGGTGGTCATCTTACGCATGGCAGTCCCGCCAATTTCAGCGGCAAGACCTACCACGCCCTTCATTACGGAGTCACCAAAGAAGGTATCGTGGATTATGAGCAACTGGAAAAGATCGCCAGGACTGAAAAACCAAAGATGATCATCTGCGGCGCATCCGCTTACAGCCGCGACTGGGATTATCAGCGCATCCGTGCCGTGGCCGATGAGATCGGCGCTGTTGTGTTTGCCGATATAGCGCACCCCGCCGGTTTAATTGCCAGTGGATTGCTAAAGGATCCCTTCGATCATTGCCATATTGTTAGTTCCACCACGCATAAAACATTAAGAGGGCCCCGGGGCGGCATCATCCTGCTGCGTCATGATTTTGAAAATCCCTGGGGAATAAAGGATCCGAAGGGTAACCTTCGTATGATGAGTTCATTGCTGGACCTTGCCGTTTTCCCCGGTTCGCAGGGCGGGCCGCTGGAACATGTGATCGCCGCCAAGGCCATCGCTTTCGGGGAAATACTCCAGGATGATTTTGCGGTTTACGGCAAACAGGTCATTGCCAACGCGCAGGCCATGGCCCGTGCCTTTGTAAGCCGGGGTTATAACCTCATCAGCGGGGGAACCGACAACCATTTAATGCTGATCGATCTGCGGAATAAGAACATCACGGGGAAAAAGGCGCAGGAAACGCTGGACAGGGCTCATATCACCCTGAACAGGAATGCCGTTCCCTTTGATGACAAATCTCCTTTTGTAACTTCAGGTATCCGGGCGGGTGTGCCGGCCGTTACCACAAGAGGAATGAACGAGGATCATATGGAAACCGTGGTAGAAATGGTGGACCGGGTGCTGATGAACGCGGATAACGAGACCCTGATCCTTTCGGTAAAAGAGGAAGTAAAGGCTTTTATGAAGCAGTTCCCGCTGTACCCCGAACTGGGATAATTGTAAACAACAAAAAGAATTGTATGATCCAGCGTCAACAAACCCTTTGGCTGCTCCTCGCCGCCGTAGCCGCCTTATTGTGTTTCATGTTCCCCTTTGCCACCGGGAAAATCCTGGAAAAAGGAATCGTAGTGGACAAAGAACTGAAAGCGGACAGTAATTTCATCCTGCTGGTCTGCACGGGCGCTTCACTGGTGCTTTCCATGGCCATCATTTTTTTATACAAGGACCGTAAGCTGCAGATAAAACTCTGCCTGCTGGGTCTGCTGCTGTCCACGGGTATTATCGTTCTTTATATTCTACAATTGAATAAACTTACCAAAAGCACCCTCGCTCTTTTTTGCATTTTACCTTTTATAGTACTGGCAGGTTATTATCTTGCCTTCCGCAATATCCGTAAGGATGAGAAGCTGGTGAAGTCGCTGGATAAATTGCGTTGACCCGGCTGTTCCTTCTGCAGACAGATCATAAAAAAAAGAGGGCCCTTCGGGGCCCTCCCTGGATTTCACTCACCAATTTATTACTGCACCATAAAGGTCTTACCTGCCAGTCTTGTTCCTTCGAGTTCCAGTTGCAGGGTATAATACCCCGACCTTGCTGAAGCGGGTAACTGGATGGTCTGGTTGATAGTGCCGCCGTTATGGCTGAATTGCTGTACCAGCAACTGCTGGCCGGCCGCGTTGAATATCCTTGCAGAATAATTTCCGCGGGCCAGGTTGGCGCTGCTATAGGAGATAATGCCTCCGCTGCGGGCCGGGTTGGGGTACAGGATGATTTCTTTATTGTCTTTACGCAGGTCAATCCTTACGATATTGCTGTAGCCTGACTTGCCGTCCATATCCATGTTCCGGAGGCGGTAGTAGCTGATGCCCGGTAAGGGGTTGGCGTCAAAGAACCCGTATGCGATCTCATTCGAAGAGTTGAGCGCCATCACTTCACCGATCGGTGAGAAATTGCTGCCGTTGGAAGAACGCTCAATAACATAACGGTCAACATCGGTCTCGCTGAAAGAGGTCCAGTCGATCTGGATGCCGTTCATTTTCTCGTAGGCTTTGATATTGCTGAACTTCACGGGCAGCGGGCTGCCGTTGGCTGCCACATTCCCGAGGGCCCAGTATCCAAACTGGTCTGCATCGAGCCTTTGTGATTCACCGTCAGTCGTGGGACCGGTATTGTTGGTTCCGGTTCCATTGGGCACCACCCAGTTGGTTCCGTTGAACCATAATGGGGTCAGGCCCAGCAGCTGTGTTACATATAAGCCGCCGCAGGGGCTCTGTGCCGTCCAGGAAACTGAGATATCCGGGTCATTGCCTCCGGTGGCGTTTTGCAGCACTTCCCAATGCTCACAATTACTTGCGCCGAATATACCGGGGCCGGTTGGTCCCCTGCTGAGGGCGCTGGCACGGAAATACTCTACAGTATAACTGTCGCCGTTGGCGCCTAGCATTGTCATTGATGGTAATTGAACTACCTGATGCTGAGTTTACAACACCATTGGTAAATGTAGCAACATCGGTTATGATGATATTACCGGTTGCGATGGTTTTCGATGCCCCGCCTGAAAAAGTGATATCCGCGTACGTATCAGATTTAACAGTTTGATCTCCGCTTGTTCCATTGTAATTTACCAATCCTGAAGTAGTTGATGACGGAACTATATCACCACCTGCAGCGACATCACCACCAACATTAAGTGTCCCGGCCCCAGAGAAACGAATAGCATTTCTTGCGGCGGTACCATTCATCGTTATATCTCCTGAAACGTTTACAGTTCCGGTTGAAATTGTTATTTCCGAATCTATTGCGTCATCTGTAGTAGCCGCCATGGTAATAGATCCACAAGTAAGTGTTGCAGATCCAACAGCAATAATTTTATCATCGCCACTTCCACCGGTTCCGGTACCCGCATTGATAATTATTGCACCTGAAACAGTTAGGCTTTGCCCTGCATTTATTGTTATCGTATTGTCAGTACTACCACCATTAATCGTCAGACTAGCACAAACGGCTGCAGTATTTACCGTTACATCAAAACCGTTAGGAATAATAACAGCATCAGTTGAAGCAGGTACGCCCGACGGAGTCCAGTTTGCTGCTGTGTTCCAGTTATTACTGGAGGAACCATCCCAGGTTTTCTGACTAAAAGTGGGATTAATTAAAATCAAATTCCCAATTAAAACGAAAATTGCAATAAAATAAATCTTTTTCATGCTTCAAGAGTTTTTAAAAAGTTTTATAAGGACGAATTTGTTTATCAGCCCTTCACAGAAAATCGGATGGATGAGGGTCTTAAAAGGGGATTGGAAAATAAATTTGTATAGGTAGAAACAAAGAATGAATGCCTGCCGTAGATTAACCATTCGCTACCAATAAATACGTGTGGATTTTTCGGGGATACGGGAAGAAAAATGACCGTAGAATTACGGGGAGGTGTAAAGGTAATGTCCCATTTCCGCTTTTGCAAGCCTATAAAATATTATTTGATTGTGATTATGATCAGCGTAAAACTACGAGTGCCGAAAAAAAGTGAATCCGGTTGATTTACAACTCAAGACCTGCTGTACAGAGCTGCCGTATCAAAGATAACGGGCAGTATGGCTTTTGCTGCTCTTCTTTAATTCCGCCGGGGTGCCGGCAAATACCAGCTCGCCACCTGCATCCCCGGCTTCCGGCCCCAGGTCGATCACCCAGTCGGCGCTGCGGATGACATCTGTGTTGTGTTCAATGACAATGATGGAGTGCCCCTGCTCTATCAGCGCGTTGAAAGAGGCCAGTAGTTTTTTGATATCATGGAAATGCAGACCGGTGGTGGGTTCATCAAAAATGAAGAGGATCTTGTTGCCGGCCCTGCCCTTTCCCAAAAAAGCGGCGAGTTTCACCCGTTGCGCCTCGCCGCCGGATAAAGTGGAAGATGACTGTCCCAGTTTTACATAACCCAGTCCCACATCGGTGAGCGGCTGGATGGCTTTTGAAATATTCTTTTCAGGCGCAAAAAAATCAATGGCCTCATCCACACTCATCTCCAGCACGTCGTAAATGCTTTTGTCGTTGTACTTTACTTCCAGCACTTCTTCCTTGAAACGCTTCCCGCCGCAGGCTTCGCAGGTAAGGTGTACATCCGCCAGGAACTGCATTTCCACCACCTGCTCCCCCTCCCCCTTACAGGTATCACAACGGCCGCCATCTACATTAAAGGAAAAATGTTTGGGCTGAAAACCGCGCATCTTGCTCAGCGGCTGCCGCGCAAAAAGATCCCGGATCTCGTCATAAGCCTTGATATAGGTCACCGGGTTGCTCCGGGATGATTTCCCGATAGGGTTCTGGTCCACCATTTCTATCTGAGCGATACTGTCAATATCCCCCGTGATCTGTTTATGGTAGCCGATCTTTTCCCCGAACTCTCCTTTGAGTTTCTGCAAAGCGGGATACAGTATCTGTTTCACCAGCGTGGTCTTGCCGCTGCCGCTTACCCCGCTCACCACGCAGAGCAGGTTCAGCGGAAACTCAACCGTGATATTCTTTAAATTATTTTGCCTTGCCCCTTCCACTTTGAGGGACATATTCCATTTGCGCACCTGTTTGGGTGGTTCAATGGTCAGTTCATGTTTGAGGTACCTGCCCGTCAGGCTCATGGGATTGGAGATGATCGCGTCATAATCTCCCTCGGCCACCACTTCACCACCGAGATGAGCGGCCAGCGGTCCCATGTCAATGATATGATCCGCATCCCGCATCATCATCTCATCGTGTTCCACCACCACCACGGTGTTACCCAGGTCACGCAACTCTTTCAATACCTGTATAAGGTTGGCCGTATCCCTGGAATGCAGCCCGATGGAAGGTTCATCAAGTATATATAAGGAATTACTGAGGTTGCTGCCCAGGCTTCTTGTGAGTTGTATCCGCTGGCTTTCACCGCCACTCAAACTGTTGGCCAGCCTGCTCAGGGTCAGGTAACCCAGACCCACTTTAAGCAGCACATCCAGCCGGTTGTGCAGTTCCAGCAGGATCCTTTTGCCAACCGCCCGGTCATAAACACTGAGCCGGTCATCCAGCGCGTCAACCCATTTCTTCAGATCTTTCACGGGCATGCTGCTCAGTTCGCCGATATGTTTATCCCCGACCCTTACATACAAGGCTTCTTTCCGGAGACGATAGCCGCTGCAATCGGGACATTCCGTTCTTCCGCGGTAACGGCTCAGCAAAACCCTGTACTGCACTTTGTATAACTGCGATTCCACATCCCTGAAAAAATCATTTATTCCATACACCCCGTTGCTGCCTTCCCACAATTGTTTGTATTGTTTATCGCTGAGGTCGGCCACGGGTTTATGAACGGGGAAATCAAACTTCTTTGCGCCCTTCACAAAATTCTGCCGCCACCAGTCCAGCTTCTCCCCTTTCCAGGGCGCCACGGCGCCTTCATACACGCTCAGTCTCCTGTCGGGTATCACCAGGTCGGCATCAATACCCAGCACCTGGGAGAAACCCTCGCAGGTGGGACAGGCGCCAAAAGGATTGTTGAATGAAAAAAGATTGGGCTGCGGTTCTTCGAAAAGCATGCCGTCGAGTTCGAAACGGTTGTTGAAATGGAGAAGGGAGTCCGGCGTTTGGAGTTTGGAGTCCGGGGTTAGTACCTGGAGGTACACGTCTCCTTCTCCTTCGTAAAATGCTGTCCCTACTGAATCGGCAATCCGGTGCAGGTCATCTTCATCAAATTCCTTTACCACGATCCTGTCGACAAGAATATGCGTAATTTTTTTACTCTTCAATTCCTTATCGCTCAATTCCAGCAACGCTTCAATCCTTTCGGGTTCTAAAGCCCCTCCTTTGGAGGGCCTGCCTGCCGGCGAGGCAGGGTTTAGGGAGGCTACTCTCGAAAATCCTTTCTGCACCAGGATATTCAGTTCCTCTTTCAGATCCCGGTTCTTGTGTTGCTTGAACGTTGCAAGGATAAAAACCTTTGCACCCGTTTCGAGTCCGGCGATGGCCTCCAGCACATCTTTCACATCATCCTTTCTGACTTCCTTTCCTGAAATGGGTGAAATGGTTTTCCCGATCCGCGCAAAGAGCAGTCGCAGGTAGTCGTAGATCTCGGTCATGCTCCCCACCGTACTGCGGGGCGTACGGGTGATCACTTTTTGTTCGATGGCAATAGCGGGGCAAAGACCCTTGATATAATCCACCTCCGGCTTGTTCATCCGGTTCAGGAACTGGCGCGCATAGGCGCTGAGGCTTTCCGCATAACGTCGTTGTCCTTCGGCATAAAGGGTGTCGATGGTGAGGGAAGATTTACCGGATCCGGAGACTCCCGTCACCACGATCAGCTTGTTCCGGGGTATTTCCACCTCGATGTTCCTGAGGTTGTGTACCCGGGCGCCCTTGATAAGGATGTTTTCTGCGGAAATTACGGTCTTCGGTTTGGAGGGCTTTTTCCCTTTTATGCTGGTATCCATTATTCGTCACACAAATGTAAACCCTTGTGGGGCTTGGTTTTCACTCTAAATCATTAACATTTCTTTGGCAAATAAAGTTACACCCGGCGGTTACAATAGTTTGGATTTTTCACAGAAAATTCTATTTTTAAACTCCAATATTCAAAACATATGAAAAACCCAAAACTCACCCCGCCTATCGCATAACTACTACTCTTTATTTTTTACTGTTTTTTTACTGACCAGCCAATATCCATTGAACCAACTGTTATTGCTATTGCCGTAACGGTGCAACCTAAACCTGTAGGAGTTATGAAAGCTTTTTCAAAAAAAACCGATCACGAACTGATCCATCTTTTCCGGGATGGGAATATTGATGCCCTGGAGACCCTTGTGCTTCGTCATAAGGACAAGCTCTATACCTCGATCCTTTTCCTGGTGAAAGACAAATACCTGGCGGAAGACATCTTCCAGGATGTATTCATCCGCATTATCGACACCATGCGGGGTGGCCGCTATACCGAGGAAGGCAAGTTCCTGCCCTGGGCCATGCGGATCGCCCATAACCTTTGTGTCGATCATTTCCGGAAAGTGAAGCGTTCCCCCACGATCCGCAACAGCGAGGACAAGGATATCTTCGAAGTGCTGAGTTTCTCGGATGAAAATGCCGAATCGGGCATGATCCGCCGGCAGAGCCACGACCGCGTACGCGACATGCTCCAGCGCCTGCCCGAGGACCAGCGGGAAGTGATTATTCTCCGGCATTATGCCGATATGAGTTTTAAAGAGATAGCCGCTGCCACCAACTGCAGTATTAACACCGCGTTGGGACGCATGCGTTACGGATTGATTAATTTGCGCAAGCTGATGACCCAAAAACAAATTGCACTTTGATCAAAACCCCTCACCCTTACCCCTCCATATATACAGGGGGAGTAAAACGGGAGGATAAAGTTCTTGTCATTCTGTATCTCCATCCGGAGTAAAAAATGGATTCTCCCAAGGATCTCTTGCTTGCTTGCCAACCGCCTTCGCGAAAGCTTCGGCGGAAAAATCCGGAAGGCTGGTACAGAATGACACCAAATTGAAAGCCCTGTCTCCGTTAAGCCGGGACGGGGCTTTTTTTAGCTAAGAGTTTAAAAGAGAGAAAGAGAAAAGGAGAATGAGTGTTTATATTGAAAATGACCTCATTTTGCCTGTTATACAAAGAAGCCGGTCTGAAATAAATTGCTTAGCGTGCTACTAATTGAAATGTAATCGCGTGAATTCAATTCCGCATTTTCACATTCTCACATTTCCTCCATCACTTCTTAGACTTCTCAAATGCCTCCAGCCCGCATTCCAGCCAGCGAATGAACTCATCCGCGTCTGGCGTATAGAATTTCGTTTTGGTGAGTGCCTTTTCATCCGGGCTGATGATCGCGTACTGGGGTTGCGAAGTGGCCCCGAAATTCTCGATCTGGAAAGTGGCCCATTTATCACCGACGGTTACGATCGATTTTTCCGTGCCGTTGGAGAGTTTCTCCACGGTTTGCTCGGCAAGGGGAAGATTTTTCCTTTCGTCTACGTATAGCGATACCACAATGAATTTATTCCGGAACATGCTGTCGACGATCTTATTGGGCCATACCTTTTCCTCCATCCTCCGGCAATTCACACAGGCCCAGCCGGTGAAATCGATCAGGACGGGTTTGCCCTGTTCCTTTGCCAGTTTCAGCGCGGCGGCGTAATCGTTATGCATCGGCGCGAATACGCCCGACTTCCCGGTTTCAACCTGGTAAATACTATAGGTCCTGGGCGGCGGGAAACCGCTGATCAGCTTCAGATCGGCAGCCCTTGTATTGGTGAGTCCGGGAATAAGATAAATGGTGGCTGCCGTAAAAAGGATAATGGAGGCGATCCTGATAAAGGAAAACTTCTTTACCGGTGAGCTATGTGACATCTTTAATTTTCCAAGCAGGTACAGCACGGTCAAAACACCGATGATGATCCAGAGCCCGATGAAGATTTCCCGCTTCAGGAAACCCCATTGCTTCACCAGGTCGGCATTGGAAAAGAATTTCACCGCCAGCGCCAGCTCCAGGAATCCCAGTACCACTTTTACATCCGTCATCCAGCCTCCCGACTTCGGCAATGAATGAAGCCAGTTGGGGAACATGGCGAACAAGGCAAATGGTAAACCGAGTGCGAGCCCGAAACCTGCCGCTCCGATAGTTAGCGGCCAAGCTCCCTGGTCTGCAACACCTACCAGCAAGGTGCCCAGTATTGGTCCGGTGCAGGAAAAAGATACGATCGCCAGCGTGGAGGCCATAAAGAAGATACCGCCCAGGTTACCCAATCCCGATTTGGAATCCATTTTGTTTGCCAGCCCGGAGGGTAGACCGATCTCGAATAATCCAAAGAAGGATAGCGCGAAGACCACGAAGATGACGAAGAAGAATAGATTCAGCCATACATTGGTGGAAATATTATTAAAGATCTCCGGGCTGATGGCCTTGCCCGCCACATGGAAGGGCAAAGTGATCAGGATATAGATCAGGAAAATGAACAACCCGTAAAGTACCGCGTTGGCGATCCCTTTTTTCCTGTCCGCGGATTTTTTGGTGAAAAAGGTGACGGTCACCGGTATCATCGGGAAAACACAGGGCGTGAGCAGTGCGATCAGTCCTCCCAGTAATCCCAGCAGGAATATGGACAGCAGGCTCTTGTCTTTCGTTCCCTCATCCCCGCAATCATTCACCGGTTGGGAAATATCG
>JBGATE010000074.1:0-3980 GCA_044229375.1 Chitinophagaceae bacterium
TTATTTGCCCCTTTTTGAATTGCGACACTACAACTATCAAAGCCAGGAAAATTTTATAAAAAGTCCTTTATATCTTCAATCGGGCTCAGGATATTCAGCATGTCCTTATTGGTAACATGCAGGTACCGCAGGGTGGTTTTTATATCGTTATGGCCAAGCAACTTTTGAATAAAAACCACATCTGTACCCTTGTCCAGCAAATGAGTGGCAAAACTATGCCGGAGCATATGCATGCTGCCGCTTTTCAGGATACCTGCTTTTTTCTTGGCCGCCTGGATGATCGATTCAAGGCTCCGGGTACTGTAGGCCGCCCCCTTGTATTGTCCCTCAAACAGATATTTTACGGGTTTATAGGCGGTTAAATATTCCCGAAGCAGGATCAGCATAACGGGACTCAAACTGACCACCCTGTCCTTTTTCCCCTTGCCCCTGCGTATGATCAATAACCGGCGGTCTTCGTCCAAATCCCTTACATCCAGTCCGGTGATCTCACTTACACGTAAACCACAGGCATATCCCAGCATGATCATGGTCCTGTGCTTGATATTGTCTATTGCCTTGATTAACCGGGCCATTTCTTCCTTGCTGATAACTTTTGGCAATTGAAACGCCTTTTTGGGCCTGGGAATATCCCAAAAGAATTTCTCTCTTTTAAGCACCTGTTCAAAGTAGAACTTCAACGCGTTGATCCTGCTATGAAGCGTGTTTTCGGTAAGTCCAAGCTTTTCAGCGCAATACTGCAGGTAATCCATGATCCTTTGGGTATTGAACTCATCCGCCGGGTGATCCCGGATCGTACGTAAAAAGGCGCCCACTTCGTTCAAATAGGTCCTTATGGTGGAGGCGCTGTAACTTTTCAGCTTCAGCCTTTGCTCCATGGCAGGAAGTATATGGGCATTGACAGGATATATAATTCCGGATGGAGACCCTCCTTTGGAATTTTTTTTAATCGTTGTTTGAAAGATTTCTTTTTTTCCCCCTGCGGGAACCGAAACGGGTATACCCGAAACCGGCCTGGATGCCGCAGTTGAAACCGGTGTTGTCTTAAGAGGCTCCTTTTTCTTATCCGCCAGGTATTGATGCAACGCGGATTGTTCAAGGGTGGCAAGCCCCTCCAGGGCAAAAAATAACTTGTTGTAATGCTCTTTGCTCAGCGGAATATACCAGCACTTATGGGTCCTGCTGAATTTAACCAGGCCGGTCTTTTGCAAAGCGCCCTGTATACGGAAATTGATCTCAAAATAGATCCCGATACATTCCTTGCCCCGGTGAATCAGGGGCTTCAATACCACTTCTGTCATCCTGAAACGAATGTAGGGTCTGCAGGCCGGTTGATCAGGAGAGAAACAACGGTGGTCCTGTTTTTTTCACCGCGTGATATCCCGCAGCCGTTCCTTCACCCCGCCAAACCATTCCTCTTTCAGGATGCTCAGCACCACGCTGTCCCTCCGCGAACCGTCCACCGTGGGCATATGACTGCGCAGCGTTCCTTCCATCACGCAGCCGATGGCCTTCATCGCTTCAATGGATCTTGTATTGCCCGCATGGGCGCGGAACTCCAGCCGGTCAAGCCCCCAGGTTTCAAAGGCATACGTGAGCAGTAATAATTTGCAGTGCCGGTTCAGTCCCGTGCGCTGGAATTCTTTCCCATACCAGGTATAACCCAACTGCGCAGTTCCGTAGGCCGTTTGTATATCATAGAACCGGGTGCTGCCGGCATAACGGTTTGCCTTTTTGTCAAAAACAATAAAGACAAATTCTTTCTGCTCCTGCATGTTCTTAACGGCCGCACGGATATAGCTCCGGAGATTTTCTTCCCCGGCGGCGGTGATCAGCCCGTATTGCCAGGTGTCCGGCTCCCGGAGAGAGAAGGGGAGGAGATGTTCATGATCTTCTTCGCGGATGACGCGTAACAGGACCCGCTCATTTTCCAGTACGGGGCTATTCAGAAAAATATCAGTTGACATGGGATCTGTATCCCGGATGAATTGAAGATCCGGGTCAATTAAAAATAATAAAACCTGTGCTGATAAGGGATCAATTTGTTTCCTGCCGGTATCTTATTGGATGACCAGTGTGCCGGACTTCAGGTTTTTACCGGCGGAACTGCTGATACGGTACAGGTAGATGCCGGCTGCCGGATGCAGGTTGGTTTCAGTGGTAGCGGCTGTTAAAAGAATTCTTTTTACCAATTGCCCCGAAGAATTATAAATGGATAATTCCGGCTTCTCCCGGAACAGCACCGCGTTCTCCATTTTCAAAAAAAGTTTTCCCGGCGCAGGATTTGGGAACAGTTTTATGGAAGACCGGAGATCGATATCTCCTGTACCCACGGCCAGCTGCACCGTGAATGCTTTTGTACAGGTGATATTATTAAAACGGCCTTCGAAAGTATAGGTACCGGGAGCAACCGGCAGGTTCCGGCTGAAACCAAGCGTACTCGTGTTCCGGTTGGAAGCGCTGGTGAAATCCCAGGAGTCGAAGGTGGAATTATCCGGGTTGAGGATCCTGAAATTCCAGGTATCACCGGTCAGCACATGTTTGCTGGCGGCATGAAAAATAGCCTGGGCGCCGGGTGTGGAAACAAAACTGTTCACTTCATAGGTAGTATCCGTTGTATTGGGACATGCAGCAAAATAGGGCCAGTAGCTGTGAACGGAGAGCTTCATTATTTCCGGTTCCGTATAGGGTTTTTGAGCCGCCCACCACGAGGCCCCGATGCCTGTATTGCAGGCGCCATAAGCAGGATCGAGATAATTATTGAAGTTCCCATCACTCCTGATCTCAAAATGCAGGTGCGCGCCGTTCGACACACCGGAACTTCCGATTGTGGCGAGCAGTTCTCCCGCGACAACCGTTTGTCCAACCGTTTTAGTTGTAAGAGACCCGCGTTTCAGGTGTGCATACAATGCGGTGGATCCGTCCGCATGCCGGATATGAATATAATTAAGCGGTTCCGTTCCGGTGGGATTGCATACCCGGTCAAAATTGCCATCTGCTTTTGCAATAATGGTTCCCGGTGCAGCCGCGATCACTTCGGTATAATTCCGGTCCATCTTGTCCCAGATAAAGGGCCAGGCAACGATATCATTGCCCCGGTGCCCGTCATAGGTTCTTGTTCCGCAGTTCCAGTCCCTGGTCTGCCCGCCCGCTGCATTCAGATCCACAAACGCCGAAACAAAATAGTAACCGCAGTCCACCTGACCGGCCGCAGGCCGCAAGGGCCATTGAAGGGATGTCGCCGTTTCCCTGCCGGCCACAATATCCAGTCCCAGTCTTTTCAGGTTCTTCATGGACTCTTCTTCGATCCCTGCATATTCTTCATCGGAGATACAGGGATGCAGCGCGTCATTGACAGGGACGGGCCGGTCCTGTTCGGTATGATCTTTTCCGGGTTGGGGAACCTGGGCGGCCACCGGCAGGGTGGCCAGTGACAGGAGGAGAAGCTGAAAAGCAAATGGTCGGTTCATAGGTAAGATATGGAGGGTGCTTAGCCGGGCAGAACGAAACAGGAAAACCGGTACTAAACGTAAATAAAAGTATAAAAACTAAACCTGGATTGCAAGCGTGATTGCAGGCTGTGATAGCGATTGTATGATTAGCGGATTATCAGCTACTTGGATATATCTTTATTAAATTGACCGATATGATCCGTTCAATACGCGTCATCCGCGTTCCCATTATTTAAAACTTTTTGCAGGAAGAGAAAACAGTTTACCGGTCGACTCGTTTGATATCGGCTCCTAATTTATTCAGGCGTCCGTCAATATCCTGGTAGCCCCGGTCGATCTGCTCGATATTCTGGATGATGCTTTTTCCTTCGGCGCTCAGTGCCGCGATCAGCAGGGCCACCCCGGCACGGATATCCGGGCTGCTCATCACAATGCCCCGCAGTGCCTGTTCCCTTTCGAGACCGATCACTACGGCGCGGTGCGGATCGCACAGCACAATGCGTGCTCCTATATCGATCAGCTTATCTA
>JBGATE010000074.1:3990-12973 GCA_044229375.1 Chitinophagaceae bacterium
TGTGGGTGTTCAGTTGGTTGACCTTACTCTCGGGGGTGTTGCGGATCTCACAGAACATTGGGTGATCCAATTTGTTTCAGTTTATATAAAAAAAACACACGGCTCTCAAACATTTTCTGGTGGATGAGCACCGAGCCCTTTGCCTGTATCGCGGTGACCAGGACAATACTTAAAAGATCGGGCGTAAAACCCGGCCAGGGATGATCGTAGATGGTCATTACCGACCCATCTAAAAAAGTTTGGATCTCGTAACTCTCCTGCTTGGGGATATGGATATCATCCCCGTTAAAATTCATTTGTATGCCCAGTTGCCGGAACTTATCCGGGATGATCCCAAGATGTTCTATGCCCGCGCCCTTGATCCGGATATCGCTTTGCGTCATCGCCGCCAGGCCGATAAAGGATCCCACCTCGATCATATCCGGAAGTATGCGGTGCGTGGTTCCGCCAAGCGCATCCACTCCCCCGATCGTAAGCAGGTTACTGCTGATACCGCTGATCCTCGCGCCCATGCTGTTCAGCATCCGGCAAAGCTGCTGGATATAAGGTTCGCAGGCCGCGTTATAAATGGTAGTGGTGCCCTTTGCCAGCACGGCCGCCATAATGATATTGGCGGTGCCGGTCACCGAAGGTTCATCGAGTAATAAATGCGCGCCTTTGAGATCCGGCGCATGGAGATGAAAGAACCCGTCTTCTTCATGATAGATAAAAGAAGCGCCGAGTTTTTCAAAACCGGTGATATGCGTGTCGAGTCTTCTTCTTCCGATCTTATCGCCTCCCGGTTTGGGGATAAAGGCTTTTTTAAATCTTCCGAGCAGGGGACCGGCCAGCATCACCGAGCCGCGGAGCTTCCCGCTCTTTTTCCGGTAAGCCTCGCTGTGGAGGTGATCAATATCCACATCATCCGCCGTAAAATGGCAGGTATCGCGGCTGATTCGTTCCACTTTCACGTTCATATCACCCAGCAGTTCGATCAGCAGGTTCACATCAGTGATATCCGGGATATTCTGTATCGTAACTTTTTCCGGCGTAAGCAATACCGCGCTGATCACCTGCAGGGCCTCGTTCTTCGCACCCTGCGGAGTGATGTCGCCCCGGAGTTTTTTTCCGCCTATGACTTCGAAGGAATGCATTGTGGTTAATTGGTTAATTCGTTGATTGGTTAATTGGGTCTTCAATCCGGGGAGTACTACTGGCTCGTTGATTTCCCTTGTGATTGGTTGATTAGGTCTTCAATCCGGGGAGTACTACTGGCTCGTTGATTTCCCGGGGGATGGTTAACTGGTTAATTCTTTAATTGGGTCTTCAATACCAGGAGTTCTGCCGGGCCGGGGATTTCCGTGGTAAAGGTAACGGGGTATTTCTTAATATGGCCCTTGATGCTTAGTGTATTATTAATACTAAGACACTGCCTGCACAGGCAATAAATGGAGAAATGCTGAAACCGCCGAATACAGTAGGAAAACAAATTGCTGTAAAGCCTAATTAACCAATCAACCAATTAACTAATTAACCAATTAGCCTTAATACCGCTTCTTCTTAAACCCCCCTCCGCCGCCACGATTATCGCCACGACGGTCGTTTCGTCCACCACCGCCGCCACCGCTGCGCTGCTGGAACTTGCCGCCGCCGCCGCGTTTGCCGTAGCTGCCGCGGTTCTCCCTTCCTTCCACCTGCGGGCGGAATGCTTTTACAAAAGGTGTGTTGGTGAACGTAAGCTGTCCGTCGGTGATACCGGTGAGTTCGCTCTGGATGGCGTCATCATGCACCAGTTCCTTGTGCCAGTTATTATAGGCCAGCTTCATGTAATAAGCGATGGCATTGGCAAAACCCAGTCGTTTCTCGGGATTCTCTTCCTTCAGCGCCTTATTAATGATCACTTCCAGGTTCTTGCCCAGGTGCGAGAATTTGGGGTAACGCTTGGGATAAGGAAGCGGGTGAGGCTTGGCTTTCAGGGTTTCCCGGGTAGGGATCGGGTAAGGTGATTTCACATCCAGTTTGAAATCGGCGATCAGGAACAAATGGTCCCAGAGCTTATGCCGGAAATCCTCCACGTTCTTCAGGTGCGGGTTCAGAAAACCCATCAGCTCGATCACGGCCTGGGCATTGCCCTGACGGCGCTCGGGGTCCTCGATCGTTAATATATGCTCCACCATTTTCTGCACATGACGACCGTATTCACGCATGGTCAGGTGATTCCTCGTGGTGTTATATTCCATGTTTTCTACATCCATAGGTACAAATGTATTGAAAGAAGTCGGAAGTAGCTAGTGGGGAGTAGGGTGAGGCCAGAGGTCTGAGGTCGGATTTTCGAAAAAGGGAGTAAGACTTTTTGTTATAGTGATCTAAAAGCCAATTTAAGGAGGCTGTGGGTTAATTAGGATGCCTTCGATACCAATAGTAGAATAAGTTGCTATCGTGATCTAAAAGCCCCCTTCAGGGGGTTTGGGGGCCGCTAAAAAAAGAAAGGGGCCCCGAACCAAGGCCCCTTTTACAAGCCACCATCCTCTTCCACCTAAGAGGTCGTTTAAGAAAAGTTGATCGACACAGTAAAGATGGCTCGTTACTACCATGAACCCCTGACCAAATATCTTCCCCGTAACGTAACTGACCGGTTAACTATGTCCTGATTTCGGCTTTATATGCCGGAATATGGTTAAAAGACAGCGATTTAGCGTGGCTGCTGCAGGCTGTCCGTATGAATCGGTAACTGAAAGAACTAATTTTCGAATGGCTGAAATATCTGCAAATTTGATACCAACCCTGCTGCGGTTTGAATAAATTTTACTGACAGATTGTAATTAATCAGGGTATCCTTGTATTTTTTGTCAGAAACCGGGAAATGCCGATAAATAAAGGGCCGGGTCATAAGCTTCTGTTTCGGTGATACGCTGACTGAACTAAGGGTAAAACTAGTCAGCCGGACCGGTCCGGTCAATTGTAGTTCTGCCCCTTTTTCGGTCCCGGTATTTAATGAATATCCACAGAAATTATTCCTGATCAATAAACGCTTGCCCGGTAAGTAAAAACTTGTAGGACCCCATGGGTACCTGTTTTGATCTTTGTCGATCTGCAACACGCTATTTTACGAAGTAAATAAACCCTTCATCGGGTACCTTTGCCCGCAGAATGCTCATTGCTGTCAACACAAGGTTCCTGCTGAAAGATTCACTGGAGGGCTATGGATATTTTATCCGGGAAACATTCCGGCGCATTACGCACAACCACCCGGAGCATCGTTTTTTGTTCATTTTCGACCGGCCCTTCGACAAAGAATTCCTTTTCGGTCCCAACGTGGAAGCGGTGGTTGCCGGACCCCCGGCCAGGCATCCCTTGCTCTGGAAATTCTGGTACGACTTTAAAGTTCCCGCCGTTCTTAAAAAATATAAGGCGGATGTTTTTGTTTCCCCCGACGGTTTCTGTTCCCTTGGCACCCGGGTGCCGCAATGCCTGGTACTGCACGACCTGGCCTTCCTGCATCACCCCGGTTCTATCCATGCTTCCCATCTTCGTGTTTATAAGAAATATACCGGCCGGTTCCTGGAAAAAGCGGCATCGGTTGCTACGGTGTCCGCCTTTTCCAAAGCGGACCTGCTCAACCATTATAAAATAAGTGAGCAGAAGATCCATGTTGTTTATAGCGCCGCGAAAGAGATCTTTCAGCCGTTGACCCCGGAACAAAAGGAAGGGGTAAAGAACAAGTACAGCAGCGGCAGGGAATATTTTCTCCATACCGGCGCCATCCATCCGCGTAAGAACCTGGTGAACCTGCTGAAAGCCTTTTCGCTGTTTAAAAAAAGACAGCAGAGCGGGATGAAACTGTTGCTCGCCGGCCGTCTTGCCTGGAAATACCAGTCCTTTGCCAAAAACCTGGAAACCTATAAATACCGGGAGGATGTGGTGCTCACCGGTTACCTGGAGGAATCCGAACTCGCGGCCCTGACAGGCGCGGCTTATGCACTGGTGTATCCTTCCCTGCACGAAGGATTCGGGGTGCCGGTGCTGGAAGCCATGCAATGTGATGTGCCGGTGATCACTTCCTCCGGTTCATCCATGCAGGAGATCGCGGGAGATGCCGCCCTCTATGTCAACGCGGAGGACCCGCAGTCCATTGCCGAAAATATGATGCGGATTTATAAGGACGAAACGCTGCGCGGTCAATTGATCACAAATGGAAGACAGGTTGCAAAACAATACAGCTGGGACAAAACAGCGGAACTATTATGGGGATCCGTACAGGAGGCTATCGGCTGATTTAAGTTACCTTTGCCATCCTTAATTTATTAATTACTGTTTCGAAACAGTCCAATACAGCGAGCATGAATAAATCAAGTATTATCATTGATGTAATGACCGATGAGAAAAGGGTTCCCTCCGGGATCTCCTGGAGCGCCACCGATACATCGGCCGGGAACGCGCAGAAAGCAAAAGCCATGATGATCTCTTTCTGGGACGGCGCCGAAAAAGCCGCCCTGCGGATCGATCTCTGGACCAAGGACATGATGGTGGATGAAATGGCCGATTTCTTTTACCAGACCCTGATGACCATGGCCGACACCTATGGCCGCGCCACCCAATACCACGAACAGGTGGAGGAAATGAAAAAATTCGCAATGGAGTTCTATGAGAAATTCCGGGCGAAGCAGTTGAAGGAGAATAAAGCCAGTTAGGGCAGTCGGGCAGTCGTGCAGTCTTGCAGCCGGGCAGTCCTGCAGCCATGCAGACGGGTTCCTTAAACTTTAGTGAGCCATCCAGTATCTAGCATCCAGCATCCAGTATCCAGTATCCCGCCTACGCTAAGGCTTCGGCGGGCAAGCCAGCATCCCGCCTACGCTAAGGCTTCGGCGGGCAAGCCAGTATCCAGCATCCAACATCTAACATCCAGCATCTAACATCAAAAAAAACACCATGAGCTTAGAGCAAAAAATAATGACCGACCTTAAGGCAGCGATGCTCGCGAAGGATGAAGCCGCGCTGCGCAGCCTGCGGGCCGTAAAGGCCGCCATCCTGCTGGCTAAAACCTCGGAAGGCGCATCCGGTGAACTAAAAGAGGAAGAGGAGATCAAACTGTTGCAGAAACTGGTGAAGCAGCGGAAGGATTCGCTGGAGATCTTTCAGCAGCAGCATCGTGAGGACCTGGCGAAAAAAGAACAGGAAGAGATCGCGGTGATCGAAAAGTTCCTGCCCCGGCAAATGTCAGCGGATGAATTGAAAGAATCCCTGAAGGCGATCATCAGCGCAGTGGGCGCCAGCTCCCCCGCGGATATGAGTAAGGTTATGGGACAGGCCACCAAACAATTCGCCGGCAAGGCAGATGGCAAAACGATCTCGGCGATGGTGAAGGAACTGCTATCGGGGAAGTGATGGTTTTTAGTTCGGAGTGAGGAGTTCGGAGTTCGGAGTTCAGAGTTCGGAGTTCGGAGTTCAGAGTTCGGAGTTCAGAGTTCGGAGTTCGAAATGGAACATTGCTAATTGAACATTGAGTATTGAGCATTTTGTAATCTTTTATGATAACCGGGATACCAACGTAGAAACGGCTTCGTTAAATGTTCAATGCTCAACGATCAATGTTCAATGCTCAATGATAACCCCAACCTTCCCCAATGCTGATCGACATCATCTTCGCTGTTTTACTGGTCCTTGCGATCTTCCGTGGTTACCGCCAGGGACTGATCATCGGTCTGTTCTCGCTGGTCGCGGTCATCATCGGTCTTGCGGCTGCCATGAAACTTTCCGTTGTAGCCGCCACCTGGATCGGAAAGGAAGTGAATGTGGCTGAAAAATGGCTCCCGCTGGTTTCTTTCATTGTTGTTTTTATCGTGGTGGTACTGCTGATTCGTCTTGGCGCAAAAGCCATCGAAAGCATGGTGGAAGTGGTACTGCTGGGCTGGCTGAATAAACTCGCAGGCATGCTCCTGTATGCTGTCATCTTTACGCTCATCTTTAGTGTTCTTCTTTTCTACGCGGAACAAATGCAGTTGCTGCAACCCGCGACCATTAAAAGTTCCGTTACCTATGAATATATTCAGCCCTGGGGGCCAAAGGTCATCAATGGTTTTGGCTCACTGATACCCTGGTTTAAGGATATGTTCGGGGAACTGGAAACATTTTTTGCGAAGGTCTCAGATCGTTTAACTCCCTGACCTGCTTTTTGCGCTGATTGGCGTGAATGTTCTTCGGAATGATAATATTTCGGAACAATCGTTCGCACAGAATATTTTTTTGGCAGTTAAATCACCGGTTTTTTGGGCTAAATCGACTATTTTAGCCATTGTTTAGCCACCCTAGAAAAGAATTGACCGCCATGGAGTACGAAATCAAACAGCATGAAAAGTTCAGGTATATTGAAGAGGGTACCGGTGAGCCCCTTGTGCTGCTGCATGGGCTTTTTGGAGCGTTGAGCAATTTCATGGACCTGATCGAATATTTCCGCCATCACAACAGGGTGCTGGTACCCCTGCTTCCCCTGCTGGAAATGGATATACTGCACACGTCCGTCGGCGGACTGGCGAAATATGTTCATCGGTTTATGGAGTCAATGGACCTGAAGGATGTGCATCTCCTTGGTAATTCCCTGGGCGGCCATGTGGCCCTGGTGCATACGCTCAAACACCCGGAAAGGGTGAAATCGCTGATCCTGACCGGCAGCTCCGGGCTTTTTGAGAACGGGATGGGCGACAGCTATCCCAAGCGGGGCGATTATGAGTATATCCGCAAAAAGACAGAACTGACCTTTTATGATCCCAAAGTGGCTACCAAGGAACTGGTGGATGAAGTGTACAGCATCACCAATAACCGGATGAAGGCCATCAAGATCATCGCCCTTGCCAAGAGCACCATCCGCAATAACCTCGGCGAGGAACTGAACCAGATCAAGCAGCCAACCCTGCTGGTATGGGGCAACAACGATACGATCACTCCGCCTTTTGTCGCCAAAGAATTCAATAAACTCATTCCCAACAGCGAATTGCACTTTGTGGACAAATGCGGTCATGCTCCCATGATGGAAGTGCCGGCGGAATTCAATGCGATCCTGCATAAATTCCTGAAAAAACTCAACGAGCCTGCAACAGTTGGGTGATCCGCGTTGTCTTTTGAATAGTTCTTACCGAACAGGATTGATCATACGTAAAGCCGCTATCCATGTTAACCCGTGAACTACTGACCCAATCACTCCCATCCCTCCGCCTCCACGACAAGGTGTACCAGGCCCTTCAGCTCATGAATGATAACCAGGTCACCCATCTTCCCATCACCGATGGCGATAAATTTGTGGGACTAATAAGCGAAGAGGATCTTTTGCAGGTGGAGAATGATCATGATACACTTGCCAAACTGGAGCAATCTTTCTTCAATATATCCGTGAAAGAGGACGAACACTTCCTGAAAGCTGTTCAGACCGCCGCGGAGAACGGGCTGAGCGTGGTGCCGGTGGTGAACGAGGACAATGAACTCACGGGCACCGTGGCCTACAGCGACCTGCTCCGCTACGCATCGGAGTTCATGAGCCTGAAAGAGCCGGGTGGCATGATCGTGCTGGAGATCCCCAGCAACCAGTATTCCTTCAGCGAGATCAGCAAACTCGTGGAGACCAACGATGCGCAGATCACGCAGCTCAATACCTCCAATGACGCCGAAACCGGGATGATGCAGGTCACCCTTCGCATCAACAAACCCGAGGTTTCCGATATCGTGGCCACTTTCCAGCGCTACGAATACACGGTCAAATATTTCTTCGGGGAGGAACAGTACGCCAATGAACTGCGCACCAATTACGACAACCTGATGAATTACCTGAAGATGTAAGCAAAGAGTTTAAAAGAGGGAAAGTGAAAAAAGAGGGATACTCCGTGGCTTCTTAAACCCTTCTCCTTTTCTCTTTTTTCGCTGCGCGAGGTTTCCCGGGAGAAAACAGGCAGAAATTCGCCGCGCCACCGCATTCGCTGCGTGAATCCGAATGATCTTTTTGTATCCTTTGCTTCTTCACGTGCATTGATAAGCATCACTTCTTCACGTTAATTTTATTTCCGGGATTTTCACTGTAATTTTGTCGGTCATTGAATCACCGGGAATGGGGTCGCAACCAAAATATTACCTCATATTTATTACTATCTGGCTTTATGCCCTGGCATCGCATGCACAACCGGTGGCGGCCCTGCCTGAACCCGCTACGGCACCCGTCACCAGCCTCTATACCATCGGGGAAGTGATCATCAGCGGTAACGTCAAGACAAAAACGGCCATCATTGAAAGGGAGCTGCCTTTTATGGCGGGGGGAAGCTATAGCCCCGAAGAACTGGTAAAGCGAATGGAGACCGGCCGCAGGCAACTGATGAACTCTGCGCTTTTTCACCAGGCGGTGATTTCCGCAAGGGATTATGAGGGCACGACAGTGAATATCCTGGTGGAAGTGAAAGAAAGATGGTACCTGTTTCCGATGCCCTATTTCAGACCGGTTGACCGCAACCTCAACCAGTGGCTGGTGGAACAGAAAGGCAGTCTTGACCGGGTGAACTATGGCGCCAAACTCACGTATAATAATTCAACGGGCCGTAACGACAAATTCAGGCTCTGGCTGATCGGCGGTTATACCAAACAGGTATCCTTCAGTTATGACCGGCTCTATATCGACAAGGATCTCAAATGGGGAGCCAGCATGGCATTTGCCTGGGGCAAGAACCGGGAGGTCAATTATAATACTATCAACGACAAACAGGTTTTCCTGAATGATCCCGGACAGTATGTCCGCCGTTTTATCAACGGGCATTTCAGTCTTTCCTACCGCCCCGCTATCAACACCCGTCATTCATTCGGTATCGGTTTTTCATCGGAAGAAGTGGAGGATACCATCGTGGCCCTCAACCCGGCTTATTTTAAAAAGGGGATGAACCGGATCGGCTATCCCAGTCTCTTTTACACGCTGAACTGGTTCAACCTTGATTATATTCCGTATCCCACCAGGGGATACGCGGCACAGGTGTCG
>JBGATE010000075.1:0-12933 GCA_044229375.1 Chitinophagaceae bacterium
CAATACGCAAACCTTTACAGCGCCGCCATTCCAGCACACCTATAACACACCCGGGACCTTTAATGTAAAACTTGTCGTAACCGATGCGCTGGGTTGCAGGGACAGCATTACGCTGAACAATCTTGTGACCGCCACGGATCCCCTGCCGGATTTCACCTCCGCCGATACACTCACCTGCCCGAATGCAACGGTGACATTTACCAATATTTCAACGCCTGCCGGCTTCAGCAGCGCCTGGGATTTCGGGGATGGCAATACATCGGCGCTGTTATCTCCCACGCACGTTTACAGTGCCACAGGTTTGTATACGGTGAAGCTGTGGATACAGGACGCGTTTGGCTGCGCCGATTCCATCACGAAGAATAATTTCATCCGGGTGGATGTACCTGTGCCTTACTTTACTTTCAACGATTCGATCAGTTCCTGCACCCCGATGGAAGTGAAACTGACCAATACGTCTTCCTATTATACTTCTTCCTTCTGGGATTTCGGGCCCGGTGAAGGAACATCAACGGTTACCAACCCAACACACTTTTACAACACCCCGGGTACATACCCCATAAAACTGGTGATCACCAGTCCGGGCGGTTGCAAGGATTCCCTGACAAGGTTCGTTACGATCTATGACACTGTCGGTTCAAACCTGAATTACCTGCCGATGGGAGGATGCAAACCGCTCACCGTAAACCTGAATACGTTCAGCCCGGGTCCCATGGCCTCCTATTTCTGGGATTTTGGCGACGGCAACACACTGGTTACCACGAACCCGAACATAACGCATGTCTATAATTCCTTTGGTAATTTCCTCCCAAAGGTGATCATGGAAGACCCCGCCGGTTGCCAGATACCCATCCCCGGTTTGGACACCATTTTTGCGATCGGCGCAACCGCTAAATTTGGCCTCAGTGACAGTTTGTTCTGTGATTTTGCGAATATCAGCTTCAGCGACTCCACCACTTTCAATGATCCGGTTATATCGTACAACTGGTCCTTTGGCGATGGCGGTTCATCAACACAACAAAACCCTTCGCACCTCTACAGCAGCCCGGGTCTTTACACCGTCCGGCTGATCGTGGGAACACAGCGGGGTTGTACCGACACGCTCACCCGACCGGCCCTTGTGGCTGTGGTGCAGCGCCCGCTGATCGATATCGGCGGCGACTCGGTCCTTTGTATCAATAATTCCCTGGTGCACAGCGGGGTCTTTATCCAACCGGATACCTCCGTGGTTACCTGGTCATGGACCTTCCCTAACGGTAATGTATCAACGCTACAGAATCCTCCGCCGCAAACCTATTCAACGGCAGGCTCATTTACCATCACGGCCATAGCCACCAACAGTACGGGCTGCAGGGATACCACAACGCAAAGCCTCCTGGTGAACCCTTTACCGGTGGTTACCATGCCTGCGGAAATGACTGTACAGAACGGATTTCCCGTAACGATCCCGGCAACGTATACTCCCAACACCATTAATTGGTCATGGTCACCGGCAACGGGATTGAGCTGCGCCAACTGCCCCACTCCCGATGCGGGACCCAAATTCAATACCTGGTACCAGGTGCGGTTTACCGATTCGAACGGCTGTATGAATTTCGGGACTATCCAGGTCAACGTATTTTGCAAAGATGCCAATCTCTTTATACCGAATACCTTCTCCCCCAACGGAGATGGCAGTAATGAAATATTCTATCCGAGGGGAAAGGGACTGGAGAGGGTAAAACTGCTCCGGATCTTCAATCGCTGGGGTGAAGTGGTGTTTGAAAAACGGGATGTACCCGTGAATGATCCCTCGGCCGGCTGGAATGGAACCTATAAAGGCGGAAAACCTATTTCGGATGTATATATATACCAGGCTGAAGTTTTCTGCGAGAACGGACAGCTCATTACATTAAACGGAAATATTGCACTGATCCGCCGCGGGACAGGATATTCATTTCTCCCAGTTCTTTGAGGCGCCTCTCTGGAGAAATCCTTCGCTGGCAGGAATCTTCACCGGTGATGTTCGGGTGCAGGCAGTGTACCGCGACCAGTGGAATAATGTGACCAATGCCTATCGTACCGGTTCGGTGAACGCGGAGATCAAAATGCCGGTGGGGAATGTGAATGATTTTGTGACAGCGGGTTTACAGGTATTGTATGACAGGGCCGGCACCATTGGCCTGTCCACCACGCATGTGCTGCCCGCCCTTAACTATCACAAATCACTCAGCACCGAAAAGAGCAGTTACCTTTCGCTTGGCTTCATGGGCGGCTGGGTGCAGCGCCGGTTCGACCCTTCAAAAGTGACCACCAATACCCAATATGAAAACGGAGGGCTCGGGGAGAATTTCCTGCATACGCAATACAGTTATCTTGACGGAAGTGTAGGGATGAGTTATAATTCCAACCTCAACTCGAATCCCAACAACAATTATTATATCGGCGCCGCCTATCATCATTTCAACCGGCCGAAGAATTCGTTTTACAGAAATGCCACGATTGAACTCCAGCCCAAATGGGTCTTCTCCGGCGGGCTGCGGCTCGGTGTGTCGGATTACGCTTACATCACCATCATGGCCGATCATACCCGGCAGGGAAACTATAAGGAAACGGTAGCGGGTGGCATGTACGGTATGAAACTGGGAGATGATCCCGATAATCCCCGTTATACCCTGCATGCAGGCACTTTCCTTCGCTGGGATGACGCGCTGATCCCGGTCCTCAAACTCGATTATGCCCCCTATTCGGTTGCCTTCAGTTATGATGCCAATATCTCCAAATTAAAACCTTCCACTTACGGCCGCGGCGGTTTTGAGATCTCCATCACCTATACCGGCTCCCGTAAAGACAAAGGGGAATACCTGCACTGTCCGAAATTCTGAAAAAACCCCCCTGATTATTCCCTGGTCTCAAAAAGTCCTTTCCATACCAGGGCCGCAGCAATTCCGCCGGTAATGGGGGCCGCGAAGAACAACCAAAGTTGAGTCAGCGCTTTTCCCTGTGCAAAGATGGCAGGTCCGAAACTGCGCGCGGGATTAACAGAAGTTCCCGTGATCGGAATGGCCACCAGGTGGATCAGCACAAGCGTAAGACCGATCGCCAGACCGGCCATAGCACTATTACCCCATTTGGAAGTGGTGGCAAAGATCACGAAGAGGAAAAGAAAAGTGAGGACGGCTTCGGTCACGAAAGCCGAGGTCATATTGTAACCTGCCAGGTAACCTTCTCCCCATCCATTGGACCCCAGCGCCCATTCGCCCATGGCGAATCCGGGTGCACCTTTTGCGATCACATATAACACACCCGCGCCCAGGGTGGCTCCGGCCATTTGGGCGACAATATAACTGGCAGCATCGCCGGCTTTTATCTTGCCGGCAACCAGCATGGAAATAGTGATGGCCGGGTTAATATGGCAACCGGTGATCCCCCCGATGGAATACGCCATGACCACCACGGCCAGGCCAAAAGCCAGTGAAATACCGAGTAAGCCGATCCCTGAAGGACCGGAGGTGGACACTCCCGCAATAACCGCCGCACCACATCCGAATAATACCAGCGAGAAAGTGCCGATGAGTTCAGCCAGAAACTTTTTCATACGCAAGTTGTTTTTAACCGCCGGTGGCAGTTGGTTAATAATTTCCATGCTGCAATAAACCCCGCGCCCGATTCTTTGTTACTTTGAAGGTATTTGAAAGAAATCAGCATTGATCTTCTATTTATTCACATCAAATTGTAAATATGCCCCTTGCAGCCGGTCAGCCTGCCCCTGATTTTACATTGTATGACAGCGAGAAGAAAAAACTGACATTGTCTGAATTGAAAGGTCAGCCCGTCCTGTTATTGTTTTTTCCGCTTGCCTTCACCAGCACCTGCACTGCCGAACTCTGTTCGGTGCGGGATGATCTTGCCTGGTACAATAATGTCAATGCCCGCGTGTTCGGCATATCGGTGGATGCGCTGCATACACTGGCCCGGTACAAAGAGGAACAGCATCTCAATTTTACCCTGCTGAGTGATTTTAACAAAGATGTTTCGCGTACCTATGATACCATCTACGAGCAATTTGGCTACAATATGAAAGGCGTTTCCAAGCGCTCGGCCTTTGTGATCGATAAGGAAGGGATCATTCGGTATGCAGAAGTGCTGGAGAATGCCGGCGAAGTCCCGGATTTCAAAAAGATCAGGGAAGTGCTGGCCGGCTTGCACTAAAAATTCGTTAAATGGAGGGGATATTAAGAACTCAAATGATTGATTATTAATCCGTTTCGCATAATCGTAGTTTTACGTTGCGTATATAAAATTTATGGCCTACTTTTCGAATAATAAAAGTAAATTTGTTTCGTTGAGGCGAATTCTACCTATACTATCCTTTATTCTGTTGATTGCCATTCAGTCTCAGGGCCAATCATCGAGAGCGCTGCCAACTGCGGAAACGCAGGACAGGATCGTCAAATTATATCCCAACCCGGCCACCACCTACGTTACATTCGACCTGCAAAAGAATTACCGTTCCGGGCTTACGATCACCGTGTATAATGGCGTATTGGGCAAAAAAGTTTTTGAGTCGGCAAATGTGCCTTCCAAGATAACCGTTGACCTCAGCGATTTCAACCGGGGTGTCTATATCTATCATGTCAGTGATGCCGGCGGCCGGATCATTGAATCCGGCAAATTCCAGGTTTCCCGTTAATTTATTTTCTCTGCGATCTTATTGTACCTGGATGACCAGGAATTTGAGGTATTGCGTATTGTCCATACCCCGGATGATGGGATGGTCGGCAGACTGCGTCTGAAAAACAACCTGCCGGATCTTTCTTCTCGCATCCTTTGCCGCCATATCGATGATCTGCAGAAATAGTTCTGCGTTCACCAGGCTGGTACAGGAAGAAGTAACGAGAAATCCCCCGGGTCTTACCAGTTTCATTCCCCGCAGGTTGATCTCCTTATACCCTGTAATGGCTTTCTGGATCGTTTCCCGGCTCTTGGTGAATGCCGGGGGGTCCAGCATCACCACATCATACTGGCGTCCGTCCTTTGTCCATTGTTTCAGAACATCAAATGCGTTGGCTGTTTCAAAACGGCAGACAGCGTCCAGCCCGTTGAGTTTTGCATTGGCATTAGCCTGATCCACCGCCCCGGCGGATATATCCATTCCCAGCACCGAACGGGCGCCATAATGAGCCGCATGGATCTCGAATGTGCCGGTATAGGTAAAGGCGCCCAGTACATCGGCCCCTTTCACGATATGCTGAATAGCGCGGCGGTTGTCCTGCTGGTCAAGGAAATACCCGGTCTTTTGCCCGTTCTCCACATCTACATAAAATTGCAGGCCATTTTCTTTAATGATGATCTTCGTATCAAAAGGGGTCGACAAGAAACCCTTTTGCTGGGGCAACCCTTCCAGTTCACGTACGGGTGCATCATTCCGTTCATAGATGCCTTTCGGGGAAAATAATGTTTCCAGCGCTTTTACAATGGCCGGTTTCCAGGTATCCATCCCCAGGGCCAGGGTTTGCAACACGAAATAGTCGTTGAATTTATCAATGATCAGTTGCGGCAATCCATCGGCCTCGCCGAATACGAGGCGGCAGTTCTCCGTATAGCCGATCTTTTTCCGGTATTCCCAGCATTCGCGAATACGGTCGAGGAAGAATGTTTCATTGATCTCGTCCGTTTTGTTCCGTGTCAGCAATCTTACCTGGATCTGCGAACGGGGGTTGACATAGCCTTTGCCAACGAATTTCTTATCATAGGTAAATACTTCCGCGATCTCCCCGGGCTGCATTTCGCTGTCGGAAATCCCCACTTCGTTATTGAAGATCCAGGGATGGCCATTCACCACCCGGGGGGAAATTTTTCTCTTGAGGTAGATCTTATTCATCGGGGGCAAGGTAAGAAAACGGGAGATTTGCTCTGTTTTAAAATAGGGCCACGAAAAAACACGAAATGGTTCTTTGTATCGTTATTTTTTCGTGTGTTTTCGTGTGATTTCGTGGCCAAAAAAATAATACGTATAAGGGTTTTCCTCCTGGTCTGCATTTTGGTGGCCGTTTGAATGATTTCCCGCCTTCATTTCACCAGAAGCGAAACTTCGGCGGGCAAGCGTTGCCATTATTACCCCGCAAAAGGTCAATTTGTCCCAAAAGGGCTGTTGGCAGTATTCTTGTCCATCGTACCTTTGCAGCCCCGAAACGCCGTATTTACAGCGGAGGGGCTGATAATTAGAAAAAATGGCAGAAAAAGATATGAAAGAGCAGGAAAACGGATCCCCTGAGATCAATATGGGGCCCGATATCAATACCGACGAGAACCAGGGCGGTACCACCCATTTGAATGAACCGGTAGCGGAAGAATCTGAGCTCGAACAATTAAGGGCTGAACTGGAGGAATCAAAAGATAAATTTCTCCGGAAAGTGGCGGAATTCGAAAACTTCAGACGGCGCAGCGCCAAAGAAAGAATGGAACTTATCCAGACCGCCGGCAAAGAGGTGATCACCGACCTGCTGGAAATCCTGGATGATTGCGACCGGGCTCAAAAGCAACTGGAGAGCAGTGATAATGCGGATGCATTGAAAGAAGGTGTGATGCTGGTCTTCACCAAACTGCGTAATACCCTGCAGGCAAGAGGTGTAAAAGTCATGGAGACCATCAACCAGGAATTCAACCCCGATCTTCATGAAGCGATCTCGGAGATCCCCGCTGCTACGGATGACGGGAAAGGGAAAGTGGTGGATGAAGTGGTGAAGGGGTATTACCTGAATGATAAGATCATCAGGCATGCGAAGGTGGTGGTAGGCAAATAATTCCCCCTGTCCCCCCAGAGGGGAGACTTAGGACAAAAATTATTTACTGTCTCACAAGTTCTTTTGACTTAATGAATGATAATTGAAATAAGGCATACCCCTTTCCAGCAGAAAGTAAATGTTATTTTCAACTTTCATAAATACGTAATTAAACGGGTTTGAACAAGAACCCGGTAATACATTAATAAACTTTAGGGTTCTAAACCACCGCCAGTTGGCGGAATTGGGCATGGCAAAAAGAGATTACTACGAAATACTGGGTGTCGGCAAAACCGCTTCCGCGGATGAGATCAAAAAGGCTTACCGAAAGGTGGCCATGCAATTCCATCCCGACCGCAATCCCGGTGATAAAGCGGCGGAAGAAAAATTCAAGGAAGCGGCGGAAGCGTATGAAGTGCTGAGTGACGCGGATAAGAAAGCGCAGTATGACCGCTACGGGCATTCCGGTGTGAGCGGAAACGGCCGTGGCGGATTCAGCGGCGGCGGTATGAACATGGAAGATATCTTCAGCCAGTTCGGGGATATTTTCGGGGATGATCTTTTCGGCAGTTTCTTTGGCGGTGGCGGGGGGCAGCGCCGGGGTGGCGGACAAAGAAGCCGCGGCGTGCGGGGAAGCAACCTCCGGGTCAAACTCAAACTGACCTATGAAGAGATCGCCAAAGGCGTTACCAAGAATATCAAGGTTAAAAAATATGTGGGTTGCAGCACCTGCAGCGGCAGTGGCGCAAGGGATAAAGGCAGTGTGCAAACCTGTAACACCTGCGGAGGCAGCGGACAGGTGCGTAAAGTGCAGAATACTTTTCTCGGACAGATGCAGACCGTCACCACCTGCCCCACCTGTAACGGGGAAGGAAGTACCATTACCGCGAAATGCACCAACTGCAAAGGCGAGGGAAGGGTGTACGGAGAAGAAACCGTTACCATTGATATACCTGCCGGAGTACAGGAAGGGATGCAGATGAATGTGGGTGGCCGCGGGAACGCGGGTGAAAGAGGCGGAACGCCCGGCGACCTGATCGTACTGATCGAAGAAGAGCCGCATAAGGAACTGCACCGTGAGGGTCTTAACGTGGCATATGAGCTGCACCTTTCATTCTCCGATGCCGTATTTGGCACCCAGATAGAAGTGCCTACCATAGACGGAAGGGCCAAAATAAAAATACCCCCGGGCACCCAGAGCGGGAAGATCTTCCGGCTGAAAGGAAAAGGTTTCCCTGCCGTTAACTCCTACCAGAAAGGTGACCAGCTGATACAGGTTAATATCTGGACCCCGCAGCATGTCAGCGCTGAAGAAAAAGCGTTACTGGAAAAATTAAACCAATCGCCCAATTTCAAACCCCACCCCGAAAAGGGAGGAAAGAATTTCTTTGATAAAATAAAGGAGATGTTTTCTTAACTTAAGCGGAATTTTCTGCGCATGAGAAAACTGGCCCTTGCCTTGCTGCTCCTTTGCAGTACGGCAGTAACTGCACAAACGGTGATCATCAACGGGGAAAGAACAACCCGCCCGCTTAGCTGGGATGATTTCACGGGAGAGCCAGATCAATCCGTTGATTTGTATGCCTATACCTACTGGTACCTGTCCTATAAATGGGACCCCTTCATTTTCAGCAGGGATACGGTAAAATGGAAAGTGGATGTGACACTGGAACTGGAGAAAAGATCCTGGAAAAAAGGGGATAAGGTAACCCCTGCCCTGCTGGAACACGAACAGGGTCATTTTAGCATCGGCCGGCTTTGCGCGATCGCCTTTCAACAACGCGTCAACAACACGGTCTTCTTCCGCCATAATTACACTTCCCGGATCGCAGCAATCTTCAACGAAGAATTAGCAAAGTTCAGGAAACTCGAAGTGCAGTATGATAAGGAAACGGATCATTTCCACAACCGGGAACAACAAAACAAGTGGAACCTGTATTTCAAAAAAGAACTGGATAAACAACGCTGAATTCAGGCTAAGCGTTAAAAAAGTAAAAGAGACGGGATCACAAGACCCACTTCTTTTTTTCCTTCTCTCCTTGAGTTCTTAGCCATAATTTTCCCGCTAGTAGTTTGTCTGCGCACCGCCGCCTTTCTTCTTCTTTACTTTGGAATAAAGCGTCTTGGTATGCTGCACCAGGTTCACAAACTCTTTTTGCAGAAGGTCGTCTGTACCGGAAGAGGACTGGGCCAGGGAAAGCACTTCGTTCCAGCTGCTGTTCTTAATAAAGGGAGAGTTGCGAAGCAGGGAGCCGAACATGGCGACTGCCGCCGAAAACCGGTAACATTTATCCAGGTTTTCAAAATTCCGGAATTCCAGGTTGCTGCTGTGATCAAACCTGTGTTCTTTTTCACTGTTGGGATGTTTGTACCGCATCACGATATCGGCAAACCTGCTGCTGACCCCATCCTGCTGTAATGCTTTTACACTGGCTTCCGTGGGTACGATCTCGAACAAAGCGATCATTGCATAACCCGAACCGATCTCACCGCCTTCGATCACCGATGAAGAATCCCGGAGGGCGCCAACTTTGTTGTCAAAGCCGATGAGGCGGTATTCCTTTACATATTCCGGGTTGAATTCCACGTTCATGTACACATCATCCGCCACGGCATACAGTGTCTGGGTGAATTCCTTCAGCAGTACTTTTTCCGCTTCCATGAAATTATCGAGGTACGCAAAATTGCCGTTCCCCTTATTGGCCAGGGTATGGATCTTGGAATCCTTGTAGTTTCCCATTCCCACCCCCAGGCAGGTGAGGTAGATCCCCGATTCACGCTGCAGGGAGATCAGTTCATCCAGTTCCTGTTCCGTTTTGACACCAACATTGAAATCCCCGTCTGTTGCAAGGATCACCCTGTTATTGCCCCCCTCGATAAAATGATTGCGGGCAAGGCTGTAAGCGATCCGGATACCGGATTCCCCCGGAGTGGAACCGCCCGGTTCGAGTTCATCGATGGCCTTCAGGATCTTCTCTTTTTCCGCACCGCTGGTGGAATTCAGCATGATCCCGGTAACACCGCCATACACCACGATCGAAACCGAATCCTTTGCCCGCAGGTTGTTCACCAGCAGTCGAAAGGCCGACTTGAGCAGCGGAAGGCGGTTAGCCATATCCATGGATCCCGATACATCGATGAGGAAAACAAGATTGCTGGGAGCAAGGGAATCCAGATTAAGTTTTTTGGAGGAGAGGTTCACATAGAACAACTGGTTATTGCTGTTCCAGGGACAGGAAGAAAGGGTGGTCCTGATACTGAAAATATCATCCCCCTTCGGTTCCGAATAATTAAGATTGAAATAGTTCAGCATCTCCTCGATCCGTACCGCATCCGGCGGCACCAGCGAATTGAGGTTGATGAACCGCCGGATATTGCTGTACGAGGCCCGGTCCACATTGAGCGACATCCCGGTATTGGGAAATTTCCTCGCATTCACAAAATGATTCTCCAGCAGGCTGGCGTAGGTCTCTTCCCCGGTGTACCAGTTCTTTTGCTCTTCTTTGTCGAGATCAAGGATAAAGGAAGCCAGTTTGTCGCGCCGGTTACCCGAGGCCGAAGCGGGCAGCAATTTGAGTTTTACGCTGGCATAATTATCGGCATTCAGCAACAATTTTTCTGTACGGTATCCTTCAAAGGAAAAGCTGAATGTGTCAACCTGCTGATGGCTGAGTATGCCGAACGTGCCCTGTGTACCGCTGCGGAAAACATAACCGGTCTTGTGCTGGAGGATGGCCACGTTCTGTAATATATTGCCCGATTCATCCTTTACCTCCCCCCGGAGGTAGAATTGCTGGGCGCATAAGGACGAGTGTAATAGCAATAAGGCCAGTATATGACATGCGGTCTTCAGGCGGATATTTTAACCGATAAGGTACAAAAAAAGGATGACAGCTTCAATAGCGGGGAAATCTTACAAAAATGGGTGGAATGTGACAGGGCTGACACGGATTGGTATTTTAAGCGTTTACGTAATAATGAATGATTATCCGCCATTTCAGGGCTATAACAGACCGATCCGTTATACTCCGTTTTATCCGCGTCATCCGTGTTCCATTACTAATACTTCGTTGCGTAATGATACAGGACTGATCATTCAACTGAAACTACCTGGTAGATCTCCTTGAAATTCCGTCCCAGTCCGTCATAATCCAGCCCGTACCCAACCACGAACTTATTGGGTATATCAAAACCCACATAATCCAGGACGAGCGGGAATTCGGTGGCGGCTGATTTATGCAGCAGGGCGGCGATCTTCAGGGACTGGGGCTGCTGATGCACCAGTTTCGGTAAGAATTTATGTAATGTTTTTCCGGTGTCAACGATATCTTCAACGATGATCACATCTTTTCCAAAAAGATCTTCCTCCAGCCCGATGGAGGTCACCACTTTACCGGAAGATTTCATTCCCTTATAGGAGGCCAGTTTAATGAAACAGAGTTCCGCTTCGATGGAAAGTTGTTTAAAGAGATCGGAGGCGAACATGAAAGAACCGTTCAGGATCGCAATGAAGAGTGGTTTTCTGCCGGCGTAGTCCTTATTGATCTGATCCGCTATTTCTTTCACCCGCTGCTGAATGGTGGCTTCGGACAGATAGACCTCAAAGGATCTTTCATGCACTTTTATGGTGCCCATAAACAGTTGACTTTTTAGTTGGTTGCCTTTAAAGGTACGCCCGGTAAAAGCGTTTGATTGGTATTCAATGCCAGCCTGGGATTAGAGGATGCTTTCCGCTGAAGGCTCAGTTGCTCCCCCACCGCAGGAAGCTCCCCGTTCTTCAGCCAGTTCAGCTCCAGCAAACTTTCCAGCCGAATGGCCTCCTGCTGGGCGATATCGTGAAGGGTCTCAGCTATGCTTACCGTATGAAACTCATTGTTTCCCGTTTTACGCTTGCGTTGCAGGTAGATCAGCCGGTCCCTGTCCACTTCTTCCGCACGGGGCAGTTCGTTAAACTCGAAGATCTTTGACAGGTCCACATCATATTCGCGGGCAATGGCCAGGTAGGATGTTCCTTTGGGCACATACACCACTTTTGTTTCGTTGATCTTAAATACCCCGGCGGGGTATTCCGGTTTCTTTGCGGCAGGAACAGGATCCGGTTGCCTGCTGGTCACCACAGCCACGTCACCGGCAGGACGGATCGCCTGATCTCCGTCCGAAGGAACAGTAACGTTGGCCAGTTCGATAGTTTTATCGGTGATCTTACCCATCGCGATCAGCGAATAGGTTTGCAGCCCATAATCCTCGATCGCCTTGATCAGGGCCATGGCATAACGGGGATTGGTGGCATAACCGGCCTTTTTCAAACCCCAGGCCCAGCCGGAGTAATCCGTTGGATCCAGGTTGAAAAGAAATCCGTAACGCGGGTTGTTCTTCAGGAAATCCGAATGATCACGGTAAGAATCATCCGGGGAGGGATACTTGCGGAAACACTCACCCCTCAGGTCATCATCGTGCTTTACCGTTTCACCGGTCCAGTTCGATTTGCACTTGATCCCGAAATGATTATTGGAACGCGACACCAGTTCGCTGGTGCCGGCCATGGTCTCAATGATACCCTGTGCCAGTTTAATGGATGCGGGTACACCGGTACGCTGCATTTCTGCGATTGCAAGGTCCTTATACTGGGTGATATAATTCTTAACGAGTTCGGATTGCTGGGCAGTGGCAGAAATGGCTGCCAGCAGGAAAATTCCAAACGTGATGTGCTTCAATTTTTGCATAGGCCAAGAAGAATTTCGAATATCGAACAAGAAATAAGAATGCCAAAGTGGAGGTGCCGCTTTCATTCATTATTCATAATTCCTTGTTCTGCACTCATAATTTTTACAGTTTTCGGATCAGGTAAAGCCCGTCGCGTACGGTCAGTACCAGTTTTTCAATATCGGTTCTTTCTTTAATAAACTCATTAAAGGCCTTTATGCCTTTGGCGCTTTTCCCGGTCACTTTTTCCCCCAGCACCTGGCCATGGAAAAAGATATTGTCTGCAAAAATAAACCCGTTTTTCCGCACTTGGGGGAAAACGAGGTTAAAATATTGAATATAAGCGGGTTTATCCGCATCAATAAACACCAAATCCCAGTTTTCGGCCAGTTTTGGGACTATATCTAACGCATTTCCGGTATGGGAAATTATCCGGCCGGCCCAATTAGAACGGTCAAAAAAGGAG
>JBGATE010000076.1:0-12896 GCA_044229375.1 Chitinophagaceae bacterium
ACTTATTTGCTCTTGACAAAAAAACAGGAATTAAAATATGGTCTTTCCCGATGGGTGGCAGAGTGTTTTCATCGCCTGTTGTTGCGAATAATATGGTGTATTGTGGTGCAGACAATGGTAATTTATTTGCCCTGGAGGGAACTTCTGAACCAACTATAAGGACCAACGCGAGAAAGGTAGTTTACTGGGATACAAAGCTTTCTGAAAAGGAGTTTAACTGGTATTCTGAAGGCAGCTCAATTACCATTAGGGATTATTTTAAAAATGCGGGCTACGAGGTGATGAATGGAAAGCAGTTAAACCAGATGATGCTTCAGCAAGTTGAGACGAAAACCAGCAGTGTGGTAGTTTTTGCAAAAAATAAATTTCCAAAAGAAATTATTAATGATAGTACAGAAAATGCCATTATACGCAAATACCTGGATGCCGGCGGAAAGGTGGTGATAACAGGACCAAATCCTCTCGGCTTTCTAACCAGGGACACTACAGGCGAACTGCATAAAGTGGATTTCGTAACCTATCCTGAAAAAATCCTGGGATTAAAAATATATGACAGAGCCTATATCAACTGGGGTTCTGTTTACCGGTCAAGCCCGACAAAGGAAGGATATCAATTAGGGTTGCGCGGTTGGTGGATTTCGGCAAGTTCGGTTCTCCCAGCTGATGTATCGGTAGTATTGGCAACAAATGAGCACGGATTTGCAAGTTCCTGGCTTAAAAATTATGGTGGTCCGAAAGGAACTGGTTTTTTACAGCTATGTATTCCCGGAGGAGGAGGTAACCAGGAACTTGTTAGTGAATTCTTAAGCGTTGTCAGGGCAGCTATTGAATATGGTATTGACTGGTGATCGTTTAAAATAGTACAAAAAAAGCAGCCAGAAATTAGATTTATTTCTGCTTTTTTGATACAATTATTTTCCAAAGTTGCCTATACTAGTTGGGAATGTTGTTAAAAAGAAATATAATAATGAAAGGCAAATCTATTAATAAGTACCTGAACAATATTGCCAGATGCATTGCCGTCGACAAGTGAATCTGTAAGAAATTTTTTGACCTGTATACGGATGCAATGGATAATGGCGGTTTCAGGTTCCTGAAGAGTATCGCTGGTAGCAGCAGAAAAATTTAAAAATAGTGGTAGAAAAATGGCTCATTTATTAAGGAACCTGTTACTTTCAGATTTCCACTGGTGGTAAGAGTGGAAAATCCATGAGGATATTTCAGCAGATATTTTGGGGTCAGATGTATGTATCTAAGTTGGATGTATTATTTGTTTTAAAAGGCGCCTGAATTCGTTTAAAGAATGATATCAGGAATATAAAGCGATCACGTGAGGAAAGCACTCCAGTACATCCTTACCAGGATGTTGTGGATAGGATTGATGGTATATTAGAAGTAATAAATTTATAATTATTAACTACCCCCGGGTGGTTTGCAAACGACCCCGGTGAGAAAAAAAATGTTTTAACTATATGAAAAATATTGTTTTAGGTGTACTGATTGTAGTATACAATTTAAAAGGTACATGTCAGTCGGCAGCCCAGTTTGATATAAAATGGAAGGAGGATATTGATTATCTCCATAGGTTCGTGGCCAATAGTCATAAAAACCCCTATCATGTTATAACAAAACGAGCATTTGATTCATCAGTTAATCATCTTAATTCCCGGATTAAAAAATTAAATCGTATCCAGCTTATTACAGAATTAGGTAAAATTATTGCATGTATTGGTGACGGTCATACTAGGCTGCAGTTTTTCAGACCGGAAGTGCATTTTCACCTTATGCCTATCCGTTTGTATTATTATGAAGATGGTGTCTTTATCCAGGCAATTGATTCTTCAATGGCATGGGCAGTAGGGGCTGAGGTAATAAAAATTGGCAATACACCCATCAGTGATGCGATGAAAACAATAGCAACAGTTACCAGTGCAGACAATTTATCAGGTGTAAAAGAATATGCCGCTAAATATGCCTCTATACCGGATTTGTTATATGGACTAAATATTTCTGATGACAGCTTAAAGTGCAATTATACCATTCTGGCAAAAGACGGTAAAACTCATACAATTCAGCTTAGGGGTGAAGCTATGACTTCATCCAAGGATTTTTTATCGTTTGAACCTTTTTCAAAGAGGTATGTCCGCGACCGTGATTCATCAAGTAACCCTGTGCCGGAATACCTCGCGAACTCTAGATATCCAATGTCATTAAAACTCATATCAGGAAAAGATATTTTGTATGTGCAGGTAAATGAGATCAGGAATGATCCTTCGGGACAAAGGTTATCCGAATTTTTTACCCGAGCGGTTAAATTATTTGATTCGACATCCTCCAAAAAATTTGTTTTGGATCTTCGCCTCAACCGTGGTGGAGATGCTTCATTATTGCGGCCAATTATCCACCTTATCACGGGCCACTCTGTTATTAACAAAAGAGGAAATTTTTATACGATAATAGGGAGAAGAACGTTTTCTGCTGCTGGCCAGTTTGTTACAGAGCTGGTTGAAAATACGAATGTAATCCTGGTAGGTGAACCATCCGGAACAGGACCCAACCGTTATGGGGAAACAGGCGAAACAAATTTGCCCAACAGCGACATCATAATTACTGTATCAACGCAATGGATACAACGTGGCCGCCCGGAAGATAAAAGTAAGTTTTTCGGGCCTGAATTATATGCACCATTAACTAGCCATCACTATAAAGCCAATATTGATCCGGCTTTTGAAATTATAGAAATAGGTTCCTTTGATTCAAGTATATATGAACGACTTTTAGTCAGTTTGGAATCAGATATTGTTACATTAAAAGCTTTTAAAGTGCTGTTTACCAAACTAATCAGTAATAAACTGTATGCATTTTATGATTTTGAATCAACATTACAAAGGCTTGCCTTGTTATATATGCGAAAAAATAAATACATGGCTGCTGAGAATATTTTAATGATATTAACAGCTTACAGACCCGTTACAACTGACACTTATGAGATTTTGTCGGATATATGTGAAGCGGCAGGGGACAGTATAAAGCAGTTGTCATTTTTAAGTATGGCACTAAAACAAGCCTCAGGGTATCAGCAATTTATTCTGAGTGAAAAAGTAAGAAGATTAAAATTAAAGAAAAAAAACTGAGTATAATTAACTCCCCCGCTCTCAGAAGTCTTCCTGCCTGTTATCAGCAATTCAAAACTATAGGGTTGCTATGCTTAACTTATATCTAAGCATCGGCCTTCAGGCCGTAACAAGAGATATTTCTGGGAAAAGCATGGAATACTGGGATATTCACAAGATAGTCTTTGATTTTTTTGGGTTACCCAGTTGTCCGTAGTGTTCTTGCAAGCTCCCCAGAAATTCAACCACTCTAGGTTCGAGGAAGTCAGTGCTATGAGCTACTCCCAAATTTCGGGCTTCTGAGCTACTCCTATTTTCCCTGGTCCTCATGATAATCGATTTCATTTAATTTCATATTTTGGCAGATTGTAAGCTAAATTCTGTTGCCAATTTGTTGCCCAACCCCCTGAAACCCTTATCAGTCAAGGGACGGCATATTCTGTATCGGGAAATAAAGGGATGGACCGCTCGCCGTTATAAACTCCGGGCAACCGGGACTGCGATTTAATTTGTAAATTGGATCTTTCTTACAGGTCGCAATCGCTCAATATTTAGTCACCACATCATAACAATCCGTCCATGAAACTGTTTTTTTTCTCTCTGCCACCCTTAACAAAGCGCGTATCCAAATTATTGCAAATTACCCTTGTTCTGTTACTGCCCTTGCTCTCCAACAGCCAGCCCAAACCTGCTTCCATCGCCATCAACCCAGGTTCGCTGTTGATCAATGGCAGCACGTTTACTGCCAAATCGATGCTGGCACCGGGTTTGCTGAAAGCCCTCGGTAAGCCCGAAACCATCGATACACTTCATGCTTCACAGCTAAAGTCACTGAACGACTTTACCATGGCCACGCTGAATAAGTATACATCAAACGGCCTGATGCTGATGCAGGGCAAAAACAGCGAACGGGTAAACCGCATGACGATCTACCTGAATCCCGTTCCTTCCAAGAAATATATTGATTATGTCAATTCCGCTTACAAGGGGAAGCTGACAGTGCTGGGATTCAAAATCGACAGCAATACCACCATCCGGCAACTGCAGAAGGCGATGTCGAAATATGATTTTTCGTTGTCGGAAGAGTATAAGACTGCCGACGTCACCATCTTTGATCCGAAGACCGGCGCCCAGCTGCTGGAACTGTGGTTCTACTATCTCACGCCCTCTGAAAAGATCGAGTCGGTACGTATCAGTGTTTTTCCCGCAGCGGCGGTAAAGAAGCAGGTGATCGAATACCGGGGAGGCCAGTTGTATATGAATGACCTGTTGCTTGACACTTCGGCCAACAGGATCACCCAGTTGAAAAAAATACTGGGGCGGCCCAATGCTGTGTTCGATATCAGGTACAGGGGGTCGAACGGGTACACCTATAATGCCCGCCGGCACCTGTATACGGATATAGCGGGTATTTCCCTGATCGAGAATCCATTCAATCAAAGCCTGCTGGCTTTTCAGATGGATTTTTTGAACCTCCGCAGTAAGAATGATCTGAACAACCCGCTTTTTGATCTTGTGATCAATAAAAAAACATTTCACCCCGATAATGCCGTCCCGGGCGGGCCCGGTGGCATGAAGTCGCATTATGTGCTCGACTCCGTCTTGAAGACGGGGGTTGCATCAGATGATAAAACCTATGTAACCTCCTGGAGCAAGTACGGCAATCTCGAATTTGAATTTGCAGGAGACAATAACTGGACAAAACGGGTATATACGGTGACCTATCACCTGAACACGGTGCGATCACAGGCTGAGATCGACAGAGACCCGGTGTCAAAGCCTGAGTTGTTCATTAAAGACGGCCAGGTTTGGATGCAGACCAATAAAAGCAAGGTTTACTGGAACGGCAATGCCCCTGCCACGGATGTGTTCCGGGAGATCATCGGCGACCCGGCTTCCACCACTGCGAATGGGGTAAGCGTATACCCGGCATTCGGGGTGAGGATGTGGGCAAAGGACAACAAGCTCAGCTCCATCCAGTTTTACCTGGCCCCCTACATCAATGCCTACAGCGGTAACAATGATGCACCCGGGGTATATACCGGCCATATTAAAGTGGAGGGAATAAACCTGACTACCGGGAGCACAGTTGACCAGGTAAAACAGGCGCTGTCGGTGTATAACCTTCAGAAGGCGTATGACGATAAGAATCATACTGTTTATAAAGGATCATACAGTGGGGTGGAGCTGTATCTTACCTACCTGCTCGCTAATAAGAAGCTGATTTCTGTCAGCGTGTACCGTAAGTAAAAGCGAATATCTTTCCGCGGGACATTTTCTTAACCGCTGTCTCCAGGCTCCTGACCGTTATCAGCAATTCAAAATGATAGGGTTGCCAGGCTCAGCGTATTGCTAAGCATCGGCCTCCCGGAGGCCGTCAAAAAAGATATTTCCGAAAAAAAGGAAATTGGGAGGAAATCCGGGAGAGGGTCTTTGATTATTTGTGTACCAATTAATATCGTTTATGAAAAGCATATCCGATCACCCCAACCTCTTTATCAGCAACATCAAATTCTCCAGGCTCAAACCTTCAATCATCACCCTGTCCGCCTGTTCCAGTGTGAAAAGCCCCCCTGTATTATCCCGCACATGCTCCACGGTCCGTATCCCGGGGATCACTACAGATACTTCAGTATGACTTAAAATATAACTCAGGGCCAGTTGTGTCTTGGTGCAATTATATTTTTTGCAGAGTTCCCAGGCCGGCGCCAGCGCCTTATTAGCTGCTTCGACAATAGCGGGCGTGATCCTTTTTTTTCGATGATCCGTATTGTCAAAAGAGAAATCTTTATCGAATTTACCTGTCAGCAATCCAAACTGTAAGGGCATCCGGGCGATGATACCGTATCCTTTTGCGGTGGCCGGTTGCAGAAGCGGTAATGCTTTTTGGTTCAGCAAATTCAAAACAAGCTGGAACCCGTTGCCGAGGTCTCTTTCCATTAACCAGTTGGCCTCGGGTTCGGGATCAAAGGTATTGAGGGATAAACCCCAGTACCGGATCTTGCCCTGTTGCTGCAAAGTTTGCATGGCGTTGACGCATTCGCCGTATTCGAGATGGGTGACCCTGGAGGAATGCAACTGGTAATGATCGATATGATCCCGTTGCAGTCTTCGCAGCGATGCCTCGCAGGCTTTTATGATATGATCGCCGGAGTAGTCAACGGTAAACTGGTTGTTCCTTGCCACATTGCCGGCCTTGCTGGCGATGATCGTATCCTTGTTTCCCCGCAGCGTTTTTCCCAGCAGGGTTTCGGAATGCCCCAGCCCGTAGATGTCCGCGGTATCAAAAAAATTGATACCCGCGTCGAGCGCCGCGTGTATGGCTTGCACCGAATCCGCGTCATTGGCAGTTCCCCAGCCAATGGCCGTATCGCCGATCATGGCCCCGCCGCCAATGGCCCAGGCGCCAAAACCGATTTCGCTGGTGCGCAGCTCCGTATTCCCGAATGCACGGTATTGCATATAATCAAATCCTTAATCTGTGATAACACAGGGGGCGGTTCTTACTTATGATAGGTTGTATTCCCGGGTATATCAATGAAAAAAACGCCCCGGATAAATTCCGGGGCGCTTATTCTTTATGGTCGGGATCAATAAGAGACGCTCATCACCACCCGGCGGTTCTGCGCGCGCCCGGCGGCGGTTTTGTTATCGGCGATCGGCTGCGTTTCGCCAAATCCTTCACTGGTAAGCCTGTCTTCGCTAATGCCCTTGCTCACAAGGTAAGCTTTCACAGAAGCGGCACGGCCATCACTCAGTTTGAGATTATAGGCATCTGTACCCACCCAGTCGGTATGACCGTCGATCTTCATCTTCAGGTCCTTGTTATCATTCATGATCGTTACCACCTCGTTCAGCGGGCCAAATGATTTCGCCAGCAGTTTGGTGCTTCCGGTGTTGAAGTAAACATTCTTCGCGGCATACTCAATCTTTTTCATCACTTCGGCTGTGATCTCCGGGCAACCCTGCTGCTCTCTCACACCCGGTGTATCCGGGCATTTATCTTCGTCATCAAGAATGCCATCCTTATCCCTGTCAGGAACAGGACAACCCTGGTACTTGGCTACACCGGGAACGGTGGGGCATTTATCTTCTTCATCGTTGATGCCATCTCCGTCTGTATCCGGAATGGGGCAGCCCTGGTATTTGGCTATACCCGGAACGGTCGGACATTTATCTTCTTCGTCATTGATGCCATCCTTATCCGTATCAGGAATGGGGCAACCCTGGTATTTAACCAGTCCCTTAACGGTCGGGCATTTATCTTCTTCATCATTGATGCCATCTCCATCCGTATCCGGGATGGGGCAACCTTCATATTTAGCAACACCCGGAACCGTGGGGCATTTGTCCTTATCATCCGTAATACCGTCTCCGTCTTTATCAAGCGGGATCTTTTCAGGTTTTCCAAAGAGTCTCAATTTGACACCCGCCTGGAAATTGCGGTTCATGTATTCAATATTAGTGGGGGAGGGAGCGGCCCTGTTTTCCATATCGGTAAAGCCCTGGATATACCGGCCAAAAACGGTTACCAGCCCGTGCGGGAAGATCTCGATACCGCCAAAAGCGGAAAAACTGGCTGATTTGAAATCTTCTTTTTTGGCGGCACCCTGCTTATCTTCGACAGACATGGTGATATCCACCTGGGGTCCAATCGCTACTGCGAAACAATGGCCCAGGTTGAGTTTTAAATGAACGGGAATCGAAAAATAATTGACGTTTCCCCGGTTAAGCAGCAGGGGAATGTTATACGGCGTGTAATAATTGTAGGAACTGTAGATCAACTGGGGTTCGACTGAAAAACTCTTACCCAGCGGGAAATTGACCCAGCCGCCGGCGGCCCAACCGGTTCGTGTATTGTAATCCACGCTGCCGGCATTAGTGCCCCAGGTCTTGAATTCACTAAAATTAAAGGCACCCAAAACCCCGCCGGAGGTATTATACTTCCATTTGTAGGATTTCTGTGCCTGTATCGCTGTGATCGTAAGCAGCGAGAACAGCAAAAAAAGGATCTTTTTCATAAAGAACTGTTTTGATATTTGGTAATTAAAAAGACATTATAATATTTCGGATTCTCAACAGACCCGGCCCGATCAATACCATGACAGCACAAACGCCTACGAAAGCAGGCTAAACGGATCGAACATCTTTTAACACGATTAAGCCAGGTTGACCACATTGAAATACACTTTTCAAGCTGCAATTGTTGACCCTCACTGACCGGGAGCCTGTATTTCAATTATCCTGCCGGAATTGTAAAATTGCAATGCAAAAGTAATACAGTAATATCATTTCGAGCTGATTTTAGTATGATTTCGGACTGATTTTCCCCGGTATTTTTCATGTGATTTTTCCGATTGATGCATAATACAGGCTGGTTTTGAGGCTGTTTGGGCCTTTGTTTTTTCATTGGCACCCGCTTTGCCCCTGAATTGCATAAATCCGTATATATGAAAAAGTGTTTCCTGATCTTCATCATGGTCCTGTCCACCCTTTTATCCAATACAGCCCGGGCACAGCCGAAAACCGGTATCAGGGGCGGTTTGAGCATGGCCCGGTTAAGCAGCTTTGATGGTAATAGCAGGCTGGGGTTCCATGCCGGCTTTTTTGCCCGGTTCACCCTGGCCAAACAATGGCGATTCCAGCCAGAGCTTTTCTACTCCGGGGAAGGGCAGCGTTACCGGGTCAACGGCGGGGAAAGCTCTATCGCCCTCGGCTATGCGCAAATACCCCTGTTGCTGCAGTTCCTGCCGTCTAAAAAACTTTCCCTCGGATTCGGACCACAGCTTGGTTTCCTGGTGCATGCCATCAGCCATGAATCGGAAGGCGTGAAACTGAATGTCAAACGCAGTTTCAATAACACACAGGTTGCGCTGGCAACAGGCGCGGGTTTCCAGGCTGGCCCCCGCGTGATCCTATATGGCCGTTATAACCTCGGTCTCACCGATGTCACCCTCGGCGATATCATCGACCGGAGTCATGTGCTGCAATTCGGGATGGGTTGGGTTCTGTAGAGACAGGGCACGCCCTGTCTCATGGCGAGGCAAGCCTCGCAGACAGGGCGTGCCCTGTCTCTACGGTTAATTCCCCCATTTCATCCTTCCGCTTGCTCAATTCATCTACATACCGGTTGTCTTCCTTTTTTCCCCGCCGCATCTTTGGTTCAGTTATTTGATCAGGAGCCATTAATTATTAGAAATTATCATCACCTGGTCAACGACCATTAACCTTAAACCTTATCTACTATGCGTAACAAATTACTCATCACCGGGATCATCGCCGTGGCCATCGGCGCCGTCCTGGTCGCCTGCAACGACACTGCAGCCAGCGAAAAAGAAAAAAAACCCTTAACCCCGGAAGAACTCATAAAACGGGGAGATTACCTGGTCAATGTCATCGGGTGCGATGACTGTCATTCTCCCAAACGTATGGGGAAAAATGAACCGGAGATCATTGAAGAACTTCGTTTCTCCGGCTACCCGTCTGACCGGCCCATCCAGAAAGTAGATACCCAATCCATAAAAAGGGGATGGATGATGCTGGGCACGGATCTTACTTCCTCCGTGGGACCCTGGGGTATGTCGTTTACCGCCAATATTTCTTCCGATGCAACCGGTATCGGTAACTGGACTGAAGCCCAGTTCATAAAGGCCCTGCGGGAGGGAAAGTACAAGGGACTCGACAATAGCCGGCCCCTGCTGCCTCCCATGCCCTGGTTTGTATATAAGAACATGACGGATGATGACCTGCGTTCCATTTTCGCATACCTGAAAACAAGCAAGCCCGTGCAGAATGTGGTTCCCGCACCTATCGCATGGAAGGATCTTAAATAATGCTGAACCCTGCAAAAAAGAAAACCATGAACAAGCAATCAACAAATCAGGAGTCCATCATCCTGGTGACCGGTGCAACCGGCGCCCGTGGTGGAAGTGTAGCAAGGGCCCTGTTAAAAGATAAAAGATACCGGGTGCGGATACTGACCCGTGACACTCGCTCTCAAAAGGCGCAGGTGTTTCAAAGAGCCGGTGCAGAACTGGTACACGGTGATTACAACGACCGGGAAAGCCTGGTCAAAGCAATGGAAGGAGCTTATGGTGTTTTTGCCGCCCCCCGATTGGCAGAAGATGCCGCTACGGTACTCCGGCAGGGTAAAAACATGGTGGATGCGGTCCGCCTGTCGGGTATCCATCATTTTGTAATGCAAACATCACCGGATCTCAAAAAGCTGGGCCTGGGCAACTACCCGGTTCCGCGCTATGATGTACTTGCCCTGCTGGAAGAGTATACCCGGCAGTCGAAACTCCCGGCCACGTTTCTGCATATTGCTTTCCCTTATGAGAACTTCCTGGATTTTTTTCCGCTGCAAAAGGATAGTAACGGCGATTATTATTTCGGTTTCCCGCAGGGCGATACTCCGCTGGCCATGGCAAGCCTGGAAGACCTGGGAAAGATCGTGTCGCCGGTTTTCAATGAACCGGAAACCTATACCGGAAGGGTGGTGGGTGTGGTCGGCGCCGATGAAACCAGTGATCAGTACGCAGCCATCCTTTCGAAAGTGCTGAAAAGGAATATCTATTATTCTTATATCCCCAGGAACGTGTATGCCGCCTATGATTTCAGCGGAGCGGAAGAGCTCGCCAATATGTTTGAAGTGCAGCGTTTATATGTGCCCCAACGTAAAAAAGACCTTGAAGAAAGCTACCGGATCAATCCCGCGATGCAGTCTTTTGAGGAGTGGGTTGCCAGGAACAGGGCAAGGTTTATTCACCAGTTCAACGCTCAGTTTGAAGTAGTTGTAATATGATAGCCATGAAAGAGGATCGGGCCTGTACAATTTGTACAGGCTTTTTGGCAGTTCATGCTGCCGGCTAGCCAACCCATGAGGATCGGTCCGGGCAAATGCGGAAAAGATATTAATTTGTAAAAGGTTATGAAGCTTAAGCTGCCACGATACACCAGCAAGGATTACGTAGTTCTCGGGTTCATTCTTTTGCCCCTGAGCCTGATCATCAACAGCGTGATCTTTGAACACCGGTATTTTAGTAACGGGCAGGTATTTTTTTTCGCGACGTTGGTAACAGCCGCCCTGTTAGCTGTCGATTTTATTATTTGCAGCGCCGTGGCCCAACTGCTGAAACGCCGGTATCCATCGGATGTACAGGTGGTGAGAAGGCTGACCTGGATGATCTCTGCGTTCATTCTCTTTACCGGACTGTTTCTCTATATACTTTTCAAGGGCTATGAGAATTTCCCTTTTCTTAACTATGATTTCAACGAGACAGGATTTATCTGGGCCTATATAGGAATGTCCATCATTAATATTTTTCTCACCTTCCTTCATGAAGGGATCGCGCGGTACGAGAACTGGAAGACCAACCTGTTGGAGACCGAAGAACTCAGAAAAGTGTACCGCCAGGGTCGCCTCCTCGGTTTGAAGAGCCAGGTCAACCCCCACTTCCTATTCAACAGCCTTAACTCTCTTTCCAGCCTGATCCATGAAGATGAAAGAAAGGGGGAGAAATTCCTGGATGAGATGAGTAAAGTGTACCGTTACATGCTCCAGAATGATGAAGAGACCCTTGTAACGCTGCGAACGGAACTCAAATTTCTTGACTCCTATATTTACCTCCTGCAGGAAAGACACTGCGGGGCCCTGCGGATCGATATGAATATCCGGGAATCCGAAAAGGATAAATGGATCCCGCCACTGACCCTTCAAACGATCGCGGAGGATATTTTCGGACAGAATTCCATTTGCCGTGACACACCACTGGAAATCGGGCTGTTTACCGACGAAAACGGTTATATTGTGATAAAACACAATGTGGTACCGAAGCTGGCATCCGAAACACATGATCCGGCTTCCGCCGGCCCCGGAATGGATAACATTATTCATAAGTACAGGCTACTCAACCAGCCCGGTGTTCTTGTCGAAGAGGGCATCGGTTACAGGACCGTACGGTTGCCACTGATCACCAGTAAAGAGGAGGTGTTGTTATGAAAGGGTTCAAGCCAGCACGCCTCCAGACCTATTCCTTCCTGTTCAGTATGCCGGTAATAGATCTTGCCCTTCACCAGATATTGTTCGGGGAAAGGCTCTGGCACGACTGGCGGATCTGGGTTTTTTCCTTCCCGCTGCTTTTTTTGATAGGCGCACTAACCTGGTACTCCCATGTTACGTATGACCATTTTGTGGAGAAAAGATTTCCCCGGTTGGACCAGAGCGCACAGCGCATCCTTCGAAAATCACTGGTGGCGGTCATTATCATGCCACCGGCTATCCTGCTCATTTTCCTGGTGTATGATCAATTCAGTTTTTTCGGGTACAACCTCCGGGAATGGGATCTTGTCAAGGGACTGATCCTCGGTCTTTGCGTGAACCTCGTATTCGAGACCTTGTATGAAAGTGATTATATGCTGGGGCAGTACAAGAAAGCAAGGGTGGAGAAAGAGTCCCTCCGGCAATTATCACTGCAGCAGGAATTCGAAACCCTGAAGGGACAGGTAAACCCCCATTTTCTTTTCAATTGCTTCAACACGCTTTCATCGCTGATAGCGGAAGACCGCGACAAGGCCGAGATCTTCCTGAACGAACTGAGTAAAGTGTACCGGTACCTGCTCCGGAACAACGAAGACGGTCTCACCACGGTACAGAACGAGATCCGCTTCATTGAATCCTATTACCGCCTGCTGCGTACCCGGCACGGGGAGGCCGTACAACTTCATATGGAGATAGATAAACGCTATGACCAGTACCTGCTTCCTTCCCTTTCACTCCAGCTC
>JBGATE010000077.1:0-12791 GCA_044229375.1 Chitinophagaceae bacterium
ACCGTAAAAGAAGTATTGGTGGAGGATACCAAAGTGATCGTGGAAGGGGTGAATATCATCACCAAGCACACCAAACCTTCTGCGCAGAACACCAAGGGTGGCATCATTAAGAAAGAGGCGCCCATTCATATCAGCAATGTGATGTTGTGGGACGCGGCCCAAAAGGCCGGTGCCAGGGTGACCCGCGTCAGAAAGGAAGGAAAGACCGAAAGGGTTTTCAAAACGAAAAAAGTTCAGGGAGGTAAAAAATAATGAGTACAAAGATGTATACCCCGCGACTGGCCGATAAGTACAAAAAAGAGGTTGTACCCGCGCTGGTAAAGAAATTTGGTTACAGTTCAGTAATGCAGGCTCCCAAACTGGAGAAGATCTGCCTGAACCGTGGCGTGAACGGAGCCGTATCCGATAAGAAACTGGTGGATATCGCCGTAGAGGAACTGACCACGATCACCGGTCAGAAAGCGATGGCCACCATGTCCAAAAAGGATATCTCCAATTTCAAACTGCGTAAGAACATGCCGATCGGCGCCCGCGTTACGCTGCGCGGCGTAAAGATGTTCGAATTCTTCGACAGGCTCGTGGCCGTGGCGCTGCCCCGTGTACGTGACTTCAAGGGAGTGAATGAAAAAGCTTTTGACGGCCGCGGTAATTATACCCTGGGCGTGACCGAGCAGATCATCTTCCCCGAGATCGATATCGATAAGGTGAATAAGATCACCGGCCTTGATATCACTTTTGTTACAACGGCAAACACCGACGAGGAAGCATATGAGTTGCTGAAGGAAATGGGAATGCCTTTCAGAAACGCTACAAAAAACAGTTCAAACTAAAAGGAAAAATAAACATGGCAAAAACATCAATAAAGGCCAGGCAAAGGAAAAGGGAGAAGATGGTGGCCCAGTTTGCAGCTAAAAGAGAAGAGCTGAAGAAGGCAGGCGACTGGAAAGCGCTTGACGAGCTTCCCAAGAATTCTTCCAGGGTTCGATTGAAGAACCGATGCCAGCTGTCTGGCCGGCCCAAAGGATATGTTCGCTACTTTGGGATCTCCAGGATCGCTTTAAGGGATATGGCCCTGAACGGAAAGATCCCGGGGCTTAAAAAAGCAAGCTGGTAAGACAATTAAATTATTCAACTAAACTTATCCAATTATCCCGGCTTAGCCGGGACGTAGGAGGGCAAAAAATATGGTAACAGATCCTATAGCAGATTTCCTGACCAGAATCCGGAATGCACAGATGGCAGGTCACCGGGTAGTGGATATTCCGGCATCCAACCTGAAGAAACGTATGACGGAGATCCTGTATAACCAGGGTTATATCCTGAAATACAAGTTCGAGGATGATAACAAGCAGGGCATCATCAAGATCGCCCTGAAGTATGATCCTTCCACCAAGCAGCCCGCTATCCAGAGCATGGAAAGGGTGAGCCGCCCGGGTTTGCGCCAGTACGCAAAACCGACCGAGTTCCGCCGTGTGAAGAACGGGCTGGGTGTCGCGATCATCTCCACCTCGAAAGGAGTGATGACCGACAAGGAAGCCAAGGCCGGCAATATCGGCGGCGAGGTGTTGTGCTATGTATATTAAAAAGAAAGATTGACGGTACATTAAGCCGATACCTTGAGGCTGACCGGCCGGCAATAAATTGTCACATATAAAATGAACAAACATGTCCCGTATAGGTAAAAAAGCAATTTCGATCCCTGAAGGTGTTACCATCACTGTTGGAAAAGACAACGTGGTAACGGTAAAAGGGAAAAAAGGCGAGCTGAAGCAGGCGATCGACCGTGATATCACGGTGGAAGTGAAAGACGGTGCGGTAACATTCGCCCGCCCGACCGACCAGATCCGTCACCGTGCCATGCACGGTTTGTACCGCTCCCTGATATCCAACCTTGTAAAGGGTGTGACGGAGGGTTATGAAAGGAAACTGGAACTGATCGGTGTGGGTTTCAAAGCCGCCAGCCAGGGTAATGTGCTGGACCTGGCGTTGGGTTATTCACACAATATCATTTTCGAGATACCGAAGGAACTGAAAGTGGTCACCCAGCAGGAAAAGGGTCAGAACCCCATTATCACGCTGGAAGGAATCGATAAGCAGCTGATCGGGCAGGTAGCCGCCAAACTTCGCGGCCTGCGCAAACCTGAACCGTATAAAGGAAAGGGTGTGCGTTATGTAGGGGAAGTCGTACGTAAGAAAGCAGGTAAAGCCGCAGGTAAATAAAATAAAATAACATGCCCTGGCAGCATCAGGGATTAAATAAAAAGAGATGAACCCAAAAGTAAAATCACAGAGAAGGCGGAATATCCGCTTCAGGATACGCCGCAGGATCGGCTCCGGTACGGCTCAGAAACCCCGGTTGTCTGTTTTCAGGAGCAATACCGATATCTATGTGCAGCTGATCGATGATGCGAATGGCCAGACACTGGCGTCGGCATCTTCAAAGGACAAAGAGATCACGGCTCATAAATCCACCAAAAAGGACAAGAGCAAAATGGTGGGAGAGGCGATCGCCCGAAAAGCAAGCGCGCTCGGCATCGTGGATGTGACCTTTGACCGTGGAGGATACCTGTACCATGGCCGTGTGAAATCCGTGGCAGACGGGGCAAGGGAAGGCGGACTGAAATTTTAAAAAAAGCTTTCAAACTTTTAATTACAAGTATAAATGTCAAAGTTTAACGTAAACAAGGTAAAGGCAGGTGACCTCGAGCTGAAAGACAAGGTTGTTGCCATCAACCGCGTGGTGAAAACCACCAAGGGTGGCCGTTCATTCAGTTTCTCCGCACTGGTTGTGGTGGGCAATGAAAATGGTGTCGTGGGTCATGGCCTGGGTAAGGCCAAAGAAGTGCAGGAAGCCATCACCAAAGGCATTGAAGATGCCAAGAAGAACCTGATCAGGGTTCCGGTGATGAAGGGGACCATTCCGCATGACCAGTGGGCAAAGGAAGGCGCTGCGAAAGTGCTGATCAAACCGGCTGCCCATGGTACGGGTGTGATCGCGGGTGGCAGTATGCGTGCCGTACTGGAGGCAGCGGGTGTTACCGACATCCTGGCCAAATCACTGGGTTCAGCGAATCCCCATAACGTAGTAAAAGCGACCTTCAAAGCCCTGGCTTTACTGAGGGAGCCCATCAGCGTGGCAAAGACCAGAACGCTCGGATTGAAGAAAGTATTCAACGGTTGAACCGTTTAAACGAATCGAATTATGAAAAAGATAAAAATAACATTGGTAAAAAGCCCGATCGACCGGCCGGAGCGTCAAAAACTGACCCTGCAGGCACTGGGATTGAACAAGACCAATAAAGTCAAAGAAGTAGAAGCTACGCCGCAGATACTGGGAATGGTACGTAAAGTGACACACCTGGTAAAAGTGGAGGAGGCTTGATAAGGTTAAAGGTTGGATGTTAGATGAAAAAATAGGTAACAAGCATCCAACATCCAGCATCCAGCATCAAGCATCCAGCATCCAGCATCCAGCATCTAACAATTCCAAAGCGAGGGGTGATTCCCCGCAGAGTACAAAATCAATACAATGAAATTACATCAGTTAAAGCCTGCGAAAGGCGCAACACACAAAGAGAAAAGGTTAGGACGCGGTGAAGCTTCCGGTCACGGGGGCACTTCCACCAAAGGAAACAAAGGTCATCAGAGCCGCAGCGGTTTCAAAAACAAGATGGCGCATGAAGGCGGACAGATGCCGATCCAGCGCCGTATTCCCAAGAGGGGTTTCAAGAACCCGCACCGCGTGGAATACAAAGTATTCAACCTGGGCCAGGCTGAACAACTCGCCACAAAATATAATATCAGTGAATTCTCCCTGGAGAATCTTTATATCAACGGGCTGGTAAGCCAGAATGATAAAGTGAAGATCCTGGGCAACGGGGAACTTACCGGTAAACTTGTATTCAAAGTGAACGCTGTAAGTGAGAAAGCCAAAGCGGCCATCGAAGCGGCCGGCGGAACGGTGGAAATAGTTAAGTAAATTCGCTAAATTGCAACGACGCATTTCGAATGCGTCTTTTATGTTTAAGAGCTATTAAATTATTGGATCCCCGTGAAAAAATTAATACAAACACTCAAAAATATCTGGAGCATCGAAGAGCTGCGTGGGAAGATCTTGTTCACCATCATGATGATCGCGATCTACCGGGTGGGTTCCCATGTCGTATTGCCTGGTATCAATCCCAACGAGATCCAGAAAGCGGGCGAAAGCACGGGTATCCTCGGGCTTATCGATGCATTTTCAGGAGGTGCCTTCAACAATGCTTCCATTTTCGCACTGGGTATCATGCCGTATATCTCTGCCTCGATCTTTATGCAGCTGATGACCGTACTGGTTCCCCGTTTTCAGAAATTACAGAAAGAAGGCGAAAGCGGGCGTAAGAAAATCAACCAGTACACCCGTTATCTCACCGTGGCCGTTACCATTCTCCAGGCATCGGCTTATGTGAGCTACCTGCGGGGTATGATGCAACAGGGTGGTATGATGGCAGGTTTTTCCCCTGCCAACTTCTGGCTCACCACGGTGATGGTGCTTACGGCCGGTACGATGTTCGTAATGTGGATGGGTGAAAAAATAACGGATAAGGGTCTTGGTAACGGTACCTCCCTCATCATCATGATCGGAATCCTCGCCCGGTTACCGCAATCTTTCCTGCAGGAATTGAGTGCCAAGTCTGTCCGTAACGGACAGATACTGGTTTTCATTATCGAAATAGCTATCCTGATCGCGATCATCATGGGATGTATCCTGCTGATCCAGGGCGTACGAAAAGTACCGGTGAATTATGCCAAACAGATCGTGGGTAACCGCCAGTTCGGCGGCGCGCGGCAGTTCCTTCCCCTGAAAGTGAACAGCGCCGGTGTAATGCCCATCATCTTCGCGCAGGCAATCATTTTTATCCCTACCATATTCGCGAATTTTGATCCTACGGGGGGCGGAAGTTTCCTCCTGGCCCTGAATGATCACAGCAACATCTGGTACATGCTTATTTATTCGTTGGTGGTGATCGGTTTCACCTTTCTCTACACGGCGTTAATATTCAATCCCAAGCAGATCGCTGATAACCTGAAACAGAATAATGGTTTCATCCCCGGTGTAAAACCCGGGCAGCCTACAGCAGATTATATCGGTACCATTATGGACCGCATCACCCTGCCCGGCGCCATCCTGCTCGCTTTTGTAGGTATCCTTCCGGGTATCGCACAGCGACTGGGCGTTACACAACAGTTTTCCACTTTCTTCGGCGGTACCTCCCTGCTCATCATGGTGGGTGTGATCCTGGACACGCTCCAGCAGATCGAAACCCAATTGCTGATGCGGCAGTATGACGGATTGATGAAAAGTGGTCGCATCCAGGGAAGACAAACGACTTCCGCTGTACAGATGTAAGAACCAACAATATTCCCCTTCGTACCCGGCCAGCGCTGCTTGCCGGGTACTTTTTTTTAAGGATATTTGCAGGATGATGATCTATAAAACAAAGGAGCAGGTGGAACTGATGCGCCAAAGCGCCCTGCTGGTGAGCAGGACCCTCTCGGAGATCGCCGGTTTGCTGAAACCTGGTATCACAACGCTTTCCATTGATAAAAAGATCGGGGAGATCATCAGGGATCATAAAGCCATTCCTTCTTTTTTAAATTATAAGGGTTACCCGTTTAATTCCTGCATCTCCGTGAATGATGTGGTGGTGCATGGTTTCCCGGGTCCCGGTGAATTAAAAGAAGGGGATATCGTTACCATCGATATCGGTGTTATCCTGGATGGCTGGCATGGTGACCATGCCTATACCTTCGCGATCGGTGATCCCGGGGAGGAAGCCATGAAACTTATCCGCGTAACGAAAGAATCACTTTACAAAGGGATCGAAAAGGCGGTAGCCGGGAACCGCATCGGGGATATTGCTTTTGCAATACAGGAGCATACAGAAAAAAAGAACGGGTATGGTGTGGTAAGGGAACTGGTGGGTCACGGGCTCGGGCGCAGTTTGCACGAGGATCCGCAGGTGCCTAACTATGGTAAAAGAGGAAGCGGAACCAAACTAAAAGAAGGTCTTGTGCTGGCGATCGAACCGATGATCAATATGGGAACCCGGGAAGTATACACGGAAGACGATGGCTGGACCGTAAGAACAAAGGACGGCAAACCTTCCGTGCACTTTGAACATGATGTTTGTGTGCAGAAAGGAAAAGCTGAGATCCTTTCCGATTACAGTATCATAGAAAAAGCGGAGGCTTCCAATCCTGCATTGCACACCGCTACGAAGATAGCCCTGTCCCCTTCATAAGCAGCCAGAACCGGCGGCGTTTACATAGCTTAACTATTTATGTCTTCACCAGGATCATTGATTGTTATCGGCGGCGGTGCCGCAGGTTTTTTCTGTGCCGTGAATGCGGCCCGGATGAGCCCGGGTCTGAAAGTGACCCTCCTGGAACGGTCCGGAAAGTTGTTGTCGAAAGTGAAAGTGAGCGGTGGCGGTCGCTGCAATGTAACCCATGCCTGTTTTGAAATGGATGAAATGAGCCGCCGGTATCCCCGGGGCAATCACTTTGTGAGAAAAGCGTTTCACCAATTCTTCACTACCGATACGATCCGGTGGTTTGAAGAAAGAGGAGTGAGACTAAAGACTGAAAAAGACGGCAGGATGTTTCCTGTTACCGATTCATCGCAGACGATCATTGATTGTTTGTTAAAAGAAGCGGATCTGTACGGGGTGGAGATCAGGAAAGAAAACGAGGTTCGCGGTCTGCGGTCAGTCAACGGACATTTCATTGTAGCATTAAACGGCAAACAAGAGCTTCGTTCGGATTTCATCTGTATTGCCAGCGGGGGTTACCCGAAATCAGCCATGTTTGACTGGCTGCTGTCAACGGGTCACCATATAGAAGCGCCGGTGCCATCGCTTTTTACCTTCAATTTACCCGGAAACCCGATTACCGGGCTGATGGGTGTGAGTGTACCCCGGGCAAGGGTGCGGATAGCCGGCAGCAAACTGGAGCAGGAAGGACCTTTGCTGATCACCCATTGGGGATTGAGCGGACCTGCCATACTCAAACTGAGTGCCTGGGGCGCCCGGGAGCTTGCTCAAAGGGATTATGATTTTAGTATCCTGATCAACTGGACAACGGACGGGAAGGAAGAATTCTTCCGGGAGAGGTTTATGCAAAACAGGAGCGAGCATGCATCACAAAAGATCATCGGGAAAAACAGTTTTGGCCTGCCTGCCCGTCTCTGGGAATTCCTTGCCATGCATTCGGGAGTGACTGCTGCAATGCGCTGGGCCGATCTTCCGGCTGCCATTTCCAATACATTCATCCGTGTATTGACCGCTTTTGAATGCCATGTAAAAGGCAAGACCACTTTCAAGGAGGAATTTGTTACAGCCGGGGGGGTAAAACTGAATGAAGTAGATGCGAACACGATGATGAGCAAGAAGATACCGGGTCTTTATTTCGCAGGAGAAGTGCTGGATGTGGATGGCATCACCGGGGGATTTAATTTCCAGCATGCCTGGACCAGCGGATGGATCGCCGCGAAGGCGATCGCGGATCAGCACCGCTAGATCAACGATCGAGCTGGGGTTTCAGTTGCACCAGTGCCCGGGCGCAAAACGGCAGCAACAGTAATATCGACAGGGACCACAGGGACCCGGTGAGAAGGGTCACAACAAGAACCACGGCCAGCAGGTAAATCGGGTAACTGAAAAGCAGGATCGAGGTCATGACCGAATCGTAGTGACCGGTTTCCCGGGTCTTTTTGGCGGTAAACCCTTTCACCGTGTAGTACAGCGGGGCATGTGTGATCCAGCCGGCTACAGCGGGAAGGAAAAGGAGTATTTTTTTCAACAGGGATTGTTGGATCTCCAGTTTTTGTTTTTGAAGTTGTTTGTCCGCGCCGGGGATCTCAAAGACCAGTTGCTGCAATTGCTGCGCGAGGATCGTGTTGAAAGACTGGTGCCGAAGCCCGTCTGCTTCCAATTTTTTAATAGGATCCTGTTCAATAAGCTCACCGAAATTCAGGAAAATATTTTTACCGAATCTAAAAAAAGAACTGTAATTGATGCCTACCGGAAGCACTTTCAGCGGAATGTTCTCTTCCCATGCTTTCAGGGCGAGCCGCGCCGTTCCTTTTTTCAGCGGGCGCAGGTGCCATTCGTTTACGCATTTTCCTTCACTGAAAATATTGATGATGCCGTTCTCCCGGAAAATGCGGATACAGGCTTCAAAGGTCCTGTAGTTCTCCGAAAGGTTCTCTACACCTTCACTCGTGCGGTACACCGGTAGGATGCGCAAGGCCGTCAGCAGCCGTATTAAAAACGGGCTTTTGAAAACATCGCCCCTGGCGAGCGACCATACCGGTTGTTCGAATAACACGTTGATGATAACGGAATCCAGGAATGAATTGGGATGGTTGGCGGCCAGTAAAACAGGGCCTTTTATTTGCAGCAATTCCGGTTTATTGATGAGGATCTTCCTGCAAAAGAGACGGATACCGATTCGGGCCATTATTTTGAGGCAGGAATAGAGCAACGGTTTTATTTTGGTGAATATATTAAAGCAGGGTCAACCCTCAAAAACCCGGATGTACGGAATAGGCGCAGGAATTCAGTGACAGGCGAATATATTGAAGGGACTAAATTGCAATATCTTGTAAATCAATACTATACAACGTATTTTTTGATCAAAAAACGTTAGACTCCCGGCTCCTGACTCCCGACTATTTACTGTATCTTTGCTGCCCCGAAAATAAAACCCTTCGGGACTATTTTATCATGTTTGAAAACAGCATTCACAAACAACTAAACGCTGATGCACAGGAGTCCGCTTCGGGTGATCAACCGGAAGTGGCTGCAGCGACAACAACAGCACCTGTGGAAGCAGTAGTAACTGCGCATGACGATTTCGACTGGAACGTAGACAGGCGTAATGTTATCTCTTACACGAACGAAGAAAAGGAAAAGTATCACAAAGTGTACGACGACACATTCGTGCAACTGAGCGATGGTGAACTGATCAAAGGACTGGTAGTGGGTCTTACCAAGACCGACGTGGTACTCAACATCGGTTTCAAAAGCGATGGTTTGATCTCGCTGAACGAATTCCGCGACATCCCCGGTCTTACCGTTGGCGATGAAGTGGAAGTTATGATCGTAGAGAAAGAAGACAGGGAAGGACACCTGAACCTGAGCCGCCGCCAGGCACGTATCACCCGTGCATGGGAGAAGATCGTGGAAGTTCATAAGACCGGTGAGGTTATTACCGGTACAGTTACCTCCAAGACCAAGGGCGGATTGATCGTTGATGTATTTGGCATGGAAACATTCCTGCCCGGATCACAGATCGATGTGAAACCGGTTACCGATTATGATCAGTTTGTCGGAAAGACAATGGAATTCAAGGTGGTGAAGATCAACGAAGCGATCAAGAATGCCGTGGTATCCCACAAAGCGCTTATCGAAAGCGATATCGAAGCGCAGCGTGCCGAGATCATGAGCAAGCTGGAGAAAGGACAGGTGCTGGAAGGAACCGTGAAGAATATCACCGACTTCGGTGCCTTTATGGACCTCGGCGGACTGGATGGCCTGTTGTACATTACGGATATCTCCTGGGGCCGTATCTCGCATCCTTCAGAGGTGCTGAAACTCGACCAGAAGATCAACGTGGTGGTTCTTGATTTTGATGATGAGAAAAAACGTATCAGCCTTGGCCTGAAACAACTGACACCGCATCCCTGGGATGTACTGGCAGAGAACATTGCGGAAGGCAATGTAGTAAAGGGCAGGGTCGTGAATATTGAAGATTACGGTGCATTCCTCGAGATCCAGCCCGGTGTGGAAGGACTGGTGCACGTATCCGAGATCACCTGGGCCAATACCCCGATCAACGCCAAAGAGTTCTTCAAACTGGGCGATGAGCATGAGGCGAAAGTGGTGACACTGGACAAGGCCAACCGCAAGATGAGCCTTTCCATCAAGCAACTTTCACCGGATCCCTGGAGTGATATCGAATCCAAATTCGCAGAAGGCAGCAGGCATACCGGCCTGGTGAAGAACATCACCAACTACGGTGTGTTCGTGGAACTGGCCCCCGGTATCGGTGGAATGATCCATATCAGCGACCTGAGCTGGCTGAAGCGTTTCAATCACCCCGGTGAATACACGAAAGTGGGTTCGAACATTGATGTGGTGATCCTGGGTATTGATAAGGATAACCGCAAACTGCAACTCGGTCACAAGCAACTGGAAGAAGATCCCTGGAATACGCTGCAGGACACATTTGCCATCGGCACATTGCATGAAGGCACCGTGATCCGCCGCGATGATAAAGGCGCAGTGGTTCAGCTGCCCTACGGGTTGGAAGGCTTTGCACCCAACCGTCATCTTTCCAAGGAAGACGGCAAGAGCATCGGCGCTGATGAGACCGCACAGTTCATGGTAATTGAGTTTGACCGCAATGAAAAACGCATTGTGGTATCGCATACCCGCATCTGGGAACAGGGACAGGTTGATGCTGCTGAATCCGCGAAGAAAGAAGCGCGTGCCGATGCAGAAACCACCCGGAAGGCGGTGAAGAATGTGCAGAGCAAGGTGGAAAAAGCCACACTGGGCGACCTGGGTGTACTGGCCGACCTGAAGAAGAAGATGGATAGCGGAAGCAAGGAGGAAGGAACCGCCGGCGAAACAAAATCAGAATAAGGACCGCGCAACAATGCATATGGCCGTCCCGGATAAGCCGGGACGGCCTTTTTTATTTTTACATTTCGTCCTTTCAACGACCTGCTGAACTTCCTGTACAATTCCTTAATTTGGGTTTCGGTTGTATTAATTATTTGCCATGGGATCATTCGGAGAACGGTTACGGAATTTCCACCCGATGAGGAAGGTCGTTTACTTCTTTGTGGGCCTGTTCTCGTATCCCGGGCTTGCCATGATCAACAAACTGAAGATCACCGGCACGGAGCATTTCGCTCATCTTACCCGTAAGAAAGTGCTTTTTGTAAGCAATCACCAGACTTATTTTGCGGATGTCATCACCTTCCTTCATATTTTCTGCGCCGTGAAATGGGGGAAGCAGAACCGCCTGGGCATTCCTTATTACCTGCTGAATCCGTTTACCAGGGTGAACTATGTAGCAGCGGAAGAGACCATGAAAGGCAGTTTGATCAGCCGTATCTTCCTGCTGGCGGGCGGACTGACCGTGAAACGTACCTGGAGAGAAGGCGGGCAGGAAGTAAGGAGAGGTCTGGATCCTTCCGATACGAGAAAGATATTGCGGGCGCTGGACAACAACTGGGTCATTACTTTCCCGCAGGGCACCACTAAACCCTATGCCCCGGGCCGAAAAGGAACAGCGCTGATCATTAAGCAGGCCCAACCCGTGGTGATCCCCGTTGTAATCAGTGGTTTCTGGAGGGCTTTCAATAAAAAAGGGCTGAAATTCAAAAAGAAAGGGTCCCTGCTTTCTATCACTTTCAAGGAGCCGCTGGTGATAGATTATGATGCGCCGGCGGAGGATATCCTGGCCCAGGTGATGGATTCGATCGAACAAAGCAAGAAATACATGATGATGGGAAAACATCAATGGAAGACCGCGGATAAATAAATTAGAGTGATGAAAAGTTTACTCTTTGGTAAAAAAGGCTTTCAACTCCGTGGCGTCATCTGGTTTTAGCTTTCCGCCGAGGATCAGCCGAAGCTGCCTTCGGCGCAGTGCGCCGTCAAAAAGTTTTATATCCTCATCCGTTTCCGGAAGGAGGGAGGGAACCGGTCTTGGTTTGCGGTTGGGATCCAGGGCGACAAACGTATAATAGGCTTCGTTGCTTTTATAGCGGTATTGCTGGGTCATGTCTTCGCCCCATACTTTCAGGTGTATTTCCATCGAACTGTTAAAAGCCCGGGTCACTTTGGCTTCGATGTGTACGGCATTGCCCAGTTTAATAGGACTTTCAAAGGAGATATTGTCCACCGAGGCTGTTACGACCGGTGCGTTGCAGTGTTTCTGTGCGGAAAGCGCCGCCGCGATATCCATCCAGTACATCAGACGTCCTCCCATGAGGTTGCCGTATACATTTGTATCGTTGGGCAGCACGATCTCGGTCATGATGGTAAGGCTGCCGGACGCTTTTCTTGGCTCCATTTTCTGCATTTCGGCAAAGATAGGCGGATAGAAGCTTTATTCCGGCCTGGGCCCCGGGTACTGACGGAGGTTTGGAAAATTTCTGACCATTCTCATATGATCGGGAAAGGGCTTTCGGCTATTTTTGCAACTCAATTTGCTGTATGAGTACTCCTTTCCCGTCCATTTCATTTGATAATACCGAGTATGCTTTTGAGTATAAATCTGACAGGCAACTGAAGAAGTCACGGTTCCTCTATTCCCTGATGGGTAAACCCTGGCTGGTGAAACTGGGCACAAGACTGGCTCCCTGGTCCATACGGGCAGGTTTGCCGGTGAAAGGTTTGATCCGCAGAACGATCTTTGACCAGTTCGTGGGAGGAGAAACACTGGAGGAAACGGCGGTGGTGGCGAAACGCCTGGGTGAATTTAATGTGCAGGTCATCCTGGATTATGGCGTGGAGGGAAAGGAAGGAGAGAACAATTTCGACCATGCCTGCGAGGAGTTCATCCGCGTTATCAATTATGCATCTACACAGCCCAATATTCCTTTTATGAGCGTAAAGGTGACGGGTTTTGCCCGGTTCACCTTACTGGAAAAGATGGACAGCCTGATGCATGCTTCCCAGGGTTCACTGATGAAACGTTACCTGAAAGCCATAGAGGAACTGACTAACGAC
>JBGATE010000078.1:0-12599 GCA_044229375.1 Chitinophagaceae bacterium
TTCTTTTCCATTTCCGCTCATTCACAGGAACTTGGCTACCGTACCCTGGATGCGGGCGCAGGCTATTTATATACCCCTGAAGGCCCCGTAATCAACCTTCATTTTGCACTGAATGCAAGGGAACGTCACTCCTTTGTTTTTGGCGGCGGTTACAATAAACTGAACCGGCAGTCAACTTCAAAACATGCAAGTGAAACTGGAAACGGCTGGGGAGGCTTTCTCGGCTACCGTTACCATTTTTCGGTAATGCCTAAACGATTTTTCATCGGGGTCCGCGCAGGCATACGATCCATGAATGTAAGCTGGGCGACAACAGAATCAGCAGGAACATCCAACCTTCTCGTACTGCAGCCCGGTCTGGAGACCGGTTATACTTTTCTCATCAACGATATGTTCTTTATCACACCGCATATCATTGCCAGCCTGCAAAAAAAGCTTGCCGAAAAAGGTGAGAACGTATCCTTCGGGAAGGATTTTCTGCCCCTGGCGGGGATCAGCTGTGGATGGAGATTCTGAGCTAGATCACTTTCATCAGGTGCGGGAGTATGAACCAGCAGAACAGGCTTATCAGTACGATGGCGATGAGGTTCATGACCAGTCCCGCCTTCAGCATTTGCTTTAATTTAATATGACCGCTTGCGAAAACAATGGCATTGGGAGGCGTACCCATCGGCAGCATGCTCGCGCAACTGGCCGCCAGCGTCATGGGCACTCCCAGTAATAAGGGGTTCATACCCATGGCATCCCCCAGGGAGCAGACAACGGGTGCGAAAACGATCACCTGTGCCACATTGCTCATCAGTTCGCTGATGAAAATGGAAATGACAACAACCGTTACGACCAGGATGAATCCCGATCCGGCATAAAGGGCCAGCCAGTCGCCGAGCTGTTTGATCAACCCGGCTTTATCCAGGGCATCGGCCAGCGCGATTCCCCCTCCGAATAAAAGCAATATACCCCATGCCATCTTTCCCGTATCCTCCCATTCAAGTATCCTGCCTTTCATCTCTTTACCCTTTATTTCAAACTTCTCCGAAATTTTTCCCGCGCTGGCCGGGCAAATGAACAGCGCCAAGGCGCCGATGATGGCGATCATATTATCATCGAGCGCAAACCATACCTGGCTCCGGTTGATGATATCCTTGCATATCCAGAGAAGGGCCGTACAAATAAATATGATCAGCACTCTTTTTTCCGCATTCGCCGGTTTACCCAGCAGCAATAATTCTTCCCGGATATGTTTTCCCGCGGCCCCGCTCGAACGGATCTTGTTCGGGAACAGGATCTTCGTACTCACAAAATACAGGGAGAGCATCAACAGGATAGCGAGGGGTGTGCAAAGCAGCATCCAGTCGAGAAAATCAATATTGGTATTGTATTTCCTTTCGAAATAACCTACGAACTGTACATTGGGCGGCGTACCGATGATGGTGGCGATGCCGCCGAAATTGGAGGCATAGGCAATGGCCAGCATAAGGGAGAGATTGAAATGAGCATAGTTGCCTTTCCCGTCACTGTTCTCTTTCATCACATGCACCACCGAGAGTGCGATGGGAAACATCATCATGGTGGTCGCCGTATTGCTGAGCCACATACTCAGCAGACCCGTCGCGAGAATAAAACCCAGAATGATCCGGTTTCCGCTGGTGCCGGTCTTTGCCACAATATTCAGTGCGATACGGCGGTGCAGGTTCCATTTTTCAATGGCCAGTCCCAGCATGAACCCGCCCATGAACAAAAAGATCACCTCGTTACCATAGGCTGCGGCAGTAGACTTGATCGTATTGATCCCCAGAAAGGGGAAAAGCACCAGCGGTATCAGCGCCACCGCGGGCATGGGCAGCGCCTCGGTCACCCACCAGGTGATCATCAACCCGGCAACCGCAAGCACACGGGCGGCGTTTTCGGGAACATGGAAAGGATTAATGAAATACAGGATGAACGAAACTGCGGGCCCGGCCAATAACGCAACGATCCTGGTTTGTTCTTTTGACAAGCAAAAAGATTTTCCTGAAAATACGACCTATTTGGGTTTCCCGCTCACATACGGGTTTCCCTTCACATAGTACCGGTACGGGAGCAAGGCATCCTCCCCGGCATAATCGACTCCAATCCGAGGTGAACTTGCGATCTGTTTCCGGTTGTACACAAAACCATCATCCGCGATAAAGATTTCCCTGCTGCAAAGTGAAATGCCGCTCTGCGAAACATGCAGGTTCAACGCCTTTGAAAGATTACCCGGTCCACGGGTAAGTGTGTTGTCCGGAATTTGCTTTCCAGTCCTTTTCAGCATAATATCCATTCCTTCCAATGGCTCGAGCGCCCTTATCAGTATCGCATGCGGGGTATTCTCCCCGCTGGTCACCACGTTGAACAAATGATGGATGCCATAACAGAGGTAGATATAGGCCAGTCCGCCCGGCGCATACATCACCCGGTTCCTTTCCGTTCGCCTCCCGCCGCTGGCATGCGATGCCTTATCGTGTATCCCCGCATAGGCCTCCACTTCCACGATCCGTCCCGAAGTGACCTTACCTTCATTTTCAGATACAAGTATCTTTCCCAGCAATTCCTTTGCAATTGCCAGGACATTTTGTCGCTGGTAAAACTCCTTCGGTAATTTCTTCATAAAGCGGTGAAGTTGACTATAATCCCCGGTGATTCAACATTCACTATTCCCCATTCACTATATTTACTCTACAAATTAAGGCTTTGCTCAAAGAAATTGTTATTGCCATACAGGGCTATGAAGATGCCCGGCTTTTTATTAAAAAAAACAGGTTTTTCCGGTGGATCATCATACCCGGTATTATCTATACATTGCTTTTTATTGCAGGGATGTTCGTTTTCTGGCAATCTTCCGATACCGTGATATCCTGGATCAGCCGGCAACTGAAGATCGAGGCCTGGCTGCAGTCAGAAAGCAATGAATGGCTGAGTTTCCTGCTGGTGATGACCGGTATGATACTGCGGCTGATACTGGTACAATTCTATTTCTCTCTTTTCAAATACCTCATCCTGATCATCGGCTCTCCCCTCTTTGCCTACCTGAGTGAAAAGACCGAATCCATCCTGGAAGGAAAAGAATATACATTCAACTGGCCCTCCATTAAAAAGGATTGTGCACGCAGCATCCGGCTCGACCTGCGTAATTGCGGCTGGCAATCCCTGTACCTGCTGGCCCTGATTGTATTGTCCATGATCCCGGTGCTGGGCTGGATCACACCCGTTATAGCACTGCTGCTGGAATGTTATTATTTCGGGTTTTCCATGCTGGACTACAGTTTTGCCCGTGCCAACCTCACCTCTTCTCAAAGTGTACAGTTCATCCGGCAGCACAAAGGGCTGGCGATCGGGAACGGGTTCCTTTTTTACCTGATGCATATCCTGATCATCCTGGCCCCCGCCTATGCCGTGATCGCCGCCACCCTGAGTGTTCATAAAATGAAAAACAGTTAAAAATGCCGGTCGTTTACCTTATACCATCCCTACTGGCGGAAGACGGGATCCGGGCCATTCCCCCCCATATAACAGAATCCATACAACAATGCCAGGTCTTCTTTGCGGAGAATGAAAGAACCACCCGGCGTTATTTCAAGCAACTCTGGAAGACATACCTGCCGGGACAGGAAATGGTGATCGATGATTTCGAGTGGCATACGATCGGTGAGGATTCAGTTGAAATTTTCAGAAACCGTTTGAAGGAAGGAAAGCACATCGGGATCGTCAGCGAGGCCGGATTACCGGGTGTGGCTGATCCCGGGCAATCACTGGTAGCCATTGCACAGGAAATGGAAGCGGACGTGAAACCGCTATCGGGCCCGAGTTCCATCTTGCTTGCCCTTATGGCCAGCGGAATGAATGGCCAGCATTTTCAATTCAGCGGGTATTTGCCGATCGAACAGCAGCAAAGAGCAAAGGCTATCAGGGACCTGGAATCAGAATCGGCCAGGAAAAATTGCACGCAGATCTTTATTGAAACTCCATATCGTAATAACCAGCTGACCGAAGCCCTCCTGAAGACCTGCAACCCGTCAACCCGGCTTTGCATCGCCGCAGGGATCACCGGAAAAGAAGAGTGGATCAAAACGAAGCGCATCGCCGAATGGCAGAAAAACATACCGGACATCCATAAACGCCCGGCCATCTTCTTATTGTACGCGGGAAAATAGGGTCACTGGTCCCCCATCGAGATGATGCTGTCCACAATATAATTTGTATTGCCCCGCCAGGGCACCGCTCCGTGGTATTCCTTATAGTGGAGATCGAAACGCTTGCCGCTATTGGCGGAAAGAATATCGTAAATCTTTTTGCTTTTGATGGAAAATTCAAATTCGTAGGATTGAATGGTGCCCGCCGTCTTGCTCCGGTAACCTTCCTGGATCAGTTTGCCCTCGTAGGTCTTAAAGATATTCCCTTTCTTGACCGCGTAATTCAAATGCCCGCTTTTCACACCATCGCCAAAGACAAAAAAGAATTTGAAATAGACAAATGCGGCCAGGCCCAGGACGATCAGTACTCCTAAAACCCGGGTGAATCGCTTAAACCCCGATACTCTTTTTTTGACCGGTTCATTTGCCGCTTGTCCGGACAGCGGTGCTGATTCGGATTCCATACAGTTGATTTTTTATTTTGACGCAGTTGCCTCAGTCACAGAAGTATAACAAAATATTTATGCCGATAAATCAATAATTATTATACTTTTGTTCCCAATTTACAACTTGTTTGTAAACATGGTGAACATTCTGACACATACGAAACAAATGGCGTTTCATCCGCCCATTACCAGCGGGGTATATTCCGTTGGTTTTGATGTCTTTACTTTTTCCCGCCCCCGACGTCGCCCTTTATTCTGACAGGACGAACCCTTCACCATGGTCCCTGTCAGTGAAGCAAATCCATGTTATTTTATCCTGGACTGGTGAACCGCATTCATTTAAGCAGTAGCACACAATGGACAATCAACAAATCATTATCAGGGTAGCCACCGCTTCCGACAAGGTCTATTCCCAGACCATCACGGATGAAATGGAAGCTTCCGCCGCGGCCCGTGGAACCGGCATCGCCAAGCGCAGCCCCGATTATATCGAACAGAAGATCGATGAGGGAAAGGCGGTCATCGCCGTTACCGGCCGGAATGAGTGGGTGGGTTTCTGTTATATCGAAACCTGGAGCCATGGCAGTTATGTGGCCAACAGCGGCCTGATCGTAGCACCTGCTTTCCGCAAGAGCGGCGTGGCAAAATCGATCAAGAAAAGGATCTTTGATCTGTCAAGGGAAAAATATCCCGATGCAAAGATCTTCGGGCTTACCACGGGACTGGCGGTGATGAAGATCAACAGCGAACTGGGCTATGAGCCGGTCACCTATTCAGAACTGACACAGGACGAAGCCTTCTGGGCCGGTTGCAAGAGCTGTGTGAATTACGAGATCCTGATGAGCAAGGAACGGAAGAACTGCATGTGTACGGCCATGCTCTATGACCCCAAAGATCATTATGAACCGGAGGAAACGACGAAATATTTCGAAGAGAACAAGAAGGGGTTTGAACGGCTTCTGAAATTCAAGCAATGGAAGCTGCTCCGGCCTTTTCTGAAAAAAGACAGGTCCGACAAGAACGGAGGTGGCGGAAAACCCAAATCACTGTTACATTATTTCTTTCATATTTAATAACAGATCAAAATGGCCAGGAAAGTTGTGCTTGGGTTCAGCGGCGGTTTGGATACCTCCTATTGCGTCAAATACCTGAGCGAGGAAAAAGGATATGAAGTGCACAGCATCATTGTCAATACCGGTGGGTTCAGCAACGAAGAACTCCGGGATATAGAGTTGCATGCCTACCGCCTGGGTGTAAAAACACACCACACGGTGGATGCCGTAAAACCATACTATGATCGCATTCTGCGTTACCTCATTTACGGAAACGTTTTAAAAAATAACACCTACCCCCTATCCGTTTCAGCGGAAAGACTCATCCAGGCCCTGCATATTGCCGAACACACACGAAAGCTCAATGCGGATGCAGTAGCGCATGGCAGTACCGGTGCCGGTAACGACCAGGTACGTTTTGATATGATCTTCCATATCATGATCCCGGGTGTGGAGATCATTACTCCCATCCGCGACCTCAGGCTGAGCCGCGAAGATGAGATAACCTACCTGAAAGGGAAGGGCGTGGAAATGAATTTTGAAAAAGCACTGTATTCCATCAACAAGGGACTCTGGGGTACCAGTGTGGGAGGCAGGGAAACCCTTTCTTCCAATGGCATGCTCCCGGAAGAAGCCTGGCCCACACAAGTAACAAAGTCAGGGAGCGAAGCCGTAAAACTCGGATTTGAAAAAGGGGAATTGAGCACCATAAACGGCCAGGCATTTTCTCACCCCGCGGAAGCGATACAATACCTGCAAGCCCTTGCCGGTCCTTTCGGTATCGGGCGTGACATTCATGTAGGCGATACCATTATAGGGATAAAAGGACGGGTTGGTTTTGAAGCGGCCGCTCCCATGGTCATCCTGAAAGCGCATCATGCACTGGAAAAACACGTGCTCACCAAGTGGCAATTGCAATGGAAAGATCAACTGGCCCAGTTCTATGGCAACTGGCTTCACGAGGGCCAGATCCTCGACCCGGTAATGAGGGATATCGAGGCCTTTTTAACCAACAGCCAGCAACAGGTGACAGGCGAGGTCTTTGTTCAATTGATGCCTTACCGGTTCCAGGTGACAGGCATTGAATCAAAATACGACCTGATGAACAGCAAGTTTGGTAAATACGGTGAAATGAATACCGGGTTTTCCGGGGAAGATGTACGGGGGTTCAGCAGGATATTCGGGAACCAGACTTCCATTTATCATTTGGTAAAAAAAGATGCGGATGGGAAAAATTAAAGTGGGTATAATCGGGGGTGCAGGCTACACCGGAGGTGAATTAATACGACTGCTGTTAAATCACCCCGGTGCAGCGATCTCCTTTATTCATAGCCGGAGCAATGCCGGCCAGGCGGTGCATTCCGTGCACCAGGACCTGGTGGGCGAGACAGAAATGGCGTTCACCGGCGAACTGAGTAACGATATCGATGTACTCTTTCTCTGCCTCGGGCACGGCGAATCAAAAAAATTTCTTTCAGAGAACAGGATCGCAGAAAAGATAAAGGTGATCGACCTGGCCAATGATTTCCGTCTGGCGGCTCAAGCCCGCACCGGCAGCAGGAACTTTGTTTACGGCCTGCCTGAACTCAACAGGGAAATGATCCGATCCGCTTCGAATATCGCCAATCCCGGTTGTTTTGCCACCTGTATACAACTTGGACTTTTGCCATTGGCCAAGGAAGGTCTGCTTACGGATATTTACACAACCGGTATCACGGGTTCCACCGGCGCGGGGCAATCCCTGACCGCCACCTCCCATTTTAGCTGGAGGGCCAATAATATCCAGGCTTATAAAACGCTTTCGCACCAGCATCTCGGTGAGATCGGTGAATCCCTTTTACAATTACAGCCCGGGAAAGTCATTGACCTGAGTTTTGTTCCCTGGAGAGGCGATTTCACCAGGGGGATCTTTGCCAGTTCTACCCTTCAATGCGACTTAAGCCTGGTGGAACTTTATAAGATCTATGAAGATTATTATAAAGGACACCCCTTTACCTGTGTCAGCCGGGAGGCCATCTTTCTGAAACAGGTGGTGAACACCAATAAAGCCGTGATCCAACTGGAAAAAGCCGGCAGTAAACTGGTCGTGCATACTGCGATCGACAATTTACTGAAAGGCGCATCCGGGCAGGCCGTACAGAACATGAACCTTGTTTTTGGACTGGAGGAAACAACCGGTCTGAAACTGAAAGCCAGTTATTTTTAACCCAATAAAATTTCCCACCGGAGATCAGTCAACATGAACTTATTCGATGTATACCCGCTCAATGAGATTACTATCGTAAAGGCCAAAGGTTCCTATGTATGGGATGACAAGGGAGAACAATACCTTGACCTGTACGGCGGTCATGCCGTGATCAGCATCGGGCATACCCATCCGCATTGGGTCAAACGTATTGAAGACCAACTCGGGAAGATCGCATTCTATTCCAATTCCATACGGATCCCGCTGCAGCAGCAACTGGCGGAAAAATTGGGCCGGGTCTCCGGAAAAGAAGACTACCAGCTTTTCCTCTGCAACAGCGGCGCCGAAGCCAATGAGAACGCGCTGAAACTGGCCAGCTTTCATAACGGGAGAAAAAAGATCATCGCCTTCAGCAGGTCCTTTCATGGCAGAACATCACTGGCCGTTTCCGTTACCGATAACAAAAACTATGTTGCCCCGGTCAATGAAACGGAGAATGTGATCTTCCTTCCTTTCAATGACGAAATGGCGCTGGAACAATGCTTCAGGGATTATGGAAAAGAAATTTCCTCCGTCATCATCGAAGGCATCCAGGGTGTTGGCGGCATCAATGTAGCCGATGACGGCTTCCTGCGTATGATCCGTTCCCTCTGTGATGAATACGGGGCAGTTTATATCGCCGACAGCGTGCAATGCGGCTATGGCAGGAGCGGCAAATTCTTCAGTCATGATTTTGCCGGCGTAAACGCCGATATCTATACCATGGCCAAAGGCATGGGCAATGGTTTCCCGGTTGCCGGGCTGATCATCGCTCCGCACATCAAACCAAAACATTTTCAACTGGGCACCACTTTTGGTGGCAATCACCTGGCCTGCGCCGCTGCCCTGGCCGTACTGGAGATCATCGAAGAGGAAAAACTCATGGGCAATGCCGTCATGGTAGGCAAATACCTGAAGGATGAACTGGAATCCATCCCCCAGTTGAAGAATGTAAGGGGAAGGGGACTGATGATCGGTTTTGATGTGCCGGAAGAGTTCAAAGAGCTGAAGAAGAACCTGCTCTGGAACCAAAAGATTTTCACCGGTGAGGCAAAGCCCAGCGTGATACGCCTTCTGCCTTCGCTGGCCCTGAAAAAAAGGGATGCGGAACAATTCATTGATGCCATCAAAGAAGAGATCAGCCATTTAGTTTCAACCCCTGCCACATAAAATGAAAAATTTTGTCTCTGTTCATGATGTTGCTCCATCCGGAAATACCGGGGAAGCCATTCATGCCCTGGTACAGAAAGCGCTTGCCTGTAAAGCCAACCCATTCGCGGAAAAGTCACTCGGCGCCAATAAGCGTATCGGGTGCCTGTTCCTGAATCCCAGCATGCGAACCCGGCTGAGCACACAGATCGCCGCGCAGAACCTGGGCATGGAAGCGATCGTTTTCAATGTGGGAAGCGAAGGCTGGGCGCTGGAATTTGAAGAAGAGGCCATCATGAGCGGAACATCCGTGGAGCATGTTAAAGATGCCGCCCCCGTTTTCGGGAAATACTTTGACATTCTCGCCATCCGCACTTTTCCCTCGCTGAAGAACCGCGACGATGATTACAGCGAACTGTACATAAAGCAATTCATCAAATATGCGGGGATTCCGGTAGTGAGCCTGGAAAGCGCTACGCTTCATCCCCTGCAATCACTGACAGATATTATCACCATACAGGAAACCTTGCGGGATGCCCCTTTAAAGTCCGGAACCCAACCTAAAATTGTGCTGAGCTGGGCGCCCCACGTAAAGCCCCTGCCGCAGTGTGTGGCCAACAGTTTTTCACAATGGGTCAATGCATGGGGGAAAGCCGACTTCGTGATAACACACCCGGAGGATTATGAACTAAGTGAAGAATTCACCAGGGGCGCTCGTATCACCCATGACCAGGATGAGGCGCTGAAAGATGCGTATTTTGTCTACGTAAAAAACTGGAGTACATTCAATGATTACGGGAAGATCTATGAAAGCGACCCGGGCTGGATGCTGACCAATAAAAAACTGGAACAGACCCGCAACGCCAGCGTGATGCACTGCCTGCCCGTGAGAAGGAATGTGGAACTGAGTGATGAGGTGCTGGACGGACCCAATAGTATTGTCACCCGGCAGGCTTCGAACAGGGTTTGGGCAGCGCAGGCGGTATTGTCATCGATCCTGAGCCCGCTGAAGGGTTAAACAAATTCCTGAAAGATGAAGAGTCGCTTATATATTATCAAGGTGGGCGGTAACATTATCGATGATGAGGCCAGGCTTTCATCGTTCCTGAAAGATTTTGCTTCCATTGAAGAAAAAAAGATACTGGTACACGGCGGTGGCAAACTGGCAACCCGGCTCGCGGAAAAACTGGGCATTGAACAACAAATAACGGAGGGCAGAAGGATCACGGATGCGGAGACACTGAAGATCGTCACCATGGTCTATGCCGGTTTCATCAACAAGAATATGGTAGCTTCCCTCCAGGCCAGTCACTGCAACGCGATCGGGATTTGCGGTGTTGATGGCAATACCATTCTTGCACACAAAAGGCAGCATCCCGTACTTGACTTTGGCTTCGTGGGCGATGTGGATGCGGTGAATACGGATCTGATCAGCGGTTTTCTTGAAAAAAATATAGCGGTGGTCCTGGCTCCCATCACCCATGATCAGCAGGGACAACTGCTGAACACCAATGCCGATACCATTGCACAGGAGATCGCAAAGGCCATGAGCGCTTTGTATGAAGTGGAACTGATCTACTCTTTTGAAAAAAGCGGGGTATTGCTTGACGCGAATGATGATTCAACCCTGATCCCCGTATTGAACCCCTCCCGTTACAAAGAATTAAAAGCGGAAAATAAAATATTTTCGGGCATGATCCCTAAACTGGACAATGCTTTCGCGGCCCTGGAAAGCGGTGTAAGAAAAGTGGTCATCGGGAAAGCGGAAGAGTTACCGGAATTGATCACCGGAAGAACCGGAACAAGCATCACCCATGAGTAAAGAACTGGACCTTCTGCAATCGGAATCCGTCAGTCTGCTGAAAGAACTGATCGCGACCCCGTCCTTCAGCCGCCAGGAAGAGCAAACTGCGGGAATCCTCACCCGATTTTTCGGCACTAAAGAAATTGAACACGCCAGGGTGGGCAATAATGTCTTTGCCTTGAATAAATATTTTGATGAGAAAAAACCCACTCTCCTCCTCAACTCCCACCATGACACGGTTCAACCCAACCCTCAATACACGAAGGATCCCTTCTCCCCTATCGAAGAGGAGGGTAAACTATTCGGGCTGGGCAGCAATGACGCCGGAGGCTGCCTGGTCTCGCTGATCGCTACGTTCCTGCATTTTTACCCTAAGCAGGATCTGAAATACAACCTGGTCATTGCGGCCACCGCGGAAGAAGAGATCAGCGGTGCCGGAGGCATTGAATACACCTTACCCTACCTGCCAAAAATTGATTGCGCCATTGTGGGGGAACCCACACAAATGCAAATGGCCGTGGCGGAAAGGGGGTTAATGGTGCTGGATTGCATCAGTCACGGCAAAGCGGGACATGCAGCCCGGGAGGAAGGTGAGAATGCGATCTTCAAGGCAGTAAAGGATATTGAATGGTTCAACAGCTTCCGGTTTGAAAAAGTGTCAGACCTGCTCGGACCATCCCGGATGACCGTAACGGTCATCGAAACCGAAAATAAGGCCCACAATGTTGTACCGGCCGTTTGCAAATTCGTAGTGGATACAAGGATCAATGAACTATACAGCTTCGAGGAGATCCTTACTATCATAAAACAGCATGTACAGTGTGAGGTGATCCCCAGGAGTACGAGGCTTCGTTCCACTTCCATTGCGCTGGACCACCCACTGGTAAAAGCGGGGATCAGCCTTGGAAGGAATTACTACGGATCACCCACTACCTCCGATAAGGCCCTGATGCCTTTCCCGGCGCTGAAGATGGGTCCGGGGGATTCCGCGAGAAGTCATACCGCCAATGAGTATATTTATACGGACGAAATAAACAAGGGCATTGAACTCTACATCAAACTCCTGGATAAACTTGTATGAAACTCTGGCAAAAAGATAAGGCCTCCTTAAAGGAAGTGGAAATGTTCACTGTCGGAAAAGACAGGGAAATGGATATCTGCCTGGCCGCATTCGACGTGATCGGTTCCCTGGCGCATATTCAAATGCTGGAATCCGTTGGCCTGCTGACAAAAGCTGAACGTTCGAAACTGCAGAAAGAATTAAAGAATATTTACCGGCAAATAGAAAAAGGCGAATTCCGGATGCAGGATGATGTGGAAGACATCCATTCGCAGATCGAACTGCAGCTAACGAAAAAGCTGGGCGCCACCGGGAAAAAGATACACGCCGCCCGCAGCCGTAATGACCAGGTACTGGTGGATATAAAATTATTTCTCCGCCACAAGCTGGAGCAACTAACGCTTGCCATCCGGCCGTTTTTTGAGCTTCTGCAATCGCAAAGTGAAAGATATAAGGACGATCTGTTACCGGGCTACACCCACCTGCAACTTGCCATGCCTTCTTCCTTCGGCCTGTGGTTTGGCGCCTATGCAGAGAGCCTTGTAGATGATCTGATCACGCTCAGGGCCGCATATGATGTGGTGAACAAGAATCCCCTGGGTTCCGCCGCCGGCTATGGATCTTCTTTTCCCATCAACAGGAAGCTCACCACAAAATTGCTGGGCTTCGACGACCTGAACTATAATGTGGTGTATGCGCAAATGGGCAGGGGT
>JBGATE010000079.1:0-12538 GCA_044229375.1 Chitinophagaceae bacterium
GTTTCTCCTGCACTTTCGTTAAGGCAGACAGACGGAAGGGCAAGCCCGACTCCTAACTCCTAACTCCGAACTCCTAACTACTTCCCTCTCCACACCGTAAACTTCCTCGAAATCGTAAACCCCCACCTGAACTGTCCTTTTCCCCAGGATGTGATGGTACGCGGAATGAAACGGTTCTCGAGTATCTCGGTGGCATTCGTAAAATTCAGGCGGAAGATATGTCCGGATGTGAGTATCTCGAATCCCACACCCAGCGGGTCGTAAAAGCGGATATTATCATTGACGCGAAATGAATCTTTGCTGGCATCGCTGCGGAAGGGATGAAAATAATCGAGCAGCAGGTTTACACGGCCACCCAGGGGTACCTTAACCGCGCCGCCCAGCGCGAACATGCTTTTCTTATCATAGCTGATGACATAGCCGCGGGTCAGGAAAGTGGGATTCAGTTGCAGGCTGACCTTTCCCATTTTTCTGGCCAGGATCAGTTGCAGCACATTGCTCATGCGCTCTCCCAGGCCGTCATAACTGTTATCCTGGTTGGGAAAAAGATTCTGCGGGCTGGCGGCGATTACCATGTTCGCAAATAGGGCCACGGAAAGCGGATGGGTTGGGTCGTTTTCCCGTTGCTGCAGGAAACGGTACTTACCCGAAAGTTCGTACAACTGTTGCTGCGGGCCGGCACCTTTTGCCCGGGCGATGCCTGCATCAAAATTATCACCGATACCCAACGTAAAGGAGATCCGTATATCGGATGCATTATCCAGGCCGAAAAAGCGCTTGATGCCCCCGTTACTACCGGCCAGGTCGCCAAAATTATGCGTGACATTGAAATCCAGCTTCCCGTCACCGATCACTTCGGTGGTACGGGCGTTGATGGTTTTGGTGGAGCTGAAAACCTGCACAGGTTTAGCCCCTTTGGTATCCTGGGCGCTCACCTGCAATGAAAGGAAGGCAAAAGCCATGAATAGGGTCTTTTTCATGATTAATTTATTTAAATAATACAGGATTAATCGTTTGTACGGGCAAACGGGTTGCTTGTAACCGGGGAAATTAGCGGGGGTTTCTTTTATGCAGCGTGCATGCTATTTCAAAGCAGCCAGTATCTCTTCCGCATGCATCTTATTCTTTGGTTTCAGGAATATTTTCAGGATCCTTCCTTTTTCATTAATGATAAATGTGGTGCGGAGTATGCCCATGTACTCGCGGCCGAAGAGTTTCTTCCTATCTCTTACGCCATAGGCCCGGGTAATTGCATTCTCCGGGTCGGCGAGGAGACGGAAAGGAAGTTTGTATTTCTGTTCGAATTTCTTTTGCGTTTTCTGATCATCCGGGCTTACTCCCAGCACTTCCAGCCCGTTTTTTTTCAGCACCTCGTAATGATCCCGCAGGTTGCAGGATTCAAGGGTGCAGGTGGGGGTGCCCGCCTCAGAATAAAAATAAAGGACCAGTTTCCTGCCCTTAAAGCCGGCAAGGGAAATCTTTTTCCCGTCCTGGTCCCGGCCCGTGAATGCCGGCGCCTTATCTCCTTCCCTGAGCGTGATCATATATTATCTCTCCCGGATTATACAATAAACGAACCGTTACTTTTTCTTGCCTTTAGATTTTTTCTTAGCGCTGCTTTTTTTAACTGCTTTCTTTTTTGGCGGTGCTGTGTAGGGATCGCGCCTGAACCACCATTCTTTAACGGTACTATTTCCCGCCAGGTCCTCCACGGAAATTTTCAGGTGATGCACCCCGTAAGGACAACGTTCATCGAATTTATAGATCCAGTTACGGCTCTTGTCATTAGTGAACCGCAGCCATTGACCATTCAGCTCGGCCCTGAATTTCCGGATCCCGGTATTATCCGCGGGCGTGAACAGGATCCTGGAGGATGCGCTGAGGTTGATGGTATCTCCTTTTCCTAACTCATTCACCGATGGTGGCTGGGTATCGGCTGAAGATGCGGTCACATAGTAAGCCGGCGAAACGGTATCATACAGGCTTTTCTCTGACAGGTAGAGCTCGAACCCGGGTTTTTCCAGCACATTCACTTTACCGGGGATAAAGGTGGTTGAGGCTGTATAGCCTTTCTCATCCGCAGGAAGACTGCCATCATACCGGATTTTGAAATTCAGTTGTGAAAGATTACCGGCCGGGTCTGTAACATCGATCCTGACCGAATGAACGGCTGTATCTTCCAGGTAAATTATCCCGTCGCCCCTTACACCCTGGTAAGCCGGACCCTTATCACCCGGCATTTGGGAGAGATGCTGCAGGAAGGAACCGCCGCCGTATCTCATTTTGTAATCAATATGGGCATTTATATAAACTGATTCATCATAATCGATACTGTCGATCACAAAGGAAGAACGGGGTACTTCATCCACATACAATTTGGCGGAATAAATACCATTCGGATTTTTGGAATTACTCATCCGGTCGGTGGCCTGGATCGCAAAACTGATCCTGTTATTCCCGGTTTCGATGAGCGGCATCTTGGGTATGATATAACCACTTTCTGTATGTTTCAAACTGAACATACGTGGTGTTTGCCGGTAAACAGTTTTGCTCCTGTCATAGATGGCCAGTTTGGAAAGGTCGGGCGGGACATTATCTTTTATAGGAAAATCAAACAGCAGGGGATTCATTCGCTTTTCCGTTTTTGTATCAAAGATCTCAAAATGGAGGTGGGGTCCCTGTGAACCTCCTGTATTCCCGCTGTAAGCGATAAAGGCTCCTTTGCTGACAGGAAATTGCTGCGGGGCAAAATCCAGTTCGATGGCCCAGCTCTCTTTTTCATATTGTTTCGCGATCACATGCTCTTCGAGCGCGGGGAAAAAATCATTCAGGTGACCATACAATGTTGAGAGACCGTTGGGATGATGGATGATGATGAACCGCCCAAAACTCTGCGGCCTCACACCAATATGCGCGATATATCCTTCCGCGGCTGCATAGACCGGCAGGTTTTCCTTTTGATCGGTCCGGAGATCAAGACCCATATGCCAGTGGTTGGGACGCAACTCGCCGAAATTGGCAGTTAGCTCCATTGGGATACTGAGCGGGTTCCGGAAATAATCTTTGGGATTGGGGGATTGCTGGGCCGTTAGGGGCAACGAATACAACCACAGGATCGTCAGAACAAGTAACCTCAACTGCATATGCAAAAATAAGTCAATCAGGTTTTCTGAAACAGGATGATAGTGCAGAATGTGACGCGGTTTAGGCCAAGACCATCTTTGTTTGTATCTTTTCACCTAACCTATCCTTTCTGTTAATTTGTTATGAAAAAAAGATGGTGGGGACTTTTGCCCCTCTGCATTATTCTGACCGCCTGCCCGTTTGAATCAACGGTGCCGCTGGAAGCCGGCCCTGCCGAACCGGTAGACAGCAGCCTATTTGGCTACTGGTACGGGATCGTCAAGGACGGCAGCGATTTTTTTGGTATCGAGGCGCTGGATATCTCCCGGAAAACAGACTCTGTTTATTCCATCATACGGTACGGAAAGGGAATCAAGGGAGATATGATCCTTCCCGATACGGCTTTTTTCACCGGTTTCACTTCCCGGATCGGTGACTGGAAGTTCATGAACATTGAAGGGTATGTCCGTTTCGAGGAAATAGTCAAAAAAAAGCCGGTAGTGCGGACGCAAAAAGTATTCTATGTTTCCGCTCTTAACCGGAGCAATGATACCCTTGACGTAAAGACGATCACCGAAAATTTTTCCACCCGGAAATTTTTCTCCGGTCCCGGGGAGTTCAGGCAACTGGTGACCGAAATGCTGGAACGAAAAAAGAATATTTTCGACGAACAGTATTCGATGAAATACAGGAAGATCCCCAAACCTCAGCAAATATTTCCCGGCAACTGAATTGTTGGAAAAAAAGGATAATTTCCCCCTTTAAAACCCCCTCTTTCCCCTACTTTTGCGCAATTTGTCCAATGGACTCAGATGAAGTTTTTTCATAACAATTCCTGCCGCCAAAGCACAACATAAAAATGCCAAAAGACAATTCCATTAAATCGGTCCTGATCATCGGCTCCGGACCTATTATCATCGGCCAGGCCTGTGAATTTGACTATTCCGGTACCCAGGCTGCAAGAAGCCTCCGGGAAGAAGGCGTGAAAGTGATCCTTATCAACAGCAACCCGGCCACGATCATGACCGACCCCATGATGGCCGACCGGGTTTATTTATTACCGCTGACCGTTGAGAGCATTGAACAAATATTACAGGAGAATCAGATCGATGCAGTGCTGCCCACTATGGGCGGACAAACAGCCCTGAACCTGGCCAAGGAAGCCGAGGACCTGGGACTATGGAAACAATACAAAGTGCGGCTGATCGGGGTGGATATTAAAGCGATTGACAAAGCGGAGGACCGCGAAAAGTTCAGGCAATGGATGATCGCGATGGGAGTAAATGTGGCCCAGGCGAAAACAGCCAATTCGTTCCTGGAAGGAAAAGAATTCGCGCAGGAGATCGGTTTCCCGCTGGTGATCCGCCCCTCATTCACACTCGGCGGCACGGGGGGTGGTTTTGTGCATGATAAAGATGAACTCGATGAAGCGCTGAACCGCGGGTTGCAGGCATCTCCCATCCATGAAGTGCTGGTGGAAAAAGCGGTGTTGGGCTGGAAGGAATTTGAACTGGAATTACTGCGGGATATGGCGGATAATGTATGTATCATTTGTACGGTCGAGAATTTTGACCCGATGGGTGTGCATACCGGCGATTCCATTACGGTGGCGCCGGCCATGACGCTCAGCGATACGGCCATGCAACTGATGCGCAACACCGCCATCCGGATGATGCGCGACCTCGGCAATTTCGCCGGTGGCTGCAATGTGCAGTTTGCCCTGAACCCCGAAAATGAAGAGATCATCGCCATCGAGATCAATCCCCGGGTGAGCCGCTCCTCCGCCCTGGCTTCGAAAGCCACCGGTTATCCCATTGCGAAGATCGCGGCCAAACTGGCGATCGGTTATACCCTCGACGAACTGGAGAACCAGATCACCAGGACCACCTCCGCTTATTTTGAACCGGCGCTGGATTATGTGATCGTAAAGATCCCCCGCTGGAATTTTGACAAGTTCAAAGGCGCCAATGATACGCTCGGATTGCAGATGAAAAGCGTGGGGGAAGTGATGGCGATCGGAAGAAGTTTCACCGAAGCCGTACAAAAAGCCTGTCAGAGCCTGGAGAATAACGCTGTTGGACTCGGTTACTATGGCAAGAGCCTGATGCATGCGGATGATTTGCTGGAGTATCTCAAAACGCCGAAATGGGACCGCATCTTCCGCATCAAAGATGCACTGATGGCGGGGATCTCCGTAGGTTCCATTTCAAAAGCCACCAACGGGATCGACCGGTGGTTCCTCTATGAAATTCAGAAGATCTGCAACCTCGAAAAAGAAATCGCCAAATACGACCTGGCGGATCTGCCCATTGAATTATTAAGGGAAGCCAAGGTAAATGGTTTCAGCGATGAACAGATCAGCCGTATCCTGGAACACGGGGATGAAGAGGACGTCTACAATAAAAGAAAGGCGGCCGGCATCACGCGGGTGTACAAGATGGTGGATACCTGTTCGGCAGAATTTGAAGCAAAGACCCCTTATTTCTATTCCACATTTGAAGAAGGGAATGTCAACGAAAGCAAGGTCTCCGATAAGAAAAAAATCATCGTTCTCGGCAGCGGTCCCAACCGGATCGGGCAGGGTATTGAGTTCGACTATTGCTGCGTGCATGGGCTGATGGCCATCAAGGAATGCGGCTACGAGGCCATAATGGTGAATTGTAACCCCGAGACCGTGTCCACGGATTTCGACATGGCCGACAAACTGTATTTTGAACCCGTTTACTGGGAACATCTCTGGGAAATCATTGAACATGAGAAACCCTACGGGGTGATCGTGCAACTGGGCGGGCAAACCGCGCTGAAGCTGGCGGAGAAACTGCACCAGAAAGGAATAAGGATCATCGGCACTTCATTCGACAGCCTGGATATTGCAGAGGACCGCGGGCGTTTCAGCGATATGCTGAAAAGCCTTGACATTCCCTACCCGGAATACGGAACGGCCTGGTCGGTGGATGATGCCATTGCCGTTGCCAATAAAGTAGGATACCCGGTCCTGGTTCGCCCCTCTTATGTGCTTGGCGGTCAAAGAATGAGAATTGTGCTGAATGATGAGGAAGTGGAAAAAGCCGTGGTCAGCCTGCTCAAACATATTCCCGGCAACAAGATCCTGGTAGATCATTTCCTTGACCGCTGCCAGGAAGCGGAGATCGATGCCATTTGCGACGGGGAGAAATTCCATGTGATGGGTATCATGGAACATATTGAGCCGGCCGGAATCCATTCCGGTGACAGCAACGCTGTGTTGCCTGCCTTTAATCTTTCGCCGCTGGAGATACAGGACATGGTGGATTATGCCAAGAAGATCGCGCTGGCGCTGCAGGTAAAAGGACTGATCAATATCCAGTTTGCCATCAAAGACACGAAAGTCTTTGTGATCGAGGCCAACCCCCGCGCCTCCCGCACAACACCCTTTATTGCCAAAGCTTACAATAAGCCCTATCTTAATTTTGCCACCAAAGTGATGCTCGGTGAAATGAAAGTGCAGGATATCCCGGAAGAAAAATTCCTCGATGGTTTTGCCATCAAAGAACCCGTTTTCAGTTTCAATAAATTTCCCGGCGTGAGCAGGGAACTGGGGCCGGAAATGAAAAGTACCGGGGAAGCGATCCGGTTTATAAAAAATCTGCGGGATCCCTATTTCAGGCAACTGTATAAGGACAGGAGTATGTACCTGAGTAAATAGACCGGTGTTAAACGTTCAACGAAAAACCCATTACTTTTTGAGTAATGGGTTTTGGGTTTAATGGTAAATGGTTTATAACTGTCGGCAGTTGGTTTTGGTGCTAAATATCGAAAGAACCTTTTGGCTGTTAGTCAGTTACTTCAGGATTCAAATGTAGACCACTGCTTACTCGGGCAAGTTTCTATTTTTTAATATTATTTGCTTTACTATTACACTTTATTGCTATAATTATACTAATTATCAATGGTATATATAAAATTAATGATTCTGATATTTGCTCTATTATCATTTTTTTAGTTAATTGCATTCATATAAACTCAGGTCCTGAAAACCCCATCTGATTTTCTCTGGCGGCTTATTCATTCCCTTGGCAGCGGCGAAAAACTTTTTTTCAAAAGGAATTTCGTTGCGGGAAAATCTGTCGCGGAGCATCTCTACCTGAAACTGTTTGAAGCGATCGCCTCACAAAAAAAATATGATGAGGCGGCCCTGCTTAAAAAGTTCGCCCCCGCGCTTCATAAAAAGAATATCGCTTTTCAGAAACATTACCTCCAGCGTCAGGTCTGCGATGCCCTGATCCGGTATGAAAGCGTGCAGGGTTCGGAACAGGGCGATATTTACCGGCAGATCCAGTTGCTGCGGCTTTACCGGAAAAAGGGTTTGCTGGAAGAAGCCCGGGTGATCTGGGAAAAAGCGGTCAAACAGGCCCGTGGCTCGGAATCCTTTGCCCTGCTCAACCTGCTGAAAACCGAATTTGAAAAAATGATCCTGTTCAGCAACCTGCACACCAGTTATGACGAACTGCACAGTCTTTTCCGGAACAACCTGATCACCTATACCGAATACGCGGAAATGATCACCCTGCGGGATATCTATACGGAAACGCTTTTATTGAAAAGAAAATCACATTATGATATTGATGAAGACCTGAAGAACAGGATCACGCAGTTACTGGATAAGGTCAACGCATGCACGCCCTATTCGCAGAGCCGCTCCTTCTGGTACGGGCATTATTACCGGATGAGCCTGGCAACCTTATCTTACCTGCAGGGCAGGATCGGCCTTTCACTGGACTGGCTGCAGGAAACTTTTACCGAATGGAAAAAGAATTCCCGTTTCCTGGTCACGCACGGGGAATACTATATCGAACTGCTCTATATGATCAATTATGCAGGCATACTGAACGGTTCCTATTCCTATGTGAAAGCCGCGTTTAACGACCCGGTTAACGAATTGATCCGGGAGCCGGTGCAGCGGGCAAATTTCGAGGCGATCAAATACCTGGCGCTGAATAAGATCTATAACAAGACGGCCCGGTATAATGATGTAGGGAAACTGGTGGCGCACATGAAAGAACAGTACATGAACTGGGAGCCGGTGCTGAACGCCGATCTTAACCGTACCGTTAACCTGTCGCTGGGTATCGGTTGTTTTGTTCTTGAACAATATGACGACGCCCTGTACTTCGTTAAAAGATCACCTGGTTCAGGGAAGGGACCAGGGACGAACACAACGCACAGGCCCACCTCCTGCTTTTAATGATCTGTTACAGCATCAACAGCAGCCGTCTTTTTGATTCGGAATACCGCTCCGCCTACTCCTATTTCTATAAACGAAAAAAGAAACACCCATTTGAAACGGCGCTGGTACAATGCCTCCACCGCAGCTTTTACCTGAAGGAACATTCCAAAAAGATCGCGGAGTTCAAAAAAACACTGGAGATGTTTGAAAAGAACAGAGAGGATGTAGTACAGCAAATGGCTTTCAGCATCTTCAACTATCCCGGGTGGCTGCAGAGCCGGATACTACGCATCCCCTACCGGCAATACGTGGAAAGCTCCGTGAAAGCGGGGGGAAGCGAACTTAAGTCTGCCGTCTGATTCCATGATAAAAACAACGGGGTTGCCCGGTGAAAAACCATTGGCCCGCCAGGGAAAGCCGGGTATTTTTAAAAATGAGACCAGGTGGCGGGTATTGGTGGAAAAGGGCCCCCTTTGTGAAATTGCTGGTTTCACTGGGCGCAGGGATCATCCTTCAGCGGTATGGGCAGTTCACGGCAACGCCCTGCTGGCTGATGCTGATATCCTGCAGTTTTGTAACAGGCTGTTTCTTTATTATTCCATTCTTTAGCCGGTATCAATTTTCATTCCTTTCGGGAATAACCGTCTTTATCCTGTTTGCAGCCCTTGGCGCGCTGCTGACCCTGCATCAGGATCCCCGTAATGATAAAAACTGGTTTGGACATACCTGCACCACCGTGGACGCTATGATCGCGGAAACAGATAAACCGCTGACCGAAAAAGCCAATTCATTTAAAGCACTTGCAACGGTCCGGCTGATCCTGCATGACGGACAAACGGTGCCGGTGAATGGAAAGATCATCCTTTACTTCAGCAAGGATAGTTCGGGAGCCATCCCGGCTGCACTCAGGGGTACAAACGCGCCGGGCACAGAAATTCTTTTCAAACAATACCCGCAGGAAATTAGCAGTTCCGGTAACCCGGGCGGGTTTGACTTCAAAACCTATTGTTTTTACCAGGGGATCACCCACCAGGTATTTCTTAAGAACGGGGAGTATGCGGTATTACCGGGAAGAAGACCGGGAGCATTACAACAACTCCTTTTCCTCTCCCGCGAACGGGTACTCGGCACCCTGAAAAAATACATTCCGGGCGAAAAGGAATCGGGTCTTGCGGAAGCTTTGCTGATCGGTCATAAAGATGACCTCGACCCTGAACTTGTGAGATCCTATAGCAATACCGGCGTGGTACATATCATCGCGATCAGCGGACTGCACCTCGGACTTATTTACTGGTTGCTTTCCGTATTATTGAAACCCCTTTCAAAAAACCGCCGGACCAGCTGGCTGCGCCCCCTGCTGATCATCACCGGGCTTTGGGCATTTAGTTTCCTGGCCGGAGCGCAGCCATCCGTACTCCGTTCGGCTTTGATGTTCTCCTTTATAGTTCTCGGCGAATCGCTCAGCCGGAAAACATCTGTTTATAATTCCCTCGCGGTTTCCGCCTTTCTGCTCCTATGTATAAATCCTTACTGGCTCTGGGACATCGGTTTCCAGCTTTCTTATACGGCTGTATTAAGTATCATCCTTTTCATGCGCCCTGTTTACAACTGGTTCTATTGTAAGAACAAGATACTGGATATGGCCTGGAAGATGAATGCGGTTACCCTGGCCGCCCAGGTGCTCACACTGCCCATTTGCATTTATCATTTTCATTTCCCGGCGGCTGCCCGGTTGACCGGCCAGTTTATCTCAACGGCGATCGGCTGGATGAACAGGTTTGTGTTGAATACGGAATCCCTTCCCGGTTCCGTTTGGGATGGTTTACAAGTATCGGTATTGCAGGTGTTGTTCCTGTTATTGTTTATTGCCGGCAGCAGTTACGGGTTGCTGGAAAGATCAAAGAAAGGTTTGATTTTCGGGCTGCTGATGTTAACAGGTTTTGTGACCCTGAGATCCTTCTCCTTTATTCAGCGTGGCCGGCAGCAATTGGTGATCGTATATAATATTCCGAAAAAAAGGGCCATTGACCTGGTACAGGGAAGAAAATATGTGTTTGAGGGTGACAGAGATCTGCTTACCCGTTCGTTCAACCGGGATTTCCACCTCCGGCCGGCCCGTACCCTGTTCCGCATCTCTCCTGCAGAAAATTTGAAAGGATTGGTACGGTATAAAAACTTTATCCATTTTGGAGGTAAGAGGATCCTGCGTGTGGATGAGGCAATTTCTTTTAGCCCGGCTTTGTCAAAACAAACGGTTGACCTGCTCATCCTTTCAGGCAACCCCAAAATCTATATGAAGAAACTGGCCGCATCCCTGAACGTCAGGCAGGTAGTATTTGACGGTTCAACCCCTGCCTGGAAAGTCAACTACTGGAAAAAGGACTGCGACTCTCTGCGGATACCCTGGCATGATGTAAAAGAGCATGGCGCTTTTGTGATGAGGCTCCGGTAACCTACCTTTACGGCCGAGTTTTAACAAAAGCATGGCTCCCATCCGGCATCGCCGGACGAAACGATCGCCCGCCTTTCAACCCTTACATTTTATGAACAAGAAGATCCGGTCTGCTCTCATCTCTGTTTTTTATAAAGATGGTCTCGCGCCCATTGTAAAATTATTAGCAGAACTCGATGTTACCATTTACTCTACCGGGGGCACGCAGACCTTTATTGAACAACTGGGTGTGAAGGTTACACCCGTGGAAGCGCTTACCACCTATCCTTCCATACTCGGCGGAAGAGTAAAGACCCTGCACCCGTCCGTATTCGGCGGCATACTCGGGAAAAGGGATGACAGCACTCACCTGGAGGAAATGAAACAGTTCAATATCCCGGAGATCGACCTGGTGATCGTGGACCTTTACCCGTTTGAAGAAACCGTTGCGTCCACGAATGATGAAACGGCGATCATTGAGAAAATTGATATCGGCGGACCCTCGATGATCCGGGGCGCTGCCAAGAATCATAAGCACGTAGCGGTTGTGGCAAACAAAAATGATTACCCGCTGCTGGAGCAAATATTGAGATCACAGAACGGTGAGACATCTGTCGAACAACGCCGGATGCTGGCCATCAAAGCCTTTGATGTTTGCACGGCATATGATACCGCCATTTCGAATTATTTTCACCATTCATCCGTCCCTACCCCTTTCAATAAGGAAGAAAAAATTCTTCGTTATGGAGAGAACCCTCACCAGCAGGCCGCTTTTTATGGAAACCTGGATGAGCTGTTTGAACAATTGAACGGCAAAGAACTTTCCTACAATAACCTGGTGGATGTGGATGCTGCGATGCAACTATTGCGGGATACTGCCCCCCTCAATCCCCCACAAGGGGGAAATTCAGAACCCAGCGCTTCAAAAACTCCGCATCCATCAAACGGCAAAGAATTCTTCTTTGCCATCATTAAACATACCAATGTTTGCGGTGCGGCACTCAGACCCTCGGTAAAAGAAAGCTGGGATGCCGCGCTGGCCGGTGACCCCGAAAGCGCATTTGGCGGTGTGCTGGTTTGCAACGGCAGCCTTGATAAAGCAACGGCTGAAGCGATCAATGAGATCTTCTTTGAAGTGCTGATTGCGCCATCTTTTGATGAAGAAGCATTGGCTATCCTTCGGTCCAAAAAGAACCGGATACTGTTAAGGCACAAGGTACAAGGCGCAAGGCACAAGGTACAGGATACAGGGAACAAGGTACAGGGTACAAGGTCTTCTGCGATGATCTACCGTTCCATATTGAACGGTGTGCTCACACAGGAAACCGATGAAGGAAATTTTACTGAATGGAAGGAAAGCGGCGGACGCGAAACAACCCCTACCGAAAAAAAGGATATGGATTTCGCGAACCTTATCTGCAAACACCTGAAATCAAACGGCATTGCCCTGGTCAAAAACCAGCAATTGATCGGCAAGGGATGCGGACAGACCAGCCGCATCGATTCGCTCCGGCAGGCGGTGGAGAAAGCCGGCCAGTTTCACTTTGACCTGCAGGGCGCCGTTATGGCCAGTGATGCCTTTTTCCCCTTTGATGATTGTGTGAAACTGGGCCATTCTGCAGGTATAACAGCCTTCATTCAACCGGGCGGTTCGATCCGGGATAAAGACTCGATCGATTACTGCAAAGCAAATAACCTGGCCCTGGTGATCACCGGCATGCGGCACTTCAAACATTAATGAACCTTTTTGATTTTCATAAGACCATTCTCACCACCTC
>JBGATE010000007.1:0-9872 GCA_044229375.1 Chitinophagaceae bacterium
TGCTTCCACCAGGTAGGTTTCAGCCGAATCGAACCGATGCATATCTGTTAACAAAATACCTTTGTTAAGACAGGATCCCCCGTACATTAAGTGATCTTTTCCAAAAAGGGTAAGGACTATCTTTTCTGCCTGGTCTGAAAGATTTAATGCAGCAGGAAAATCTCCTAACTGATGATATACATCTGCCAGCCCAATATGTACCTGCGCATAATATAAGTTATCCGTTTTCTGAACTTTCTCAAAAATGACTTTTGCCTCTCTGTAATACTCTTTTGCTCTTTCAAATTGAAACATGTTTACATACAGGTTGCCCAGATTTAGACAACTGCCGGCAAAATAAAAATTATCCCTCGTGTAAAGCGTTTCAAATGACCGGCTGGAGCGCAGCATGTATGATTCTGAAAGGGAATACTTCCCAAATTCCCTGTACAAACTTCCCAGGTTATTGCATAAGACTGCATGGGAGTATTCCATTCCGGGTAGCAGCTTTTCCGCGACAGCTATGGCAGCAACGTAATTCGATTCCGCCTTATCAAACTGACTAAAAGACTTATAAATGTTGGCAATATTATTAAGAACAGCAACGCGGGTTTTGGAATACAGGGAATCTTTTATTAGTTCTTCATTCGACAGTTGATAAAAGTAAAGACTTTGATCCGGGTTATTTTTCTGTTTATAATGCTTTGCGCTATCCTCATACTCCTTCCACAGCTGCGCTTTTAAACTCATGGAGAACAATACGGCAAGACAGACGATCCCTTTTTGAATAATGGACATACTCAAACAGTTAATAGATAAAAAACCTACAATAAAGTCTCTTAATTACTATCAGATCTAAACCGTTCTGGAGTTTACAGGGGTGCAGGAACTAACGGTGGCGGATGGTCACAAAAGGTAATTTACTGTTTTTACGGATAAATCAAGAAAAAGGCGGCCAAACGGCCGCCTTTAAAGAATAGATTATTCGTTTCATTATTTATACTGCGGTATCAACCCGTTCGCCAGCTCCACCATCTTCTTCATTCCTTCCTCGGGCAGGTTCCCTTTTTTGAACTCGGCCATCACATCCGGAAGCTTGTTATCCATTTCCATGAGGAAATGCTCTTCAAACGCCTTTACATTCTTCACGGCCACATCTTTCAGCAATCCCTGTGTGCCCAGGTAGATGATGGCAACCTGCTTTTCCACCGCGAAAGGGGTGTATTGCGGCTGTTTCAGGATCTCCACATTACGGGCGCCTTTATCAATAACCGATTTGGTAGCGGCATCGAGGTCGCCACCGAATTTAGAGAACGCTTCCAGTTCACGGTAAAGGGCCTGGTCCAGTTTCAGCGTACCGGCCACTTTCTTCATGGATTTGATCTGCGCGTTACCACCCACGCGGCTAACGGAGATACCCACGTTGATCGCGGGACGGATACCGGCGTTGAACAGGTTACCCTCCAGGAAGATCTGGCCATCGGTGATCGAGATAACGTTGGTCGGGATATAAGCCGATACGTCACCGGCCTGTGTTTCGATGATCGGCAAAGCGGTCAAAGAACCACCGCCCTTTATCAGGTGCCGGATACTATCGGGAACGTCGTTCATGTTCTTCGCCACTTTATCGTCACTGATAACCTTGGCGGCCCTTTCCAGCAAACGGCTGTGCAGGTAGAATACGTCACCGGGATAAGCTTCGCGTCCGGGCGGGCGGCGCAGCAGCAGGGAAACCTCGCGGTAAGCCACCGCCTGTTTGGAAAGATCATCATAGATGATCAGTGCAGGGCGGCCGGTATCCCGGAAGAATTCCCCGATGGCCGCTCCGGCGAAAGGAGCATAGAACTGAAGCGGGGCGGGATCACTCGCAGAAGCCGCAACAATGATCGTGTAATCCATCGCTCCCGCATCCTGCAGGGTCTTCATTACACCCGCGATCGTGGAGGCTTTTTGCCCGATGGCTACATAAATACAATATACCGGCTTGCCGGCGGCGTAAAATTCTTTCTGATTAATGATCGTGTCAACACAGATCGCTGTCTTGCCGGTCTGACGGTCACCGATCACCAGTTCCCGCTGGCCGCGGCCGATGGGGATCATCGCGTCGATCGCCTTGATACCGGTTTGAAGGGGTTCCTTTACCGGTTCCCTGAAAATTACACCCGGCGCCTTTCTTTCCAGCGGCATTTCGTAACGCTCACCGGTGATCGGGCCCTTACCATCGATAGGCTCACCCAACGTGTTCACCACGCGGCCCACCATGCCTTCACCCACTTTGATAGAAGCGATCTGCCCGGTGCGTTTTACTTTCGCGCCTTCCTGGATACCGCCGGTCTCTCCCATCAGTACCACACCCACGTTGTCTTCTTCGAGGTTCAGTGCGATAGCCTTGACACCGTTCTCAAATTCCACCAGTTCGCCATAACGAACATTACCCAGGCCGTACACGCGGGCAATACCATCACCCACCTGCAACACGGTACCCACTTCCTCGAGATCCGCGGTGGCGTTGAAGTTGCTTAACTGCTGGCGCAGTATCGCTGATATTTCATCTGGTTTAATCTCTGCCATAGTATTTTGTTTTTTGCCCCCATCCCCTGAAGGGGGGTTCGGAAATTTTCTTTTATCGTAAAGTCTCCAGGGTTTGAGACCTTCCATTTTTTCAAGCTATTCGTTCACAGGCAAACACTCCGATCTTTTGAAAACCCATTGCCCATTCACTATTCACAATTCACCCCGCCTACGCTAAGGCTTCGGCGGGCAAGCATTCACTACTTCAGTTTATAGATAAAGTCATTATTCTCAAACTGCCGGGTGATCTGTTTCAGGTCGTAGGCAATACTGGCATCCACCAAATTATCCCCGGTTTGCAATACAAACCCGCCGATCAGTTTTTCATCTACATAGGTCTCCAGTTCAATATGTTCCATTGCACTGGTCTTTTTTACCCGGTCGATGATCTGCTTTTTAACCTCTTCGCTCACCGTTGATGCCGTTGTGAGCTTCACCACGTAGATCTTCTTAAAAGCCTTATACTGACTGATGAATGCATTCACAATTTCCGGCAGGTTGATCTCCCGGTGTTTTTTGAGCAGCAGGCGATTAAAGGAAGTTGTCAGTTCCGTCACGTTTCCGTCGGTAACCGCCTCTAATATCTTTTCCTTCTTATCGCTGGTGATCACCGGGCTGTTCAGCACCGCCACAAAGTCCCGGCTGCTTTTACAAACGGCCTGCAGCCATTGCATATCGGCAAATACGGTCTCCAGCTCACCCCTCTCTTTGGAAAGGTCGATCAGCGACTTGGCATAACGGCCGGCTAAACGGGGATTCGGCATAATAATAAAAAGTTACAATGGACAAGGACCAGGGAACAAGGAACAGGGAAATGAACCCACATGCCTTGTACCCTGTTTCTTGTGCCTTAATTAAGTTTCACATCATCCACCAGCCCCTTGATATGGGCTTCCTGTGCACTTTTGTTCTCCAGTTCCCTGCGAAGAACTTTTTCACTTACTTCAATCACCAGTTTACCTACCTGGTTTTTTACTTCGGTCAGCGCTGCCATTTTTTGGGTATTGATGGCCGCCTGTGCTTCCGTAATGATCTTATTGGCTTCGGTCTTGGCCTGTTCCTTGGCTTCATTCACGATCTTGTCCTTCGTCTCCCTGGCTTCTTTCAGCAGCTTGGCTCTTTCCTCACGCGCGGACGCCAGCAAGGCCTCGTTCTCACTTTTTAATTGCGCCATTTCCATTTTCACTCTCTCGGCGGTGGCCAGTGACTCGGCAATGGACTGTTCCCTGTCCTTTAATCCCTTAACGATCGCGGGCCAGGCGAATTTCTTCAAAATGAAGAATACCACCAGGAAGGCCAGCAGGGTCCAGATCAATAAGCCAAACTCGGGTTTTAAAAGCGGATGCATATGATTTGTTTCAGAATTTTAAAATTAACTGCACCCGCCACCCTGTGCTTGAGGTGCAGTAAAATTGTTGCCGGGTATATTATAATACCATGGCGAGGAAGCCTACGATGATCGCGAAGAGCGCAGCACCTTCAACGAGGGCCGCGGTCAGGATCATGTTGCTCCGGATGTCGTTCAGTGCTTCCGGCTGACGGGCAATCGCTTCCACAGCGCCCTTACCGATCTGGCCCACACCGATACCGGCACCAATTGCAGCAAGACCGGCGCCTATCGCACCACCCGCGTTTGCATTGGCAACCTCACTCAGCAATACCATTGTTAAATCCATAATTGTTGCTTTATATTGGTTATTAAAAAACTCTACTACTACTCAAATCATTACCCCTTTTTCTACCCGTCAAGGGATGGGGCAGGAAACCGGAAGCCTCAATGAGCCGCATGGGCCTCATCATGATGATGCTCACCTTCATAAGCCTGGCCGATGAAAACCGCGGTCAGCATGGTGAAGATGAATGCCTGAATAAAAGCCACCAGTATCTCGATAAAATAAATGAACACGGTAAACGCGATGGAGAAGATGGAAGTTCCCCATCCGGCATACACGTTCAGCCCCGCGAAAATGAAGATCAGCGAGATCAGGCAGATGATGATGATATGCCCCGCCACCATATTGGCGAAAAGACGTATGATCAATGCCATCGGCTTGATGAACAAACTCAGCACTTCCACCGGTACCAGGATGAACTTGATACCCAGCGGCATTCCGGGAGGGTTGAAGATATGGCCCCAGTAATGTTTCTTGGAACTGGCCAGTATCACAATAAAAGATATCACCCCCAGCACTACGGTAAATGCGATATTACCGGTCACGTTGGCCGTACCGGGTATCAACCCGAAAATATTATTGATCAGGATAAAAAAGAATACCGTAAGCAGGTAGGGCAGGTACTTCTCCCACTTGGCGCCGAGATTGGGCTTGGCCACTTCATCCCGTACAAAGGTGATAACGGGTTCCATCAGGTTCTGCATTCCTTTTGGCGCTGATCTCACCCCCAGTCCTTTTTTATAACGATTGGCGATGGCGATCATGATCCAAACCAGCAGTGCCAGGGCAAGGATCATCTGCACCACGTTGCGGGTAAGGGAAAGATCATAAACAGAAATGGTTTTATCGATCTTACCATCCGCCGTGATCGGAACGATCTGTCCCGCGAACAATCCTTCCTTCTTTATATCAACACCTTCCTTTTTAAGTTCATCGAGAAAATGGGCATCCAGCAAACGGTAACCCTTATAAGGTTCATGACCGTGATGGAATTTGGACGACATGAAGACATCCAGTCCGCGCTGGGGAGAGTAAAGAATGACCGGAAGGGGGATCCCAACCGGTTTTTTAGTGCCGTCCTTCTTAATAATATCGAAAAAGTGAAACTCATGTCCGTCCAGGATATGCCCGAAAATGACCTCTTCGGCATTAAAAGAGTTCTTTTTTTTATCTCCTTCCCCGCCGCCGTCACCGGCCAGTGCAGGAACAGAAAATAAAACGCAAAATATGCTGAAAGCCGCTACAGTAAAGGTTTTGAAAAGCCTGGATCTCATACCTGCCCCTAAATTTTGCGCAAAGATAAGGGTGTGAGGGTGAAATCGGGTATTCAAAAAAAGGATTTTGGATAATTTCCGGAAGGGGAAAACAGTACCTGGAACACGGTTTCAAAAATCTATACTATACGTTGATTACCAGATTATTATAAGCTATTCCCTAAGCTTCATTCCTCCTTCTTTTCAAACTGCATTTCGTATAGTTTGCTGTAATAGCCGCCCTTTTGCAAAAGTTCATCATGGGTACCTGTTTCCCGTACCTCTCCTTTGTCTAAAACAATGATCCGGCTTGCCTTGCGAATCGTGGAAAGCCGGTGTGCGATCACAATGGAGGTCCTTCCCTGTATCAGGGTATCGATCGCATGCTGGATCAGCATCTCGCTTTCCGTATCCACGGAAGAAGTGGCTTCATCCATGATCAGGATGGAAGGATCATAAAGGATCGCGCGAATAAAAGAGATCAACTGCCGCTGCCCCAGCGATAAAGTGGCGCCTCTTTCCATCACGTTATAATCATACCCACCGGGCAACCGCTCTATAAAGTCATGCATTTCGATCAGTTTGGCCGCCTGGATTACCTGTTCACGGGAAATTTCCGGGTTGCGGAGCGTGATATTGTCAATCACGGAACCCGAGAACAAAAACACATCTTGCAGTACAACACCGATGTTCCTGCGAAGGTCATCCAGCTTATAATCTTCAATGCTCACATCATCGATGCGGATCTCGCCACGCTGTATGTGGTATAGCCGGTTAAGCAGGCTGATGATCGTGGATTTGCCGCTGCCGGTATGACCTACAATGGCAATGGTCTCCCCGGGAGCGGCGCGGAAGGATACATCCCGCAATACATACTGATCCTCCGTATAGGCAAACCAGACCTTTTCAAAGTCGATCTTTCCCCGCAACTTGCCGGCCTCATGGGTGCCGTTGTCATCCGCAAAGTCAGGATTGTCCAGCACTTTGAAAACTCTCTCACTGGCAATAATGCCCATCTGCAGCACATTGAACTTGTCGGCGATCACCCGCAGCGGGCGAAACAGGAGGTTCATACACAGGATGAAGGAGATGACAGTTCCCTGCTGGCTCTCCTGTAATTGCAACGCCTCTTTCGAGGTCCACCAAACGATCAGTCCGATGGACAGGGCCAGTACGATCTCCACCAGGGGAAAGAAAACCGAATATGCGAAAATGGCTTTGATATTGGCATTACGGTGTTCCCGGTTGATCTTTTTAAACTTATTGAATTCCCTTTCCTCCGAGGCAAAAGCCTGTACGATGGCCATCCCGGTAAGATGTTCCTGTACAAAAGCATTCAAAGCTGCCACCGCGTTTCTGACCTTGAGAAAGGATTTATTGATACTTTCTTTAAAGTAATATGTGGCAATGAGCATGATGGGAAAAGGGATCAGTGCTATCAAAGTCAGTTGCCAGTCGGCCCAGAACATATAACCCAGCACACAGAAAATGGAGAGCAGGTCGGCGATGATCGGCACCAGTCCGTCGGAGAAGATATCATTGATGGATTCAATGTCGTTGATGGTGCGGGTGGTAAGCGTCCCGATCGGGGTTCGGTCGAACTGTGACAGGTTCAGCCCCATGATCTTTTCATAGGTCTTCACCCGGAGGTCCCTCACCACGGATTGGCCCAGTGTGGCAGTGGTAAAGGAAAAAAGGAAGCGCATGAAGGTCTCTACCAGGATCAGCCCGATCTGGATCAGCGTAATGTTCACCAGCATGGACACCATAGAATTCCTGATATACCTGTCTACCGTCACCTGGATCAGCAACGGTCTTACCGGTGTCATAACCGCCAGCAGGATGGCCAGCGCCACCGACAGGTAGAATTTCTTTTTGTACGGGGCGGCATAGCGGAACACCCTTCGCAATAAGGGGAAATCAAAAAAGGTTTTTTTGGTTGCTGACAAGCTGGGTGATTAAAGAAAGCAAATCTAAGCTAAGAGTTGAAAGAGTAGAAAGAGAAAAGGAGGGGTGGTTGGTAATTCAAAGTTTTCTGACTTTTTCCCGATGTGTCGTTTTCAATAATATCCAACTTTAATAAAGGGAGAGATATGGAGTAAAATGTTACTCTTGCCTGCTGACCTGGATCGCACTATTAAAATAACCTCTCTTTTCCTCTTTTCACTCCTTTAAGCTCTTAGCTACTCTCCCATCTCCTTCTTATACGCCTTAATGAACAGCGCCCCCAGGTTCTTATGCGGCGGAACATAATCTTCGAAGATCTTATCGGTTACCATCTTGTCCAGTTCCTGCCAGAAAGGTATCCATTCGATATTGCTGCCCAGTCGGAGTTTTTCCATGATGAGTTTCAGGAAGGGATTGTTTACCGGTGCGTCTGCGATCTGCTTGGTGCCGATGATATGCGCATCGGGCGCTTTCTCCAGGATATCGTGTATCATCCGGTAGCCGCCGCAGGAACCCATGAACACGATCTTGGAGGCTGCGGACATCTGCTCGATAGTATAGGGCGCGTTATAGCTGTGGCCGCGATTGATCGTTACCGTGGGTACGATCTTATTCTTTTCCAGGTATTCGCAAAGCGCCTTCTGGGCCAGCGCGTCTTCGTTGGTCTCTTCCGGCAGCGGCCGGTTCATATACAGTGCCACCGGTTTCCCTTTCGCCGAAGTGATGGTCACCCATTGCTTATTGCTGCCGTCGATCTTCCAGTTGGCGTTATTGAACATGCTGATCAACCCGGGGAATACACCCCTTCCATCCTTGTCGCCATAGATGAATAACTGCACCGCCACCCGGCCCGTATCGTTGGCCAGCGCGGTAAACGGCACTTCATAAACCGGCGGTATGCCCAGTTCCCGGGTGAGATCGATCTTTTGTGTGGTGTCCGCCGATAAAAACAGCTTGTTCAGGATATTATAGATCACTATCCCCCTCCTGTTGCCGGCCTTTTCATTGCGTTGGTAGTTGAGCTGGATGTTCCGCAGCATTTCATTGGCCAGGGGTTTCAGGGTTTCTGAAATACTGGCATAGGAATCCGCCACGTCCACGCCGTCTTCCAGGCCATTCCCCGTTTCAAGCCGGCTGACGAATGCCCGCATCAGTTTTTCCGCATCACTTTCATCATCGGGACTTTTCCGGGGCGGGAACGTGCTTAAGAAATCGCCCAGCGTATTAAACCCGGCCGACATTTTGATGAACTTCCGGTAGCGGTCAAAGCTCAGCGTGCGCAGCAATGAATCTCCCCGGTTGCCGATCCGTTTCATCATCAGCGGGTACGTGCCCTTCACAAAACTGGAAGTGTAAATGGAACCATCCGATGAAACGGCCAGGTAATAGAGTTCCTGTGCCGTCAGCGGTTGAATACTGCGAAAGCGGAATTCCGCATTCTCATTGTGCAGGGCATTGATGGTATTGACAAAGTTCTCCCTTGCCTTTCGCTCCAGCCTGTCATTGAGGGAAACATACTCAAAGGCCGTGTCCCTGTTGAGCGCCCTTGCCACATAATCCATTCTTGTTTTCACCAGCAGCCGGAAATAAAGAACCGAATCATTTTTTGCCGCATCGATCTCCTCAAAATTCATTTTGCCCTGCATGATATTGTCAAGGAAACAAAAATACTGCTGGCCATCCTTGCTGCGGGCCATTCGCACCACCGTCTGAATGAACTTGTCATCGTTGATGCCGCGTATGATATTCCCCAGCCTGTTGGAAGCCTGCGAATAGTCGTAGAGTTGTTTCGGGTACCGCTTTGCTACCACCCTGACCAGGCTGTCGGCAAAGGGCAGATCCGGATTTATGCTGAGCGTAGCCAGCGTTTTCTCCGGGTGAAGGATACAGTATTTCAGAACGAGTTGTTGTCGCGCCTCCGTATAACCCGGGTTATTATTGAAAATGGAGGCATTGATGAGGGTCATCCCGGCATCATAAGGCAACCGGTTAATGACCTGGCTGATGGATTTCCCGTTCCTGTCCTGTTCCATGCATGATTCGTAGGCATGCAGGATAGACGGGAGGTTTACCGGGTTCACTTTCTGGTCGGATTTTGCCTTCCAGTTTGTCCTGACATATTTAAGTATATTTTCAAGGCCAAACAGGTAATTCACTTTCAGCCGGTGATCAAAGACCTTATCTGTTTCGATCAGGTACTGGATGGCATCCACTTTTTTGACCAGGGCCTGGGTTACCAGGAAATTGATATCCTCATCTTTTGTGGGGGAGAATTGCTTGTCTGTTTTTCCATCAGATGAGAGAATTGACTTCTGTTCCGCGTCAATGCCATCATGGTTGCGTTGCCTTTTGAACTCAGGTTTATAACTCCCGGGTATCTTCAGGGTATCGGTCAGGCTCACGCCCTGGGCATCTGCCAGGCCGGCCGTAAACTGGAAAATGCATATAA
>JBGATE010000007.1:9882-37127 GCA_044229375.1 Chitinophagaceae bacterium
GTATCTCTTCGCTATAATCATAAGGATAGAACCTCAAAGTTATGAAGCATCGCTTAAATGGCAGTTTTATAGGCCTTATATTGATTCAGACGCATTTATGACAGACATAGCTGTAAGAAAAGAATAAAAAATCCGGTTTTTCAGGGTTATTTCAGGAAGGGTATTAAGTTATTATTAAGTCTGGGTAAACGATTGCCCCTATATTTCCCTGCCAGTCAATTTCGGTTTAGGTTTGCGCAAAATTGGCGGTATGGAAACAAGGCTTAGAAAGGTGCTGATTGCAGATGACGAGCCGGATATACTGGAGATACTCAAATACAACCTCTCCAACGAGGGGTACGAGGTCTATACTGCCAAAGACGGGGATGAGGCGCTGGAAAAGGCCCGCCGTCACCAACCCGACCTGATCATACTGGATGTAATGATGCCCAAAAAGACCGGGGTCGAAGTTTGCCAGATGCTTCGTGCCCAGGCCGCATTTAAGGACACCCTCATCATCTTTCTCACCGCCGTTAATGATGAAGGAACACAGATCAAAGGCCTCGAGACCGGCGCTGATGATTACCTGAGCAAACCGTTAAGCCCGAAAGTTTTCCTGAGCCGGGTGAACGCCCTCTTCCGCCGGCTGAACAAGTCCGAAGCCCGCATACTGACCATCGGCAATATGACGATCGACCCCGAAAGGTTCATTGTAAAAGTGGGTGAACAGGAGATTGTCCTCGCCAAAAAAGAATTTGAACTGCTTTACCTGCTGGCCGTTAAGCCCGGCCGCGTTTTCCTGCGCAACGAGATCCTTAACCAGGTCTGGGGCAACGACGTGATCGTCGGCGACCGCACCATCGATGTGCATATCCGGAAGATAAGGCAGAAACTGGGAGTGGATTGTATCACGACGGTGAAGGGAGTGGGGTATAAGTTTGAATTATAAAGGGAAAAGGTACCTTGTGTCTTGTGCCTTTTTTTGGCATTAGGAAACCATTTACTTTAGGGCTCCCCTGTGCCTTGTACCTTTGTATAATGTTTTCGATCAAAAATATTTCCCCGCGGCAATTATCCGCATTCACCGCGCTTGTTCTGGCTTTCCCGGTGAGCCTGCTGGTTTATTTTGTAGAGAAAAGCTGGTTATGGGCCGGGGGATCTTTTATCATTCTTTTTGTCGGCGCCTACCTGCTCATATCCTTCGTACTGGAACGCTTCATCTACCGGAAAATAAAACTCATTTACAAATTCATCAACAAGACAAAAGCCACCAAAAAGGAAGAAACCTATTATAAATATGTGTTGCCCCGGAAAAGCATTGATGAGGTAAGGGAGGATGTGGAAGCCTGGGCCGCCGAGAACGAACAGGAACTGGAGTTGCTGCGCCAAAATGAACAGTTCCGGAAAGAATTCCTGCAAAACCTTTCGCATGAATTCAAGACCCCCGTATTCGCCATCCAGGGTTATGTGGACACATTATTGGGCGGCGCCCTGGCCAACCCGGATGTGAACAGGAAATTCCTTGAAAAAACATCGAAGAATGTGGACCGGCTGACGCACCTGCTCAACGACCTCGATATCATTTCCCGCCTGGAGCGGGGTGAACTGGTGCTGAACCGGGAGAATTTTGTGATCCAGGACCTGGTCAGGGATGTGTTTGAAAGTCTTTCCGTAAAAACGGAAGAGATGAACATTCATTGCCAAATCAAAAAGGGCTGCGAATCGCCCCTGACTGTTTTTGCCGATAAGGAAAAGATCAGGCAGGTACTGACCAACCTGGTGGATAATTCGGCCAAATACGGGAAACGAAACGGCAGCATTACGGCCAGCATGTATAAAACAGACGGCAAACATATCCTGGTAGAGATCACGGATGACGGAATCGGTATACCGGAAAAACACCTCCCGCGATTGTTCGAGCGTTTCTACCGGACCGAGGAAGGACGCAGTATTGATGTATCCGGTAGCGGCCTGGGGCTTTCCATTTGCAAACATATCATTGAGGCCCACGGGCAGACCATTCATGTGAGAAGTACAGAAAACGTCGGAACCACCGTTGGCTTTACATTGGATAAAAGAAAAGATTAACGCAACCTGCCCCCGGGCACGGCCCTCCCTGTTACTTTCACCTGATCACCCGCAATCGCGTGGTAACATGCAGCAATCGATTGCCTCGATTCGTAATGCAGTTTAGCCGTATAAAGATTTTATAAAGATTTGGCTGTCGCAGGGTGTCATCGCACAAGAAGGGGAAAAGCCACTATACATTTGTTCCCTGATCAATACACTATAAAAAATGTCTCTTTCACATAATAAGGCAACCCCTGCAGGATTGTTGATTGCCCTGGGGATCATTTTCGGCGATATCGGTACTTCTCCCCTGTATGTGCTCAATGCCATCACCAATGGAAAAGTGATCCATGAAGAACTGATCATCGGGGCCCTGTCCTGTATCATCTGGACGCTGACATTGCAAACCACCATCAAGTATGTCATACTCACTCTACGCGCGGATAATAAAGGGGAAGGCGGGATTTTTTCCCTGTTCGCACTGGTAAGGCGAAGAAAAAGATGGCTGGTCATACCGGCGATGGCCGGTGGTGCCGCCTTGCTGGCTGACGGAATGATCACTCCGCCTATTTCTGTAACCTCCGCGATAGAGGGTTTGAAACAGGTGCCTGCCCTGGCACAAATCAGCCAGTGGACAGTTGTTTATATAGTGATCGGTATATTGACCGTATTATTTTTTATTCAGCAGTTTGGAACCGCTTTTATCGGTCGTTTTTTCGGCCCCGTCATGCTGGTATGGTTTATCATGCTCGCCGCTTTGGGAACAGTGCAGCTCTTCAATCATTTGCCTGTATTAAATGCATTCAACCCGTACCATGCCTATCATCTCTTAAGCAACTACCCGCAGGGATTTTTTATCCTGGGCGGTGTGTTTTTGTGTACTACCGGCGCCGAAGCTTTGTATTCGGATCTCGGTCATTGTGGTAAATGGAATATCCGGTATTCCTGGATACTGGTCAAAACCTGTCTCATCCTGAACTATCTCGGCCAGGGAGCCTGGTTGCTGCACACCCACCAGGGCGGGCTCATCAGCGCGGAGATGATCGAAAGGGGATTCAACCCTTTTTACGGTATCATGCCTTCATGGTTCATGTACTTTGGGATCAGTATTGCCACTGCCGCAACCATCATTGCCAGCCAGGCGCTGATTTCCGGTTCATTCACATTGGTTAGCGAAGCCATGCGGCTGAATCTCTGGCCCAAATTACGGATCAATTATCCTACAGAAACAAAAGGACAGTTGTATATTCCTGCGGTGAATCTTTTATTGTACCTCGGGTGCATCGGCATGGTCATATACTTCAAAAAAGCCTCGAATATGGAGGCTGCATACGGACTGGCCATCACCGCCACAATGATCGCCACATCCGTTTTATTTGCCAACTTCCTTGTACTGCACAGGGTAAAACCGGTGTTCGTTTACCTTTATCTTTTCCTTTATCTCACCATCGAATTCAGTTTCTTCTATGCCAATATGGACAAGTTGCCGCACGGTGGTTATGTAACGCTCATCGTCGGAGGGCTATTGTTTATTGTGATGTATGACTGGTACAGGGCCCGGAAGATCAAGAACCGTTACGTGGAATTTGTCAGGCTTGAACACTATGTTCCCAAGATACAGGAACTGAGCATTGACAGGTCCATTCCAAAATATGCCACGCACCTGGTTTACCTGACCAGTGCGGATAATGCAAAGGAGATAGAACATAAGATCATTTATTCCATCCTGAACCGTAAACCCAAAAGGGCTGATATCTACTGGCTGGTGCACGTGGATACGATAGATGATCCGTATACAACAGAATACAAGGTCACCCATATCATACCAAACGATATTATCCGGGTGGATTTCAGGCTGGGTTTCCGGGTGCAGCCGCGGATAAACCTCCTTTTCCGTAAAGTAGTGGAAGACCTCGTGACCAATAAAGAGGTCAATGTGATCAGCCGGTATGAGAGCCTGGAGCGAAATAATATCACCGGTGATTTTTCCTTCGTGGTGATGGAAAAATACCTGAGCCAGGATAACGAACTCTCGATCGGGGAACGGCTGATCATGAAACTCCATTTTGGATTAAAGGAAATAAGCCTGTCGGAAGAAAAAGCATTCGGTCTCGACAGCAGCAATGTAGTGGTTGAAAAATTCCCGCTGATCATTTCCCCGGTGGCCAATCTCAGGCTTACACGAATCGCTGAATAAATGGCAAAACGGCGGGTTAACATATTATCTATTCTCCTTATTATCCTGGCGTGGCTGGCCGCCATATCGCTTGCTTACCTCATATATTGCAAAGCCCGGTTTTTACTGCACTGATTCATGTTCATCTCCGTTTCTGCAATTTATTATTGATTTTCACCGAACTTTAAGCGCCTGAACAAAAAGATGAACAAAAGAAACAACTATATTTCCTGGGATGAATACTTCATGGGTGTTGCCCTGCTTTCGGCCCAGCGCAGCAAGGATCCGGGTACGCAGGTGGGCGCCTGTATCGTGAATCAAAAAAACAAAATTGTGGGCGCGGGTTACAACGGGTTGCCGGCCGGTTGCGATGATGATGAGTTTCCCTGGGGAAGGGAAGGTGAATTTCTTCAGACAAAATATCCCTACGTCTGTCATGCCGAACTCAATGCCATTCTCAACAATATCGGCATGGACCTGCATGGCTGCCGGATCTATACGGCCCTCTTTCCCTGTAATGAATGTTCAAAAGCCATCATACAGGCCGGTATCACGGAAGTGATCTATCTCTCGGACAAATACGCCGGTGACGATATCTTCATCGCTTCAAGGAACATGCTGGACAGGGCCGGCATCCGCTGCCGGCAGGTAACCCCAACCCGGGAAAGTATTATTCTTTCATTTAAGGAACAGGAAGTGTAGAACCTGGCTTACCCGTTCAATAGGTGTTGCTTCCGGTAGCCAGGCTTCTTAAAAAATCAACTGCTTCATTGCTCATCCGGCTGCTTATTACTTTATTATCCAGGTCAAACAGAAAATGACGGCAGCCCTCTTCGCTGTATTTGAAAACAACGGGCAGTACCTGGCGCCCCCCTTTGAAAAAGATCATATTGCCGTCATATCCGCACTTGTATTGTTCAGATGGTTTTCCGTCCACGAAGCGGGCCAGCTTGCTGATGGCCTTTGTTTCGGTAGTGCTGACGACATTTATAACAGAATCGCTGTTGGGGGCGTTAAATGTGACCACAAGGCTGTCGCAGCCTTTGAGTTTTTTACCTACTGCTGAACTGCTGCAGGAGACCAGCAGTATGATGACCATATATGATACAGCGATCCTCATGCGATTATTTTCTGAAAGTTAAAATAAAAAAGTAATCCTGTTACTGACGGGAAGAACAAAAAAGGCTTATGAAGCAGGAGCAAATGCATCCGGTAAGGACTTCTGTAATACCCGGTTTACACTGGAAGCACTCCTCAACTATAGTCTGATACGTTTCCGGGGAGTTTTTTCAAGCTGGACTCACAATAACCAAAAAGAACCGGGCCCCTGAGCATACATTCCAAAAATTTAATATTACTTAATTGTTATCTTTTTGTAACTTTAAATGAAGTCCGTATGAAGACCCGGCTTACCATATTATATATCCTCTTTATTTTCCTGCATTCTCAGCGGGCTTATGCGGATAAGGGCGGAGTTCAAAATGTACAATTTGATTTTTTCGGCAACAAGATTGAAATGCCTGTGGATGAATCATTTAAGATTCCATTCCCTTCCGAATTAAGTTCGGTTTCTGTACAAGGTTTCGCCGAAAAACTGCAGGCAAGTCGTTTTGAAACAGTCGTTCAGGCCTTATTGAATTACAAAAAACAGTTGCAACTGGAGGACTGGTTATATTACCAGCTGATCCGAAAAACAGCCCAGTCCATAAGCCCCAAAGCTGAAAATTACTACCGGTATACGCTGTATAAGTGGTTCCTCCTGGTACAATCCGGGTATGATGCCGCTCTAAAAACCGGGAAGGATAAATTATTATTCTATGTGCAATGCGATGAGAATATTTACAATATACCGGCTTACCGCCTGAACGGGAAACAGTATATCTGCCTGAATTATCACGACTACGGCAGTTGCATTGATTTTGAAAAAGAGAGCTTTGATCCCGTTAACCTGACTGTGCCGCCGGCTTCCATTACATTCTCCTACAAGATCTCAAGGTTACCCGACCTGAATCCCGCTGAATACCAGGAGAAACAGTTGCATTTCAGCTATAACCTCCAGGATTACCAGTTTAAGATAAAACTGAATCCCCAGGTAAAAACCATTTTCGCCAATTATCCCGTAGTGGATTATGCTTCGTATTTTAATATCCCGATGAGCCATGAAACCTATGGCTCCCTGATACCCCTGTTGAAAAAGAATACCCGGGGCATGAATAGTAAACAGGGTGTTGACTACCTGATGCGTTTCACCCGGTATGCATTCCTGTTTGAACCGGATGCAAAGGTTTTTGGAAATGAAAAGCGATTAACGCCCGAACAAACCCTGCTGTACGAACAAAGCGATTGTGAAGACAGGGCGGCCTTGTTCTTCTACCTCGTAAAAGAATTGTATAACCTCCCGATGATCGTTCTGGCTTACCCGGAGCATGTAACAGTGGCTGTAAAATTTGATAAGCCTGTAGGAAAACCGATCTACTATAATGGTGAAAAATATTCTGTTTGTGAACCTACTCCCCAGAAAGAAGACCTTGGGCTTGGCCAGTCGATCCCTTCACTGAACAGGTCCGCCTTTGAAGTGGTGTATGCCTATAACCCGGCAAGGTGATCAGCCGGCATATTTCAATTACGGTTTCAGGCTTTTTGTTTTTAGCACCCCGATAAGGGTGCGCGTCGTGTCATTCATGGGAAAATAAAGGAACCGGCCGTCCTTGATGAAATACAAATAACAGCAGGTATCGCAACGGGTTGAAAAGTAAACCGTCTTGACTTCCTGTTCCCCGGCAAAAAGGAACATCTTTCCTTCCGACCGGCAGTCCCGGGGCTGCAATTGATCGGCAAATGGTTTTTGAAACCCTGATAGCAATTGTACTATCGTACCCGTATCTGCGGTTACTGCATACCGGAAGTAACGGCTGTAGCGGAGCGAATCCCCGTCCGGTTCATCATAATAAAGCACCTGCATACTGTCCGTTTGGAGCAGCCGCGGCTCAATATCAATTCCCCTGTTGGCGATCGGGATCTCCGCCCTGTTACCCTCCGCATTTTCCTGTCCCTTAGTTGTTTTCTTCTTACCCGCGTCCGAACAGCCGGTTAAAAAGATACAGGTAAAGAGGAGTAGTCCTGCAATATTGCGAATGCTGTACATCCGGTAAAATTTAAAAAAGTAAAGCCGCTTCTGAGGGCGGCTTTACAAAGTTAATTGTGATCCGGTCAATATACGTTTGTCTGGGGAGTAAAGCTTGTCCAGGTGGCTAACCAGTTGGTTGCCCCCAGCGCGCCCCTGTGCGTAACACTGCTAAAGAAAGCATCCAGGCCGGTGAAGGAAGCGCCGTTCAGTGCGGGAGATCCTGCCTTGGGTGCAAAATTCGGCGCATCCCAGTTAAAGGGAGCTTCCAGCATGATATCTGCGGCATTGGCATACGTAATGCATCCGTTAGCTTCCGCTTTTGTCTGCACCTGTGCGGCGGATATCAATCCACCTGCTGCCGCATCCACTTTATAGGGGCTCGCCAGCGCGTGAACCAGGTTATTCTTAAATACGGAAGCATCCGTATTATAGGCATCACCGGTGGCGGCGCTCTCCAGGGAGAATCCGCCTTTGGGGAATCCCAACATAATGGAGTTATGCACTTCAAACCGTACAGCCCTTCTCCATCGGTTCGCGAAATTCAGGTTTGCCTGCGTGTTAGGATCTCCGTTAGGACCAACCCAGGTAATATTGGAAAGGATAGGTTTTGTATACGGGGTAGCCGTTGTACCCGAACCGTCATTATCCGCTTCCACACCGTTTCCGGCATCCGTATCAGCTATCTCGGGTCTGCGCTGCACCACGGCAAACTGGATCTTTCCGGTATAACCGAAGTCAAAATCAAGGTCGTCATCGGATGTGGCATAGGATACCAGGTATTTTGCATTAACGGTACCGCCAAAGAATTCATAGGCGTCATCATTACCGTAGGAAACCTGGATGTATTCCAGCGTAGTGCCGCTGCCGACACCACCCATTGTCAAACCGTTGATCTCGGAACCGGGTTCAGCGGCGATACCTGCCCACTCGATACGGCAATAGCGCATGGTACCGGAATTGTCATTGGCAACCGTACCGCCATAACGGCGGTCAACTCCACCCTCTATCAGCGGAGCAGGGGAAAGCGGCCTGTTGGTAGGCGCATTTCCCAGGAGGATGATACCGCCCCAGTCGCCGCGTGCCCTTGAACCCGCCGGTTTACCGGAGGTAAAAATAATGGGTTTAGCGGCCGTGCCGAGCGCTTCGATCTTGGCGCCGCGCTCGATGATGATGGCCCCTTTCTGGGAAATATCACTTTTCAATACAGAACCGGCGGGAATCGTGAGCGTTGTACCGGCCGTAAAATATACATAACCTTTGATCGTGTACGCACCGCCGTCAAGTGTAATGTTCCTTTCATAAGAGCCTACCAGCACACGGCTTACATTCGGGTCATCCGGGTTGGTACCAATCGTACCACCGTTACCATTGTCGTCATTGAAATTGACCTTAACACAGGAAGCGGCGGACATTGCCACAACTGCTACGAAAAGGAGGGATTTAAACGTATTCATTGTTGTTTGTTTTCTTTTTAAAAATTTTAATTGCGTATGGGGAGTTAGTTTTTTGAACGTAGATCAAAGTCATAGGTAAATCCGACCGTTACAACCGTACCGGGCCGGTAGGCATAGTTGATCCTGTCGCCCTTGCTGAATTCATAACCCGGTTTGGTGGAAGGGTTATCATAGAATGCATATTGGTTATTGAGCAGGTCGGACACGGTCAGTTTCAATTCACCCTTGCTTTTCAATATCTTTTTGGAAACCTGCATATCGAGCAGATTCCTGGGACGCTCGTAAATATCATAGAAACCGGCGCCGGTCGGGTCTCCCACCAGTGAAAGCCGGGGGCCGATCCTGTTATATAGCAGGGTAGCGTTCCACTGACCCTTTGTGTACTGGAAGCCGGCATTCAGCAGGTAGGGCGACTGGCCATACAGCGGTCTGTCCTGTTCGGTCTTTATACCGCTTGCCTGTTCGGTGGTAAGGCTCACTTTGGATTTCAGCAGGGTGAGATTACTTACAAATGTGAGGTCCTTCAGTTTTTCGCTGATGAAATCCAGGTTCTTCCTGAACTCCGCTTCCACACCATACAGGATCGCCTTGTCTGCGTTGGCAAATTCAAACAACCAACGGTCACCGTTGCTGCCCGGATCCATCCTCAGTTCGATGGGATTATCAAAACGCTTGACGAGGGCGCCCAGGGATACAACTTCACCGGCCTTTGGATAGAATTCGTAACGGATATCGCCGTTGAAAATGGCGGTACGTTTCAGGTCCACGTTTCCGCTCACCCCCCAGATCTGCTCGTAATCGAAGAACTGGAAGGGTGCTATTTCCCTGAACTCGGGCCGGGCAACGGTTTGCGAGGCCGAAACTCTCAGTTGATTTTTCGGGTTGATGGTATACGTAAGGTTTAGCGATGGGAGGAAATCCCATTTTTCGGTATTCACCACCACTCTTTTCAACGAAAGGTCACGGGTAGTCAGAAACTGCTCAAAAAATTCTGCACGGAGTCCCCAGATCAGGCGGACCTTATCACCGATATTATTATCAAACATGAAAAAACCGGAATTCAGAGCGGAAATACCAACATACTTATCGGTGTTCTGTGTTTGCTCCTCGAGGTAAAGTCCGTTGGAATTAATATTGGAAGGCAGGAAAGCCTCATAATAAGGAATAGCGATATCCGTGGAGGCCGAAGCCGCCCTGTAACGGAATACCCTTGACTGGAAGTTCCTGAAACGAAGGGTGGATCCGCCCCCGATCTTTGCGGTTTGTTTTTGTCTGCCGAGGTTAAATGGAATAGTTAATGAACCGTTACCTCCTGTTGTAAAATCTTTCAGGCCGGAGAAGAACCGGCGGGTATCATCATCATCCATTTCATATTCGCTGTTGGGGTCCGAAGAACTTTTTACATATTGCGCGGTCCGGAAATCCGGTTGTGACTTACTGTTATAGGCAAAGTTCCCGTTCCATTTCAGTTTAATGCCCGATTGTGTAAGCTGGTGTTCACCTTCAAGCTGCCCGCTGTAAAGGGAGCGCTGGTTAAGAAAGGATGAACGAAGGGATACGATCTGCAGGCGGCCGGTATTATTCAGTGTCCTGTTATAATAGTTGTCTTCAAACAACTGGTTGAACAGGTTTTTGAAAGAGATCTTATGCTTCCCTTTTACATACGTGAAATTGGCCAGTACACCGGTGGTGGCGGCAAACCTGTTCTGCACTTCATTCCCGGAAAATATCGGGGTCCTTACCTGCTCGAAACGTCCTCTTTCCACATCATCGTAAACCGTCATGCCCTGGCGGTGATAAAGGGAAACCAGCGTACCGAAACTGGCATTGTTCTTTGAACGGGAAACATTGGCCCAGGAAAGATTAAAGGTGCTGATGGGCAGGGCCTTTTGGGTCACTTCACTGTACACATCCCCGGCAAACGTTTTTGTCTGCCCGATCTTTTGCGCATCCGTCAGGGAGCGGTAACCGGTAATGGAAGGGATCGTTCCGGGCAAACTCCTGTTGCCGTTGTCAAATCCCAGCCAGTCCAGCGGGTTTCTTCCATTGCTGGTAAAATCCTTAAAGGTAGACTGGGAATTATATCCTAAAGAAAATCCAATAGAGAGTGAATTTTTTGCGGGGATATCCCTCGTTTTGATCTGTACCAGCCCCCCGGCAAATTCTCCCGGCAAATCCGGGGTGGCGGTCTTGTTGATAATAATATTATCGATCATCGAAGAAGGAATGATATCAAACGAAAAGGCTTTTTTATCCGGTTCGCTGCTGGGCATGGGAGCATCATTCAGGAGGGCCTGGTTGTAACGGTCGCTCAGACCCCTTACGATCACATATTTATTATCCTGGATAGAGGCGCCGCTTACCCGGCGTAAAACCTCACCTGTGTTCTTATCCGGTGTGCGGCGGATAAAATCTGCGGCCACACCGCTTGACATAGCCGTATTGTTCTTTTGAAAACTGAGCAGGGCATTCGTTGTCTCCTGTCTTTTGGAAGTGGCTTTAACCACCACTCCTTCCAGGTTGGATTTGGAACTTTGTTTCAGAACTATTTCGAGGAAGTTCTCCTGGGCGGCTGTCACATCTACCTCCGCTACTTCTTTGGTTTCATAACCGATGTAGGAAATGGAAAGGGTATATTTTTTTCCCGGTTCGAGCGCGATATAAAACTTACCCTCCACGTCGGCCACTACCTGCCGGCTGGTGCCGGCAATGGAAATAGTGGCACCTGCCAGCGGTTCATTCTTTGCATTCATGACTTTTCCGGTAAGCTTCTGCGATTGGCCAAAAGCAACCGAAAAAACGGAAAAAAAGAGAAAAGTAAGGGACAGTCGCAACCTCGGATACATAGCGGTTTATTTGCCGCAAAGGTGACCGTACAGCGTTACCCACATGTTACCCGGGTATTAAGCAATTGTAACCGCAATGTTACCGGGATGTTAACAGTACTTAGAACCGGAATTGTACCCTGCAAGTCAGTATATTATCTTTCAGATCCTTTGTATACCCGTTTAGCAGGGTCGCCTTATTTCTAACAAAATCATAGTACAGGATCAGTTTGGTCTGGGGGTTGATCAGGTAAACATACCCGATCCCGAGAGTTGCAAATTTTATATCCGCTGAAGTTAGGTTGGTTCCGGGTTTCCCGATCTCCTGTTCTTTTACCCTGAAGTTGGGATCATACCAGTCATACTTCAGTAATAACTGGTGTTTCATGGATACGATATGTTGAAGGAATAAGAGGAATACACCGTCGAAATGCCTGACATAGGTAGGTACGGGAAGTCCATTGGAACTGGGAAGGGTTCCTGGATTGCTGGTGGAGGCAGCCGTGCCCGGTTGTGTGCCAAACCAGTACTCGGCCCTCCATTCCGATTCGCCCCAGTCATGATGCAATTTGAATTGCAGATCGGCTCCGTAATAATGGCGTGGGGAAGACCTTCCGAGGTTGTCATCTGACGAATCCACAACAAATACCTTATCTCCGTTTGAGGCGATGCCGCTACGGTATACATATTTGGTACCATTCTTCCAGCCGCCCCGCAGGTAGGAAAGGCCCCCTGTAAGTTCCACCTTATTGAATATATAGGGCTTAATAAAAAGTCGTGTGATCAGGTCCTTGTGATCATCAAAATCAGTTGTTCCGGAAAGTCCCTGCCCATTGAAGAAACCAAGATCAAATTTGATATGCGAAAGCCGGTGCTGCTTTTCCTGGGGCTCGAAAGATACCATCAGGCCGATATCCCTTTCTGAAGGCATCAGTATCTGAGACATCCTCCCCCGCTCCGGTGTTTCCCGGAAAGCGGAAGAAAGATTGACTTCGTAACCAAAGGGCCGCGCGAATAAACCGGTTGTGAGGGAGAATAAATTCTTTTTTGTTTCAAATAATTTCAGGAACATATCCCGTACAATGACCCCTCTTTCTGTAGCATCTATCTGGAACGAAAAAAGCGCGGAAGGGTACCTCCTTTTGGAAGGAAGCACATAGTCAATTTTCACCCTTGCCCTTCTGAGCATAAACCGGCTGCTGGAGAACTGGGAAAAATTACCCCCGGAAAAAGAGGGTGCCCCCTCGGATTGCGCTTTCTGGAATTGCGGCTGGATATACCCGGTTATCCGTAAATTTTCAAACCTTTTGATCACGGGCCTGACCGTATCCTTAATGAAAAAGGAAGAATCAATATCCGCGAGATAACGCTGTGAATAGGCGGTCACGATGTGAAAAATCGAAAAAAGCAACACTAAAAAATGCTTATAAGGAAGGGGGGTCGCCTTTAACATACCAGGTAGTCAATTTTCTGCAATATAAATTCTTTGTTATTCAATTGTTAGCCTAATTTTATTTCTATATTAATTTATTATTAATTCTCCGTCCCCCGGCAGCCCCGGACCGGCAAACCGTATTTTCGCAATTATTAATTCCGTCAGTGACGGGAACTAAAAAACCAAACCAATGGCACTGCAATCTTTCCTGAAAATCTTCATGCCGAAGAACAAGATCTTTTATGAACTTTTTGAAAAAGTGGCCACCAACGTTGAGAAAATGGGCAGCCAGCTCCGGGATGTGGTGGCCGAGCCGGATTTTGATAAAAGAGCTTCCATCATTGCCCAGATCGAAGACCTGGAACATGCCAACGACGAGCTGACCCACCACCTGTTTACCGAGCTGGGCAGGAATTTTATCACTCCTTTCGACCGGGAGGATATCCATTACCTGGCCACTTCGCTCGATGATATAGTCGACTATATCTATGCTTCCGCCAAAAAGATAAATTTTTATAAGGTCAACCCGAATGATATCGGCCTGCAGAAATTCTCGGAACTGATCGAACAGGCCTCCCAGCAGGTGAAAATAGCCGTATTCGAACTGCGCGACATGAAAAATATGCGCAATATCACCGAGGCACTGGTCAAGATCAACAGCATTGAAAACCAGGCCGACGATATTTTTGATTTCAGTATTGAACGTCTTTTCGAGACCGAATCGGATGCCAAAGAAGTGATCAAGAAAAGGGAGATATACCAGGTGATGGAGATCGTAACGGATAAATGTGAGGATGCCAGTAATGTGATCGAGTCTATCATTATCAAATATGCCTGATATCGTTACAAACTAACTTCTTATGACACCCTTTCTCATCACCATTATTGCACTGGCCCTGATATTCGACTATATCAATGGATTTCATGATGCGGCCAACTCCATCGCCACGGTGGTATCCACCAAGGTGCTTACTCCCTTCCAGGCGGTTTTGTGGGCGGCCCTTTTCAATTCTGTTGCCTTCTTCATATTCAAGGATCATGGGGTGGCCGATACCGTCGCTAAAACAGTGAAACCGGACCTGGTATCCGGGAATATGATGATCGTGATCTTTTCCGGACTGATCGCGGCCATTCTGTGGAACTTACTGACCTGGTGGCTTGGAATACCTTCCTCCTCTTCGCATACCCTGATCGGGGGATTTGCGGGAGCAGCTGTCGCGGCCGGGGGGTTCGCAGCCGTTAACTCACCAATCGTCCTTAAAACAGCCGCCTTCATTTTCCTGGCACCCATTGTGGGTATGATCATGGCTTTTATCATGTCGCTCTGGTTCCTGAGCTCCTTTAAAAAAGGCTGGACCTCCAAAATATTTTCATTGGGGGTGATCGCATTTGTTATCATATTTCTTTCCATCAGTCTTGAATTCAACAGGGAAATACTCGCGAAAAAAACGCATTACGATAATTATATCACACAGGTCATCTTCTATTCGAAGAATTTTAAATGGCTCCTGTTGTCGCTGATCCTGCTGACCATGGCCATTTTCGCTTTATGGCTCAGCAAACTGAATGCTCACCGCTCCAACCAGTGGTTCAAAAGGCTTCAGCTGGTTTCTTCTGCAGCATTCAGCATTGGTCACGGGGGTAATGATGCCCAGAAGGTCATGGGGATCATCACGGCAGCACTTATTGCCGGCGGCAGCATCAAGGAATTCAGTCAAATGCCCAACTGGGTACCTATCACCTGTTATGCCGCCATCGGCCTGGGTACTATGAGCGGTGGCTGGAAGATCGTAAAGACCATGGGGACAAAGATCACCAAGGTTACACCGTTTGAGGGAGTGGCCGCTGAAACAGCCGGTGCACTGACCTTATTCATCACCGAAGCACTCAAAATACCTGTAAGTACCACGCATACCATTACCGGTGCTATCATGGGTGTGGGCGCTACCAAGCGATTATCCGCCGTTCGCTGGGGTGTTACCATCAACCTGATCTGGGCCTGGATACTGACGATACCCGTCAGTGGTCTTGTCGCCGCAGGTGTTTATCATATCGTAAAGTTGTTTTAATCATTCCATAAATTATTCGCCTAAAATTCCTGACTTTTGTCGGGAATTTTTGTATGGCTAAAATACTCGTTACCGGCGGCTGTGGTTATATTGGATCCCATACCATTGTGGATCTGATCGAGAACGGATATGAGGTAATCTCCGTGGATAATAATTCCCGCTCCAATCCCGTCATCCTGAAAGGCGTAGAACTGATCACGGGTAAAAAGATCAAGAACTACAAGGTTGACCTCTGCAATTTTGACGATACGTTCGCAATCTTCCAGGAAAATACGGACATCAGCGGCATCATCCACTTCGCCGCCTACAAATCGGTGGAAGAATCGGTACAAAATCCCCTGCTTTATTTTGAGAACAACCTGGTGGCCCTGATCAACCTGCTGAAATGCGTGCAGGAATTCCGGGTACCACATTTTGTTTTTTCCTCTTCCTGCACTGTTTACGGCGAACCGGATGAGATCCCCGTTACGGAAAAATCACCCCCCAAACCGGCCCAGTCCGCTTACGGATACAGCAAACAAATGGGGGAACAAATCGTGAACGAATTCGCCCGGAGTTCAGCACTTCAATGCATCCTGCTGCGTTATTTCAACCCGGCCGGGGCGCACCCTTCCGCCTCCATTGGTGAAATGCCGCTGGGAAAACCACAGAACCTGTTACCGGCCATTACGCAAACCGCCATCGGCCGGATCCCGAAACTAGTTGTACACGGTACGGATTACCCAACCCGTGACGGCTCCTGCATCAGGGATTATATCCATATCTGCGACCTGGCCAGCGCCCACACCCTTTCACTGAAATACCTGGAAGAGGGAAAGAACCGGAAGAACTGCGAAGTATTCAATATCGGCAGCGGTACCGGTATCTCCGTACTCGAAGCGATCCATGCTTTTGAAAAAGTTAGCGGTACCGAACTGAATTACGAGACGGGCCCCCGTCGCGCCGGTGATGTGGTGGCCGTCTACGCCAATAATGACCTGGCCCGGGTGCGTCTCGGCTGGACACCACGCTTTTCCCTCGAGGATATGATGGCAACCGCCTGGAAATGGGAACTCCGGCTAAAAGCGGATGAGACCGTTTTCGGGAGCGTGCCGGGGGAGCTGAACTGAGGCTAAGAGTTTTAAAGAGAAAAAGGAGAGAAAGAGGGCTAACAAATGCACTTATTTTCCCTGTTTTATTCCATTGAACTTTTGACGTATCTTCCTGCTCATTTTCAATGATTTTTTTGAAAGAACACATACATAGTGATACCTGCCTTCAAGCTTTTTTTGGTTAATAAGGAATATATCTCAGGCAAATAAATCAGGATAAAATTGCCGGGCAAAAACACAAACCCATTATATCCACATTCTCACATTTTCAAATTTTCACATTTTCAAATTCTCTCATTTTCTCCTTCCCTCTTTTAAACTCTTAGCCTACATTTGCCCAACCCCAAAAAACGACCCCATGTTATTAAAGGAAATTCAGTCTACCGGAAATAAAGACACCCGCAGTGGCTTTGGCGACGGGATAGTGGAGGCAGCACGGAAAAACCCGAACATCGTAGCGCTGACAGCGGATCTTGCCGGTTCCCTGAAACTGAACCAGTTCATGAAGGAATTCCCGGACCGTTTTTTCCAGTGCGGGATCGCGGAGGCCAATATGATGGGCATTGCGGCGGGACTAACGATCGGCGGAAAGATCCCCTACACCACCACCTTTGCAAATTTCTCCACGGGCAGGGTCTATGACCAGATCCGTCAATCCATCGCATACAGCGAAAAAAATGTAAAGATCTGCGCTTCGCATGCGGGGCTTACACTGGGTGAGGACGGCGCCACCCACCAGATACTCGAAGACATCGGCCTGATGAAGATGCTGCCGGGTATGACGGTGATCGTTCCCTGTGATTATGCGCAGACCAAGGCGGCTACGGAAGCGATTGCCGACTATAAGGGTCCTGTCTATCTCCGCTTCGGGCGTCCTGTTTGGCCCATCTTCACCGCCGGCAAACCTTTTGAGATCGGGAAGGCACAGGTATTTTCCGAAGGAACCGATGTGTCCATTTTCGCCTGTGGTCACCTGGTCTGGAATGCGATCCAGGCGGGCGTCATCCTGCAGGAAAAAGGGATCAGCGTTGAAGTGATCAACATCCATACTATCAAACCGCTGGATGAAGCGACAGTGATAGCTTCCCTTAAGAAAACCAATTGCGCCGTAACCGCTGAAGAACACAATATCATTGGAGGAATGGGGGATATGATCGCCCAGGTAGCGGCAAAAAATCACCCTGTACCCATCGAGTACGTCGGTACAAAAGATACGTTTGGCGAAAGTGGTACACCGGCCCAGCTCCTGAAAAAATACGGCCTGGATGTCCCCGATATCGTAACCGCAGCAGAAAAAGTGCTGGCAAGGAAGAAAAACAGTTAACAGTTTGTTTTAAAGTATTCGGGCAGGTTCTTTTAAAAATGGACCTGCTTTTTTATTTTTAGTTCTGTTAGGCCTTTAAACATATTGCCATTCCAATATTCTAACCGAACCAAAGCCCCTGACTAATGTCACTGACCACAACCAGCGATAGTGAATTACTCGTACAATTCCGTAACCCGGTTACGAAAGAAAAAGCCTATACCAGCCTCATCCGCAAATACCAGGAGAAACTCTACTGGCATATCCGCCGGATGGTGGTGGAACACGATGATGCCAATGATGTGCTTCAAAATGTATTGATCCGGGTGTGGAACGGGCTGGAGAATTTCCGGGAAGACAGCCAGCTTTATACCTGGCTTTACCGGGTTGCCACCAACGAGTGCCTTACCTACCTGGAGCAGCAGAAAAAAAGGGCGTCTGTAAGCCTTAGTGACGTGGAAAGCGGTTTAAGCAATAAAATAATGGCCGACAAGCATTTTGATGCCAACCGGCTGGAATGGAAATTGCAGTTGGCAATTCAGCAATTACCTGAAAAACAAAGAGTTGTATTTAGTTTACGATATTACGATGAAATGCCATATGAAGAAATGAGCCGCGTACTGGAAACCAGCGAGGGAGCCCTGAAGGCCAGCTATCATCATGCTGTTAAAAAAGTTGAGGATTATATGCTGAATCATTAAACTTTGGGTATTGAAAACCATCTTATTAAATGCCCCACTACGCGAAAGTTTCGTGGGATTTTGAAGAAATGACACAGAGAGACAACATATTACAGGAGTTGAAAGAGCTGAACAGCCCTTTAGTTGCCCATAACCCGGAGAATATTTACTCCGTTCCGGAAGGGTATTTTGAGGGGTTGGCAGCCACTGTCCTGGCCAGGATCAAGAACCCCGAAGCCTCGCACGTGGCAGAGGAACTGGCACACCTGTCTCCCTTGGTAAGCAAACTGCCCGCCCAAATGCCGTATGCTGTGCCGTCCGGTTATTTTGAAGAACTGGATGAAAAGATCCTTCAACTGGTTCGTGGAATTCAAGTTCAGCATTCGGTCCAGGAAGAAACTGCATCGATCTCCCCCTTACTGGGCAGTCTGAAAAAAGAAATGCCCTACCATGTACCACAGGGATATTTTGAGACCCTTGCAAGCCCTGTTACGGCTGAGGAAAAAAGTTCAACAGCGAAGGTGATTGCACTCGGCAGCCGCAAATGGTTCCGCTATGCAGCCGCTGCCGTGGTTACCGGTATCATTGCGATCGCCGGATTTATGATCATTCATTCGGAAAGCCGGAAAGTGGAAGGCGGAAAAGTATTCGCAAAAGTTTCCAAAGACATCAAAAAACTAAATGATACACAGCAGGATGACCTGATCGATTTCCTGGATGCGGGAATGAACGGTACTGAAACGGTTAAAGTAAAAACAGACAACCGGTCCAAAGAGATACAACGACTGCTGCAGGACATCCCGGAAGATGAACTGAAAAACTTCCAGGAACAAACAGATGACATTGAAGAAGTTTTATTGACAAACTAAGCAGAAGAAAATGAAAAAGTGGTTCGTTATACTGAGCTTATTATTCATCCCCGGTTCCGTGGTACTGGCGCAGGGCGATACGGAAGACCCGACACCGCAGGAAAGCAAGATCCGTGACCGGATGCAGGAGTATATCCAGAACCGCCTCAATCTTAGCCGGAATGAGGCGGAACGGTTCACACCGGTATTCGTTCGTTATTTCAGGGAATTTGCACAAACGCACCATACCTACAGGGGTGACAGGCTGGTCCTCCAGCAGAAGATCATCGACCTCCGGCTTCGTTACAGAACCGAGTTTCGCCAGGTCATCGATGAACAAAGAGCTAACAAGGTTTACCACTTCGAGGATGAGTTTCGCAGGAAAGCGGCAGAGATAATCAGGGAGAACAGGCGGGACAGGATGGAGGGAAAACCGCTGCGGAGAAACCGATCCATGGTCCAATGACCTTTTAATTAATTGGTGTTTTTCATAAGTAAGCAGGGCCCCGGTCTTAAACCGGGGCTGTTTTATTTCAACTAAACCGCCAAACCGGGTTCCTGACATCATGATAGAAAAGGAAGGTCCATTTTTCTTTTTGTCCCTGTTCCCACCATTGTTGCCGCAGTTCCATTGCCTTTTTCCCGTTGAAATCATACTTGGCCACAAACCGGTGTTTCATCTGCTGCAGTTGCGGCGCCTCGTCACCGCCAAAAAAAATGATCTCCTCACCTTCGGTGATGCGGAACACCTGGTGATAAGGTGAATGAGCACCCGATATATGGTAATGAATATACCCGTCAATCAGCCCTTCCCCTTCGAGCAGTTCTACCTGGCTGTTGTTTCGCAGGCATTCCAGCTCCTCCGTGATAAAAGAAGGATATCCCTTTTCAAAGGCAAATGCCAGTTCGCTCCGCTGCACATAATACCTGGCGTTGGGGAGGGAAAGACGGCCCCCCAGTCCGTCTCTTTCAATTCCCACAGCACCCGCATGGTCTTTATGTAAATGCGTAAGCAGCACTTTGGTGACCTCTCCGGGGCCGATACCGGCATCCATCAGGTTTTGATGCAGCTGAAGTGTGCCATCCTTCTCAAAACCCAAACCCGTATCCAGCAGCAAAATATCTTTTGACATAATGATCACAAAGGGCTGGACCTCGACCAGCAAACTCCCCGGCGGTCTTTCCTTCAATACATGCTCCTTTTCATCAAACGGTACAAATCGCTTGGTCTTGTCAATGGTGAAGGTCCCTTCTGAAAGCGGAATGATTTTCATACTCCCGTTCCCTAAAGGGGAACTTAGTTTTATGTTGGTTCTGAAAATAAATAGTTCCTGCAAAAGTAAGGCTGCCGTACTGAATCAGGGGAACCTCCCGGAACATTGGGCTGAATTTTTAATTGAGATACACTGTAGTATCTGAAGTGCTTTAAACCTTAATTGGCACATCAGCACATCAACGCAAGACCATCTGCCTGTCCCCATCCAGCCGGATCAAAATAAAAAGTAAAATGGTGAAAGTAAATAAAGAAGTGCCCCCGTAACTGACAAATGGCAAGGGTATACCGATCACCGGTGCCAGTCCCACCGTCATGCCGATATTGATCACGATATGGAAAAAGAAAACGGAAGCCACACCGTAGGCATAACAACGGCTGAAAGTGCTGCGCTGCCGTTCGGCGATCGTAACGATCCGGAAAAGGAGGACCAGGTAAAGTCCGAGCAGTACAATGCTCCCGGTAAAACCAAACCCTTCCCCCACCGTACAAAATATAAAATCAGTACGTTGCTCGGGCACGAAATCATACCTTGTCTGTGTCGCATTCAGGATACCTTTTCCGAAAATCCTTCCGCTGCCGATCGCGATCTTGGATTGTCTTACATTATAACTGGTGCCGCTTTCTTTTTTCTTTTTGGCCTCTTCGCTGCTCAGGTCTTCTTTTTTTGTTTCATACGGATTGTCCTTGCCAAACAGATCGAAGATCCGTTCCACCTGGTGCTTCTGCAGCACATTTTGAAAAATATAGGGCACGGCAAAACGCTGGATGCCCACGCAAAGCGCCCAGATAAGGAGGACGGTCATCAGGAAACCCCGTTGCCGTTTGATCTGACGGCGATAAGTATAAATGATAACGGCGGCGATCACGGTCAGGATAATGGCCAGTGTATCGGGTGATATGACGATCGTTGCCACGATCAGTGCGGCCACGGCAAAACCCACCAGCAATACAATGGAAGGCAATCCTTCGCGGTACATGACAATGAAAAAGGAGAAATAGACAAGCGCAAGACCCGTTTCACTCTGCAGGATGGTCAGTGCGGCAGGAAATAAGGCAATCGCGGCCGCCATCATCTGCGACCGGGTTTTGGTAAAATCCGTTTCGGGTCGCGACAGGTATTTTGCAAGGGCCAGGGCTACAAAGATCTTACAGAATTCCGCCGGCTGAAAGTTAAAGGCCCCCATCTTGATGATCGATTCGGTACCCTTTACATTGGAATGAAAAGGGAAGACCAATAACAGGGTGAATATGCCAACGGCATAACCCAGGTTGGCGGTGGCGGCAAAGAATTTACTATCCGTAAGCAAGATGAAAAATGCCAGGAAGCTGCCGATAATGAAAAAGAAAAACTGTTTGCTGTAATCGGTTTTGAAACGCAGGAAACTCTGGATGACCGGGTCGCCTTCCTTATAGGTTGCCGCGAAAATAGCCGTCAGGCCAATAACCACCAGGAGCAGGTAGATACCCACCAGGCTCCAGTCAATTCCTTTTGATATGGCAGGGTTTCGCTGGTTCATCTTCCTAAACGCTTTGAGGGTTCCCTGCCCGTTGCCGAGCGGCCTTGAACCGAATCGGGTAATGCCATGTCTTTCGCTGCCGGCTTTTTATTCCCGGAAGTATCCTTTGAGGGCCTGCTCTCTTTCTTTTGCCCCTGTTTCAGTTCCGCTTCTGTAGGATTATCCTCCGACTGCAACGTGTCCTTTATGTTCTTCAATTCCGACTTCAGTAATTTTTCCTCCTCCCTTACCCGGCGGATCGAGTCTTTCTGCCGCATTTTGTCCAGCATCATTTTAGGGATCAGGTTGAGACCAGCCATCCTGTCTACCAGGCCCTGCCGTTTGGCAGAAATCGTATCATTGATATATTTCTCGATCATCAGGCTAACGATCGGGGCGGCATAGGTTCCGCCATACCTTCCCGCGTTCTCCACCACACACATGATGGCGATCCTGGGATTCTCCCGTGGCGCAAATGCGCAAAAGAACGAGTGATTCGGTTGTTTCACCCCGCGGTAATAATTCTCCACGGTTCCCGTCTTTCCGCAGATCTTGATGCCCTCCACTTTGGAACCCCTTCCCGTACCGGTTTCCATTACCCCCTGCATCCCGTCGTGCACTGCTTCGAAAATGCTGTCGGGAATATCGATCGGAACGATCCGCTGCCTGTACTTTTCCAGCAACCCGTATTTGTCGCCTCCTTCGATCGAGTCAACCACATGCGGGATGATATACCATCCCTTGTTGGCGATATAGGCCATTTCATTGGCCACCTGCAGCGGTGTGGCCGTAACCTCACCCTGCCCGATACTAACGGAACGGAATGTACAGAAGCCCCATGTGCCGGAACCATATTGCTTATTGAAGAATTCCGGTGTCGGTATCATTCCTTCTTGTTCGGTGGGTACATCCACTCCCAGTTTATGTCCCAGCCCGAATGCATACATGTAATTGTTCCAGCTGCGCAGGCTACTGTCGATGGTAGGATACTTCGGGTTATTGATCACCCGCTGCATCACGTTGGCAAAATAAGTGTTGCAGGAATGGGTGATCCCGGTTGACAAATAATAGGTCCCCGGGTCAAGGCAACCCATGGGATTTCTGCTGCCACATCCGTAAAATGCGCCGCTGCAACTGAACGTTGTCCTTGTAGTGATTACGCCTTCGGAAAGTCCAACCAGCGCCTGCAATGTTTTGAAAGTAGAACCCGGCGCATAGCTCGCGTTCACGGCCCTGTTCACCAGGGGGAGACGGGGATCCGTATAGAGTTCTGAAAAATGTTTTCGTCTTTCTGTACCCGTTAAATAGCCAGGGTTATACGTGGGGCTGCTCACCATGGCAATGATCCCGCCTGTTTTGGGGTCAATGGCCACGATCGAACCCACTTTGTTGGTCATCAGTTTTTCACCAAACTCCTGAAGGGCAATATCAATACTGGTATACAGGTTGCTGCCGGCAACAGCTGCCACATCCATATCGCCGTTCTCATAAGGGCCCTGTATCCGGCTGAAATTATCCTTGATCAGGTATTGCGTGCCCCTCTCTCCCATCAGCGCTTTTTCATAACTCCTCTCCAGGCCGGTCATGCCGGCATAGTCGCCGCTAACATAACCTTCCTCAGAATGTTTCTTCAGGTAATTGGTATCCACTTCACCCAGGTAACCAAAAATATTGGCGCCGGCGCCAAAGGGATAAGAACGGATAGGTCTTTCCTGTACATAAAAGGCGTTTCTGAACTTCCAGAGGTTTTCCTGGATACGGGCATATTTCTGCGGGGAAAGAGAGGCTTCAAACACCGAAGGCTTTTGTGAACTGTTCTTAATGATGGCCGTTATGACCCGGTTCCGGAACTCGGCCGAATCGATCTCCAGCAGGCGGCAAAGAAACACCGTATCGATCCCTTTCAGTTGCGCCGGGGTCACCATCAGGTCATGCGTTAGCGTATTATTTATAATGGCTTTCCCGTACCGGTCAAAAACCAGTCCCCTCGGAGGGTAAATCGTTTTTCTCAGGATGGCATTCTCGTCCGCCATTTGCCGGAACTTACCGGAGACCACCTGCAGGTAAAATAACTGTCCCGTAATGACCAGGAATGCAACCAGGAAGATAAGGCGGATGATACGGCTTCTTGATTGGTTGAACACAGGCATTTCGCAGGTAAAAAAATCGGGGATATTCCCGTTCCGCTGGCAATCGCCAGGGAAAAACAGGAATGAAAATGAAATTGATTACTCTAATGCAATGTACGAATTGCAAAACTGCGTTTCCAAATCTATTTGAAAATAGTTAGCGATTTATGATTTTTTTCGGAGATGACCGCGTTGACCTTACGCCGTATTTGTCCGGAACTTGAGCTTCCTGGGAAATAACAGTTCCACCGTAAAAATGAGCAGGAGACTGATACCGGTAGTGCTGATGACCTTTATGATGAAATCAAGAAAGCTTCCAAAACTCAGCCATTCCAGGAAAACCATATAGCCATGGTGCAGCAATGTCAGCACCAGTACATAGACCGCGTAAGGCGTCCACTGCATGGCCAGCGGTGAAGGCTCCCGGTAGTTGAACTCCGAAGTGTCTTTCGGAGTAAGGATACCGATCAGGAAAGGCCGGACATAGGCGATCAGGGTACAGGCCGCCGCATGAAGCCCGGGCGTCATGGTGAAATAATCCAGCGAAAGTCCGGTCAGGAACCCGATGATCAGGAGCCATTGCCGGGAGACGGAAAAGGGCAGCCAGAGGATGAACAGGTAATATATATAGGGCGTGATGAACCGGTGCAGGTGCGGTATCTTATTCAGCACATATACCTGTACCAGGATTAAGAAGGCAAGACGGGCGATATTTCGTACCAGGTCTTTCATCGGGGGCCCTTGGTTGATTCCATTTTCTTTTTTGTTTCCTGGTCCAGTTTTGTCTGCTCGGAATAATCCATATTCTCCAGAATATGGACCTGCTGGAGATTGTAAAAATTCGCCGCTGTTTTTATTTTCAGCTCATACATGCCGGTAGTATTATCCAGTTTGATAGCATTCACCGTACCGACAATATAACCCGGCGGGTAATTAAAAGATACCGGGCTGGTGAGTACCGTATCCCCTGTTTTCACTTCCACCGTCTTGGGTATTTTTTTCAGGATCAGGAAGCGGGGATCCTTACCGTCCCATTCTGCCGTACCGAAATCCCCGCTCCTTTTCAGAGAAGCGCTCACCGAATTCTGCACATGCAGAAGGCTCATCACCTGGGCAAAATTGGAACTTACATTCACCACTACACCCACGACAGCTCCGTCGGAGCTGATAACCGCCATATTATCCTTTATACCCTGTGCCGAGCCCCGGTTGACCTGGATATAATTTTTTTGGGAACTGACGGTGTTGTAAACCACGATTGCAGGACGGAAAAAATAACGGCGGTAATTTCCCGATGTATCATAGGGCAGGGAGTCCCTGACCAGTCGCATGGAAGTATCATGAGCGGCAAAATTTTCCTGGGCGAGGTTCAGCAATGAATCGTTGAGACGATGCACCCGGCGGTTCTCCTCTTTCAGGGTAAAATAATCCTCCACCTTATTGTACTGTGTATTGATCCGGCCCGTTGCCTCATTGGCCACACCCAGGAATTTAGCCCGGTGAAACCGGTTATAGTTGAATAAAAACCAAAGCGCCACTCCCTGCAGAATGAGGAAGGAGAAAAAAGTTCTGTAACGGCCAATAAAAAGAAAGATGTTTCTCATGAAAGGAACATGGTACAAGGAACAAGGTACAAGGAACAAGGTACAAGGAACAAGATACAAGACAGAAGGATGTTGCGACGAAGCGCCTTGTACCTTGTACCTTGTGCCTTGAACCTTAATTTTATCTCATTACAAACGGATACCTGTCATAATTCTTCAGCGCGATACCGGTTCCCCTGACCACGCTTTTCAGGGGATCATCGGCCACATGCACGGGGAGCTTGATCTTATTACTGAGGCGTTTGTCCAGCCCCCGGAGCAGGGCGCCGCCACCGGTGATATAAAGCCCGCGGCGGTAAATATCGGCGGCCAGTTCAGGCGGGGTTTGTTCAAGTGCCTTCAGGATGGCTTCTTCTATCTTGAAAATACTTTTATCCAACGCCTCGGCAATTTCCTGGTAGCTCACCATGATCTGCTTGGGTATCCCCGTCACAAGATCCCGGCCGTTCACCGGAAAATCATCCGGCGGATTATCGATCTCTTTCATCGCGGCACCCACCTGGATCTTGATCTGTTCGGCGGTTCTTTCACCAATCAGCAAACTGTGATAGCGACGGAGGGCCTCCATGATATCGGCAGTGAATTCATCTCCGGCGATCCGGATACTCTGGTCACATACGATCCCCGCCAGGGCGATCACGGTGATCCCCGTGGTACCCCCCCCGATATCGATGATCATGTTACCGACCGGCTCTTCTACATCAATTCCTATACCAAGTGCGGCGGCCATAGGTTCATGAATGAGATATACTTCCTTGGCTCCGGCCTGTTCAGCACTGTCACGCACCGCTCTTTTCTCCACTTCGGTAATCGACGAAGGAATACAGATCATCATCCGCCAGCTGGGCGGGAAAAGTTTCTTTTTGGGATACACCAGCTTGATCAGCTCCCGTATCATCAGCTCGGCAGCGTTAAAATCAGCGATCACACCGTCTTTCAGAGGGCGAACAGTCCGGATGCTTTCATGCGTTTTCTCATGCATCATCAGCGCCTTCTTACCCACTGCCAGCACTTCCTTGGGATTATTGCGGTTCAGGGCGATAATGCTGGGTTCGTTCACCACCACTTCGTCGTTATGTATGATAAGGGTATTGGCCGTACCCAGGTCGATGGCTATCTCTTGTGTAAACCAGTTGAAAAGTCCCATTAATTTTTATCGGATTTTACCTGACTTACGAGAGTCAGGTTGAGGGCAAAGGTGGAGGAAATAATTTGAATTATCAAAGGGAAACCCCTGCGGGGCTCGGAATTTTTTGGAGGCTTTCCCAATAAAAAATGGTTACGGCAAGTCACCGCTTTTGTAATCAGCGTGTCATTCCCGTAAAAACCGAAAACCGGTTTTTCTGTTAACTTCACTTTATGCGGATCATCACCCGGACAGTCTTTATCCTCTCACTGGTGAGCTTGTTTGCAGATATCGCCAGTGAAATGTTGTATCCGGTCATCCCCGTTTACCTGAAGGAGATAGGGTTTAGTGTTTTACTGATCGGCATACTGGAGGGACTGGTCAGTTTCATGGCCGGGATCAGCAAGGGATATTTCGGAAAACGGAGCGATGAAAGGGGACTTCGGCTCCCCTTTGTGAAACTGGGTTACCTCCTTAGCGCTGTTTCAAAACCCTTAATGGCTGTTTTCATTTACCCCGTCTGGATATTCTTTGTACGAACCCTTGACCGGCTTGGA